>JAJDUS010000135.1 GCA_022826535.1 Prochlorococcaceae cyanobacterium jk18x1bzbins.87
CACTTCACAGTCATATTCCTTTTCAAGGAGACGCTTCACATAATCTTCAAATTCATAGGGATCGTATGGATCCTCGTGGAAAGGACGTCGAGAGGTCATGAACTGTCCAATTTTGATCAGGGCACCAGGATATTACCAGAATAAGATGCGCTGTGCAATAGCCTGGTAAGCCCCTCCGCACCCATCCCCATGCAAGATGGAGGCTAACAACCCAGCGCTTGGCTGGCCGCCATGACTGAATTGCACTGTCGTCATCTCAGGCTGCCAGGGGAACCAGGTTTCTGGTGCTTCCGCCTGGATGAGCAGGGGGTGGTCCGTGATTTGTGCCCCGAGGCGTCTCATGGAGCAGAGGGACGCCATCACCATCACTGGGACTGGCAAGGGGACTGGTTGAGTCCAGCGGCGGTGGACTTGCAGATCAACGGCCTGCAAGGCCTTTGGTTCGCGCACCTGGAACCCGAACACCTGGATCGTCTTCATCAAGCCCTGGCGTGGCTCCGGCGGCAGGGGGTGGATGCCGTCTGTCCCACGCTGATCACAGCCCCACCGGCGCGATTGCGCCAGAGCCTCACCTTGCTGCGCCAAGTGCGGCAGCACCAGAGCGCAGGGGAGGCCCGTCTGCTGGGGGCCCATCTGGAAGGCCCTTCCCTGGCGCTGAACAAGCGGGGGGCCCATCCCGAGCGCCATGTGCAACCCCTGAGTCCAGCCCAACTCAAACGGCTCATGGATGGGTTCAGCAAAGAGGATGTGGCCCTGCTGACCCTGGCGCCGGAGCTGGATCCCCACCATGGGGCCCTCCGCTGGCTGGTGGAGCAGGGCATTGTGGTGGGCCTTGGGCACACGGAAGCCAGCCAGGGGCAAGCAGCGGCAGCCTTTGCGGCAGGGGCCCGCTTGCTGACCCATGCATTCAATGCCATGCCTCCCCTGCACCACCGCGCTCCAGGACCCATTGCCGCCGCCTGCATGGCATCCGGGCCAGTGTTCCTGGGGCTCATTGCCGATGGGGTCCACGTGGATCCGGCTGTGGCTGTGCTGCTCACCCGCATGGCCCCCGGCCGGGTGGCGCTTGTGAGCGATACCCTGGCCCCCTATGGCTTGGCCGAGGGGCGTTATCCCTGGGGCAAGCGCTGGATCACGGTGCAGCATGGTGCTTGCCGTCTGGAGGATGGCACCCTGGCGGGCGCCATTGTGGGCATTCTGGAGGGGGCGTGCCGACTGGCCCGTTGGAGCCGGAATCCGGAGGAGGCAATTTTGGCGGCAACCGTACGGCCGCGGGCGTGCCTGGGAGACGGGGGGGCAGTGGTCCAGCATCTGGGGGGCGCTCCCCTCTCCCGGTTGCTGCGGTGGCGCTGGCAGCCGGAGGCGGGCCATCTCAGCTGGGCTCCACCTCAACCTTCTGCTTGACGGTGACCCTCCCAAGCCATGGTGTCCGAAGGGTCTACTTTCCCTTGGGTGGCCTGCCAATACCGGATCAGGACCGACTGGGCATTGCGCCCAGGCTCATCCTGGCGACGGAGGACCGGAAGGTAGGAGCCATCGGTCCCCATCTCCCAGGCTCCACAGTTGTCTTGCAGGTATAGGCTGAGAAGAGCCTCCAGCTTCTGGCGCAGCAAGGGATCCTCGATGGGGGTCAGGCACTCCACCCGGCGGTCCAGATTCCGGGTCATCCAATCTGCACTGCCAATGTACACCTCCGGTTTACCTCCATTGCCAAACCAGAAGATGCGGGAGTGCTCCAGAAAAGGGCCGATGATACTGATCACCCGAATGGATTCACTTAACCCAGGCACACCGGCCCGCAGGGAACACATGCCCCGCACAACCAACTCAATACAAACGCCTGCCTGGGATGCTTCATAGAGCCCCTTGATGATGGAAGGATCCACTAGGGAATTCATCTTGGCGCGAATGTGGCCTCCCCGTTGAGCCTTGGCATGTTTGATTTCCCGTTTCACCATGGCCTCCATGCGATCCCGGAGGGTCACTGGAGCCACAAGGAGTTTGCGGAAACGCTGCTGTTTCCCATAGCCCGTGAAGTAATTAAACAGCTCCACCAGGTCTTGCCCAATCATGGGGCGGCAGGTGAACAGGCCAAGATCTGTATAGAAACGAGATGTTTTCACATTGTAATTGCCAGTGCCAATGTGGGCATAACTACGCACAGCTTGACGTTCCTTACGCACCACCAAGGTCACTTTTGTGTGGGTCTTATAACCGAGGACGCCATAGACAACATGAACACCGGCCCGCTCCAGTTGTCGTGCCCATTGAATATTGTTGTCTTCATCAAAGCGAGCCTTCAGCTCCACCAAAGCCAACACCTGTTTACCATTCTCCGACGCCCGCTCCAGAGCATCCACAATCGCCGACTCCTTTGAGAGTCGATAGAGAGTAAGCTTAATGGCCAGCACTTCAGGATCATCAGCGGCCTGGTTAATAAACTCCTCCACAGAACTTGCAAACAGGTCGTAGGGATGATGCACCAGGACATCACCACGGCGAATCACATCAAAGACGCTCTCGAATTCCTCCTGGGGGAGAGAACCATCCGCCAGCAAACTCTTCTGGGCCCGACGAAAGGGGGGCGCCATCCGCCCCCGATGGGGAGGGTACCGCAACTGGGTTTGAGGGGTGGTTGTGAGGCAAAATAGATCATCCAGGCCCAAGGGACCACGGATGCGATAGAGATCTTCCTCCTCAACAGCCATGCCTTCCATCAATTGATCCACAACCCCTTGGGGCATGTGCTCATCCACTTCAAGGCGCACCACCCTCCCCTCCAGACGGCGCTTGCGCAGGCTGGCTTCAATGGCTTGCAGTAAATCGTCTGCTTCCAGCTCCAGATATTCCAGATCCGCATCACGGGTCACCCGGAAAAAATAGTGAGCTGTCACCACCGTGCCGGGGAAAAGCATCTCAAGATTATGGGCGATAACCTCTTCCAAAAGAACAACAGTGCGCACAGGATCAAGCTGGGAAAGCTGGGAGGGGATATCCACAAAGCGGGGGAGACTTCTAGGCACCTTGACCCGGGCAAATTGGTGACTGCCGGTTGATTCATCCTTAATGAGCACGGCAATATTGAGGCTCAAGTTGCTGATAAAGGGAAACGGATGAGCCGAATCCACCGCCAAGGGGGTGAGAACAGCAAAAACAAGGGACTGAAAATACTGGGTGGTCCAGGCCCGCTGGCGACTGTTGAGATCTGTATAGTGGAGAACCTCGATGCTGTGTTCCCGTAGTTTGGGAACAAGATAATTCTTATAGTGATATTGCTGTTGTTGTAATAAAGGAGTGAGTTGCTCACGAATATCCAGTAATTGTTGCAGCGGAGAGCGGCCATCCAGGCTGAGTTCCTCCACCCCTGCCTCCACCTGGGACTTGAGGGAAGCCACCCGAACCATGAAAAACTCGTCCAGATTATTGCTGAAGATAGCACTAAACCTGGCTTGCTCCAGCAGGGGTGTTTGAGGGTTAAGGGCCTGGGCCAGCACCCGTTGGTTAAACTGAATCCAACTGCGCTCCCGGTTGATAATTGTGGATGCGGAAAGGCCGATGGCTGCCATAGAAGAAGAGGAGAGAAAACGCAGCAGGAGGTCGTGATGCAACCTCCCTCACTCTTTCTAGCAGGTGAGCAGGGACCGTTCAGTGGGGTCCCATTCTCGCCAGCCCCCAGCAGTTGGGCAGCGGACCACCTGAGGGGTCCGGTTGCGGAAGACGCGATCCGGTGTGCCCACGGCGCTGACAACCTGGAGCGGATGGCGGACATCGTTGGAAAGCAGTTGACGGGGAACCAATGCCTGCCCCGGCATTGCACCAGGGAGCCAGCTTGATTGGGCAGATGGTCAATCGACCAGCTACTCCACCCGGTTGCGGATGTCGCCGGCCGATGGCCGGACATGAAAGGTGACCAGATCTTTCACGGCGGAACGGTTGGACGGCAGGAGAATGGGGGATGCTCTGGCCCGTCCTGTTTTGTGAGGTTGAGGGTGGTGGCCATGGGGGCGAACAGCAGGACCCATTCATTGTCGCTGGTGATTCAGCTTTCATGAACCAGTTGCCCATCAACAAACTTCCAAGGCCACCTGTCTGGCTGGAGCGCGTAGCCCCGGATCCGCAAACGACAACAGGACAGGAAGATGATCCAGGAGACCTGGCAAACCTTGCAGACCCTGCCTGCGGCGGACAGCCCACTCCTGATACAGCAGCAGCTTGACTGTCCACAGGTCCTTTGTCTTCCCATAGGCCCTGAGTTCCTCTGATGATCGTTCCTTGACCGGCGATGGCCTCTCTGCCGATAGCACCCTCGACAATTCCCTTGCCGCTTGTTCAAATGTTCTCATGACAGATGCGCCACGGTGGCGAACAAGTCCTCCTCCTCAGGGGCAGGAAAATTAGCATCAATGGCGGCAGTGGCGAAGAGGGGCCGCCCTTCCAGCAGTTGGGAGGCGGACCACATGCGGGACCAGTCCTTGATGAAGCCTATGCGCTGGGGCCAGAGGCGGGGCATCGGCAGCGGTCCTTGTGGTGGTTGCCGCCGGTCTTGGGGCGGGGGCGGGTTTGGTGTGGCATTGGGAGTGGGGCTGAGTCCAGGCAAACCATTGTGGCGGCCGCGTAGCGCTGCCACGGTCGATGCCCTGGCTATAGACACGGGCAACCCAGGGGTTACCGCTCTTGGGTTTGACCAAGATTGAAGTTGGTGGTTGAAGTGTGGGCGCAGTAGGTGACTCCCCAGCGGCCGCCCCCCCATTTGGCTTTGCCCTATGGCGGCGAAGACCGGGTTCCCCACTTCAGTGGTGGGGGCATGGTCACGAATGGCCTTGGGACAAACGCCAAAGACCATTTTTTTCTGGTGGTCATTGGGTTTGCTCCCAAGGGGCCAGGGCTGGCTTCACCACAATCATGCCAAAGGAGCATGGTGATGGCGCTGTCGTTGCAAGGCGCCGCTGGTGAGCACCGCCACCATCAGCAGAGCAGCAACCGCCACCCAGAAGGGAGCCCGGGGCGCCAAGGTGAACAAAACGCCAGCAACGGGGGGACCAATGGATGTTCCCAGGCTTTGCAACGCCTGCAGACTACCCAAACCTCGCCCCTGGCTATTGGCGTCCAGTCGTCGGGAAATCATGGCCCGCAGGGAGGGGGACGTCACACCAACACCGGTGGCCAGGAGCACCACGGCGCTGTAAATCGCTGGTTGGGCCATGGGGGCCTCCTGCCCGTTGGCCTCCGGCTGGGCAAGGCCCACCAGCAGGAACCCCGCCAACACCAGGCCAATGCCCAGCATGGTGAGGCGCTGCTCCCCCAGCCAACGACTCAGGGGACCAATCAGCCCCCCCTGCACCAGGGCTGCCACCACACCCACCAGGACAAACACTTTCCCCACGTCCACCGCTTGCCATGCCAACACCAGGCTGAGGAAGGGCACCAGGATGGTGGTAAAGCCATTGAACACCAGAAAAAACAAGCCAAACCCCAGGCTCAGCCCCCCCACGCGGGGATCCTGCAGCAGGTCCAGCACCTGATGAAAGGGATTGAGCTGGGGCAGGCTGGGCATGGGCTGGCGGGCCGTGGGGGGCAAGGTTTCCGGGAGCAGTAGAAAGGTGACCAGGAAGTTGAGGAGCGCGATGGCCACGGCAATGGCAATGGGCAGTTGCAGATGCACATCCGCCAGCCAGCCCCCCAGCCCCGGCCCAATGATGAACCCCAGGCCAAAGGCCAGTCCAATGAGCCCAAACGCACGGGCCCTCCCCTCGGGTGGGGTGGTGTCAGCAATCACGGCCTGGGCGATGGCGGCTGTTCCTCCCGTGGCCCCATCCAGAACCCGGCCTGCGAACATGAGCGGCAGTCCCCCACCCACCATGGCGAGCCAGCCCCAGCCGGCGCTGGCGCCGCCAAGACTGGCGCCCACGCCAAACAGACCAACCCCCACAGCAGAACCGGCAATGCAAACCAGCAGCACAGGCCGCCGCCCAAAGTGGTCGCTCAAGGAGCCAATCACCGGCGTTGCCAGGAATTGGGCCATGGTGTAACTGCCCCCCAGCAGGCCGATCACCAGCCCCAGCTGACCGGCCGGCACCAGGGGAGCCACCAGGAAGGTGAGGAGAGGGAAGACCACGCTTTCGCCAACGCGGTCATAGAGCAGGGTGAGAAAGACGCAGAGCAGCGTCGAGGGGCGCTTCCAAATTGCCATCAATACTGGTCCCGCGCCGATCTGGCCCAGCCCATGGACATCCTGAATCCGAACGGAGCCAGGCTAAGCTGATCCATCCATCCCGTGGAGGGCGGAGCCCTTGACCAACTGTGGAATTCTCCCATCTCAATGCCCAAGGACAGGCCCACATGGTCTCCGTGGCGGAGCGCCCATCCACAAACCGTCAAGCCATGGCGGAGGGGTGGATTTCCATGGATCCCCATGTGCTTCAACGCATCACTAAGGCTGATCTTCCCAAGGGGGACGTTCTGGCCGTGGCCCGGATTGCGGCCATCCAGGCCGCCAAACGCACCTGGGAGTTGATCCCCCTCTGCCACCCCTTGCCCATCCATGGGGTGGAGGTGCAGATCAGTCCCATGGTCCACCAATCTGCCCTACGGGTTCAGGCCTCCGTGACCACCCATGCCCAAACGGGGGTGGAAATGGAGGCCCTCACCGCTGTGCAGGTGGGTCTGCTGGCCATTTACGACATGGCCAAGGCCCTGGATCCCGCCATGGAGATTGGTGGGGTGCGGCTGCTCTCCAAACAAGGGGGCCGCCATGGGGATTGGCGCCGTCCCCACACCCCTGGGCAGGCTGTTGAGTCCAGCCCAGGGGAGCAGGCCGAATCCCTCAAGGACAGCCACACCGGGTGACCGGGGGGAGCCTTGAGATGCCCCGTCTGCCGATGCACCCTGCGGGGTGTGTCATTGCACTGCTGTCGGCATCATAGACGCTTCCAGTAGACGATCTTGTCTGCACCGGCCCCGTAGAACTCACGAATACGGGCCTCCTCGGCATAGCCAATGGCGTTATAGAAGGCTCGGGTTGGCCTGAATTCTGCCGTTCCCATTGTCTCGACGATGAGAATCCGCTGCCCATGGAATCGAAGGCGATCCTCCAGATACCGCACCATCGACCTGCCAAGGCCGCGTCTCCGGTAACCGGTGAGGATGCCGATGGCAAGGATGTTCCAGGTGCCGCTTGTCATGCGCTCCGGTTCGCAAAAGCCAAACCCGACCACCTGCCCATCGGCAACCGAGACAAACCAGATGTCACCATTGGCCTGCCCCATGCAGCCCGCGATCATGGCGTCCAGCATGTCTGGCGGGAAGAGATCGGCATCCTTGGTTACGGACTTGATCCCCGGAATGTCCGACGGCCGCGCTGGTCGGATGGCGTAGTCCATGGTGGCCCTCGGTCCGGGAAATCACGGGAGTTCCTGTCTGTCGCCAGAGCATCGGGCCCAGCCGATGGAAAACCCGTTGTTCACAATAGCACGGCCCTTGCTTCGTGGTGTTTTGGTCTTCAACCAGGTTCTTTTCGCCACACCGGCTGGTGATGTGTTCTCCCCATTGGACAGTCAACATCCCCGACACTGAACAGCAGGCACACGAACAACAATCATGCTGCGGTTACGTGGGGACGGGAGGCTATTGCGGCTGGTCATGGATTCCAGCAAACGGTCACAACCAGAGAGAGATCTTCGGCTGAATGATCTCTACGCAGGACAACGCAAAAACGCCCCCAAGCAACAGGGGCGCCACCCAGCGTAGGGTCAGCATCACTCCCCGCAGCAGGGGCGGCGGGAGTTGGGACAAGTCTTGCCTGACCTGTTGAGGGGCCACCCAGCCCATCAGCAGGCTCAATAATAAACCGCTGCCGATCAACACCACCCCGCCAAACAGATCATGGCTGGCCATCAGCAGGTCCGTACTCAACAGGGCGGGCAATCCCAAGAGGGCCACCACCGCTACGGTGCTCCAGGCTGTCCTTGCTCGCCCCCAGCCCAGGCGGTCCATCACCACAGCGACGGGCACCTCCAGCAAGGCGACGGCCGAGGTGATGGCGGCAATGGCGGCCAGAAAGAAGAACGCCGCCATCAGCAGGGGTCCTGCATTGCCAAGGGAGGCAAAGCCCAGGGGGATGGCCACAAAGAGGGCGCCCACTGCGCCGTAGCCACCATTGACAACGGGGCCCATCAAGGGAACGACGATGAGCACCGCCAGGAGGCCAACACCTGTATCCAGCGCCGTGATGATGGCCGCCTGTCGGGGCAGCGGATCACCCTGCCCCAGGTGGGACGCATAGGCCAACATGGCGCCGCTGCCCAAGCCCAGGGAGAAAAACGCCTGGCTGAAGGCTTGCCGCAGGATTCGCGGATCCAGCCAGTCGCACCAGCGCCACTGCAGCAACACCTCTGCATAGCTTGCAGAGGCGCCTGCACGAGATGCAGACCACAACAGCAGCCCCATGAGCAGCACAAGCAGTGCCGGCATGGACCAGCGGCTCAGCCGCTCAATCCCCCGTTGCACCCCCGTGGCCACCACGGCGGCGGTCAGCGCCAGCACGAGCCCATAGGCCACACCCTCGGCCCATCCTCCGCTCAGTTGAAGGAAGAAGGCATCAGCGCCCGCCTGGTCCGTGGGGAGATGGCCTTGGAGGACCGCAAGCAGTGCCCGTCCCACCCAGCCGGTAATCACGGCATAGTACCCAAGAATCAGGGTGCTGCTCAGGAGGAAGAGCCAACCCAGAAACCGCCAGGATGGACCACCCACCGCCACTGTGGCCAGCACGGGCGAGCGTCGTGTGTGGCGCCCCAGCACAAGCTCCGCCAACAACAGTGGAAAGCCAAGCAGCACAACGGCCACCAGGTAAAGCACAAGAAAGGCCATGCCCCCACCCAAGGCAATCCGATAGGTCAGTCCCCAGAGATTGCCCAGGCCAATGGCGCTGCCCGCCGCCGCCAAAATAAACCCCAGGGAGGAGCCCCAACCCTGCTGGGCACTGGCTGATGGGACAGAGTTGGAGTTCTCAAGACCAGCCATCCCCAATCCACCCGGAAGCGTCACAATGTACATACAACAGAGCAGGCTCCATGGGGGCGGATTTGCAGGCCCGTTGGCATCGATCCATTGCCGAGATTCCACAGACTGCATGGCAGGCTCTGGTGGCGCCCCACGATCTGCCGCACTTTTCCTGGGACTGGCTCCATTGCCTGGAAATCTCCGGCACCATTGCCCCCTGCCATGGCTGGCAGAGCTGTCACCTCAGCCTCTGGCGTCAAAGGGAGTTGATTGCTGTGGCGCCCCTCTATCTCAAAGGGCACAGCTATGGCGAATTTGTTTTTGACCAGGCTTTTGCCCGGGTGGCGGGACAACTGGGGCTGGAGTACTACCCAAAGCTTCTGGGTATGAGTCCCCTGACCCCTGCCTTGGGCTACCGCTTCTTCATGGCGCCTGGTGAAGACCCCCGAAGCATGACCCAGCTCATGCTCAAGCTGGTGGATGATCTATGTGAGCGCAATGGAATTCTCAGCGCCAACTTTCTCTATGCCGCAGCGGATTGGGCGACGCTGGCGGAGCAAGCCGGTTGCGCCACCTGGCTCCAACTCCGGAGCGAATGGCGCCGCAGCCGCGAGAATCACTTTACGGATTACTTGGCCCGCTTTAATGCCAATCAACGGCGCAATATCAAGCGGGAGCGCCGCACTGTTGCCCAAGCAGGCATCACCACCGTGCCCATGGCTGGAGAAGATATTCCCCCAGGCATGTTGAAGCAGATGCATGGACTCTACAGTGCCCACTGTGCCCGCTGGGGACCTTGGGGCAGTAAATACCTGACAGAAGACTTTTTCCAGTTGGCGGAGCAGCGGCTACGTCACCATCTGGTGCTGTTCAGTGCCCATGATGGTGATCCGTTGAGGCCGTTGGCCATGAGCCTCTGTCTGCGGAATCGTCGGCAGTTATGGGGCCGTTACTGGGGCAGCCATGTGGAGGTGAGCGGTCTCCACTTTGAGACCTGCTACTACAGGCCGATTGCTTGGGCCCTTGAGGAGGGAATCGAGCAATTTGATCCGGGAGCAGGGGGAAGCCATAAACAGCGGCGGGGCTTTCAGGCAGAACCGTTTTCTTGTCTGCACCGTTGGTTTGACCCGACGTTGGATCAACTGTTGCGGTCCTGGCTACCCCAAGCCAACCAGCGTTTGGTCGAACAGATCAACACCTTGAATGCTGAGATGCCTTTCCATTAAACGTTATCATTGAGGAAACACTGGGAAACCTCTTTCCGGCTCAGCTCTGGTTTTTCAAAAGCCTTGCTGCAAGAGAGGAGTGAGAGTCTTCTGTAAAAGCGGTTTGGGGTTTTTCAGACTTTCCTTAACAGAAGCCTGCAAAAAGAAGGTCAAGATATGGGCCAGTATATCACCTCAAGGAGTATAAGCGTTGGGATTGTCTCCTTAATAAGACTGTGAGGCAACATGATGGAGGGCGGTGTAGCCGTCTTTGTCTCTGTCCTCGATGTTGATAATGTGACATGGAGCCCTCAGAATAAAATGAGGGGAAGCATGAACGGCTTCAGAGAAGTTCAGCGACGTGATGGTTTCCATGGGGTTGACTTCAGTTAGGGTTAAGGAACGAGGCACTGGGGTTACACCACTATTGCTCACCAGGGTATCCGCTTGTGGGCCCGCGGCACATCCCAGAACCAGGGTCAGACTGAGCAGAAGGGCAGTGGCGGCATGGCGAACAGCCGCCCCGCGGGGGGTGGAAGAAGCAGCGGAACTATCCCAGGACAAGGCAGGCGGACCTGATGCACAGAGACCATGGGATCCACTCGTGACTGGCGTGCAGACACAGGTGGGGCGATTTGGATTGTAGCACTTTTAATAGCCGTCATGTCAACGGCCTGCAGCAACCCCGAACGCCA
The DNA here is from genome assembly GCA_022826535.1 of Prochlorococcaceae cyanobacterium jk18x1bzbins.87. Lineage (GTDB taxonomy): Bacteria > Cyanobacteriota > Cyanobacteriia > PCC-6307 > Cyanobiaceae > Synechococcus_B. Next base: position 10,898 of record JAJDUS010000135.1, read on the forward strand.
CGCCTCTCTTGATCCGCAGTCCCCACTTGCAGCAGCCCTTGGCCTTTCTTGCTTTCACAACATGGCGGGGCGCCCATGGTGTTCACCATATCAGGGTGCAGGGCTCGGCCGGGGCGCACATGGTGGTGAGCAAACAGGCGACCAGGGACGTGGCCAGTCAATCCGTGGGGGAAAATGTGGGAGCTTTGCCGTTGTTATCCAGTGGGGCACCGGGGCGCTGGTGGGTTGATGATGACTGCGCCCATGGGGTGACTGGTGGTTTTCACGGGTGGAGTGGTGATGGGGTGCTGCCCTTCCCCCGCCGCTGACGCCGCTGGTGCTGGCGGTAGAAGCGCATCACGGCCCGCGCCAGTCGCAGGGAATCATGGCGCAGGATCAGGGCTGAATCCTCATTGAGGGACGCGACGCGGGCATGCATCATGGCCAGGTGGGGCCGCAAGCCTTTTGCCCTCAGCTTGTCCACAGGGCAGACGACCGGCTCTGATCCCGCAGACCGATAGCGTTCCACCAGGTGGCGATCCAGATGGCCACTGTGGGCCAGCACATCGGGAAACAAGCAGGGGGTGGCGCCTTGACCATGCAGGTGGTGACCAATCACCGCCACGTGGTCCCACGCATCCAATCCATCGGTTTCACCGGGCTGGGTCATCAGATTGCAGATGTAGAGCTTGGCGGCTGGAGAGCGGCTGATTTCCTCCACAAGCTGGGGCACCAGCAAATTGGGCAGCAGGGATGTGTACAGACTGCCAGGACCCAGCACAATCAAGTCCGCCTGGCGGATGGCCTCCAGGGCGCTGGGGAGTGCTGGCGGCGCCTCTGGTCGACAGCCCACCCGGTGGATCCGGCCCCCGGTGCCACTGATTCGGGATTCCCCCTCAATGAGGTGCCCATCTTCCAGTTCAGCCCAGAGTTGCACATCAACATTGGTGGCGGGCACCACCTGCCCTTGAATATTCAGCACCCGACTGCTGGCGGCAATGGCGGATTCCAGATCACCGGTGATGGTGGTCAAGGCTGAGAGGAACAGGTTGCCCAGGCTGTGGCCTTCCAATCCTTTCCCGGAGGCAAAGCGATAGCGGAACAGCTGGGTGAGCAGTTGTTCCTCCTTGGCCAGGGCAGTGAGGCAATTGCGAATATCTCCGGGGGGCTGAATGCCCAGCTCACGGCGCAGGCGGCCACTGCTGCCCCCGTCATCGGTCACGGTGACAATGGCGGTGATGCTGCTGCTGTAGTGTTTCAAGCCACTGAGCAGGGTGGCCAAGCCGGTCCCCCCGCCAATGGCCACGATGCTGGGCCCCCGGTTGAGGCGACGCTGGGCCAACAGGGCATCCACCAAGGGCCGGTCCTGTTCAGGGGCCAGGGCCTGCTTGATGGATCCGAAGGTGCGGCCCTGACCCAGCAAGATGAGGACCACGCCGCTGAGCAGCACCAGGGGACCGGTCAGCCAGTAGGGCAACACCTGGGTGATGCTGGCCAAGGTCCATTCAATGGTCTCCAGGGTCCAGTAGACCGGCTTCAGGTTGGCCCAGATGGTGCTACCCAGCACCAGTAGCAGGAGGCCCAAGGCGCTGGTGAGCACCCAACGCTTGATCAACAGACCGGGGGAGAGCCACTGGAGGGCTTTACAGGATCTGCCCAGGATCCAGGACCGCCTCCAGCGCCCCGGCTGCCCCCTGGGCGCGGAACGACCATTGTTCCTCCGCTTCCAGGAAGCGGGATCCGACAACTGTTGTTGTGTGCTCTGCGGCAAGACCACTGCCACCAGGTGTGAGAATCCTAGGAATACCCTTGGCAGGTTAAGCCCATGTCCCAAACCGGTGGTGCGACAGCGGAGTCGTTGGCCATCCAGTTGCGCGGTGTCGGCCTACGCTTTGGCGCCAAATCCGTGCTCAGCCACTTGGATCTGGATGTGGGTGTGGGACAGAAGGTTGCTGTTGTAGGGCCATCCGGGACGGGGAAGTCCACCATTTTGCGGCTGCTTGCGGGGCTGCTGCTCCCCACCAAGGGCTGTCTCAGCCTCTATGGCCAACAGCAGGTCTATTTGCGGGAAGACCAGGACAACCCCATGGATGTGCGCATGGTGTTTCAGTCCCCTGCGCTGTTGGCCTCCCTCAGCGTTGCGGAGAACGTGGGGTTTTTACTGCAGCGCAGCCGCCGGCTTTCTCCGGCAGCCATCCGCGCACGGGTCTCCAAGGTCCTGGAGGAGGTGGGCTTGAAGGGCATTGAAGATCTGATGCCGGGCCAGCTCTCAGGGGGAATGCAGAAACGGGTCAGTTTTGCCCGGGCCATTGTTGAGGATCCCATGGCCGATGCCAGTCACCCTCCCCTTCTCCTGTTTGACGAGCCCACAGCGGGCCTTGACCCGGTGGCTTGTACCAGGATTGAAGATATGATTGTTAAAACCACGGAATTCGTTGGGGGAACGGCTGTGGTGGTCAGCCATGTGATGAGTACAATTCGCCGTACTGCTGACCATGTGGCCATGCTCTACGGAGGTTCTACCCAATGGCGCGGCTCTGTGCAGGGGTTCGAGATGACGGATAATCCCTATGTCCGACAGTTTCGTAGCGCCAGCCTGGAGGGGCCCATGCAATCTGAATTGACTGATGGCCATGCGTCGTAGCCTCCGCGAGGCCGCTGTTGGCTTGAGCATCCTTGCCGCCCTGGCCGTAGCCTCCGGACTCTGGCTTCACCTGAGAGGGCACCGGTTCCTTGGAGCCGATTGGTCCATCACCGTGCGCCTTGACAACGCGGCGGGCCTGGTCCCCCGCTCCACTGTGCTCTACCGGGGTGTGACCGTGGGCACAGTGCAATCCATTAGGACGGAGCCCGGCTTTGTGGCTGTGGAAGCGCAGATTAGTGACCTCGAGTTGGTCGTCGCTCAACCCGTTCGCGCCCATGTGGCGACCGGCAGCGTGCTGGGGGGAACAGCCCAACTGGTGCTGAGCGGCTCCTCCAACCCTTTGACCACTCCCAGGCCCCCCACGGCGGAAGACTGCCCATCCGCACAACAGCTTTGCGCCGGTGATGTGCTGTGGGGGGCCCAAGGTCCCACCCTGGATGCCGCCATGGCCAGTGCCACGACACTGCTGGATCGTGCCATCGATCTGGAACTCCTGGACACCCTGGACCTCATGGCCCAAGCTCTGCTCAACACGAACGACAGCATCAACACTGCCGCCGACAACAGCAACATCCTGATCCAATCCCTTCAGGATCTGGTCCAACGGCTGGAACCCACGGTTGATCATATCAACACCAGCGCCGCCAGTATCACAAAAATCACAGGCCATCTGGCCAATGTCTCGGAGGAGTTGGATCGCCCCGAGACCATGGCCAAGCTCAGGCAGATCCTGGTCAATGTTGAGAATGCCACGGACCAGTTCACTACCCAGGCAGAGACCATTCTGTCCAATGTGGAAAGCTTCACCACCAATCTGGATCAAATCGGCAGTGATATTCGGGGAATCACCAGTGATCCTGCCGTGGCCGATGGCCTGAGGGACCTGACGGTCGGTCTTGGCCTGTTGTTTCAGGATCTCTACGGTGCTGAACGGCTTGCCGATCCCAAGGGGGTGGAAGAGACTCCGGAGCCATAGGGCTATGGGGGGCACCCAGCCTTTTCACCCTGATGAGCGGCTATGGTGGATTACGGCCCATACCCTGCCAGTGGAAGCCAGCGGCCGTCAGGGCCGCCCCATCCAGACAATTGCGGCCGTCCACCACCAGCCGCTGGACCATTTCCTGGCCCAGTTCTGTCCAGTCCAGGAGTTTGAACTCTGGCCACTCGGTGACCACCACCAGAGCATGGCATCCCTTGGCCAATGCCATGGCACTGGAGCAACATTGAATCGACCCAAGGGCCTTGGGCCAGTGGTCTTGCCGGCTCCAGTAGGGATCAAAGCCTTTCACCATGGCCCCCAGGCGGATCAACTCGGTGGCAATATCCAGGGCGGGAGCCTCCCGCAGGTCATCGGTGTTGGGTTTGAAGGTGAGCCCCAGCAGGCCGATGGTGCATCCCTGGAGCACCGGTAGCACCCGCTGAAGCTTGCGCACCACCAGGCGGCGCTGGTCCCCGTTGACCGCGGTCACCGCCTCCATGAGGCGGGGATGCAGGCCCCGGCTACTGGCGGTGTGCAGGAGGGCTGACACATCCTTGGGCAAACAACTGCCTCCCCAGCCGATCCCGGCATCCAGAAAGGCGCGGCCAATGCGCTGATCCAGGCCGATGCCATCCGCCACCAGCGTGATGTCGGCCCCCAGGCGATCACAGAGTTGGGCCAGTTCATTGATGAAGGACACCTTGGTGGCCAGGAAGGCATTGGCGGCATACTTGATCATCTCCGCTGAAGCCAGATCCGTCTTGATCAGGGGGATGGGACCAGGGTGGCTACTGTCGCAGCCCCTGCAGCGGCGCTTGATTAGCGGGGCGTAGAGTTGCTCCATGGTGAGCAGGGCTGCCGGATCATTGCTCCCCAGCACAATGCGATCCGGGTTGTAGCTGTCCCAAAGGGCCTGCCCCTCCCGCAAGAACTCCGGATTGCTCACCACCGTCACCGGTGGCGGTGGGGCTCCTGCGGCAGCGGCACCTTGAGCCACCAGGTCTTGCACCCGATCACCGGTACCGATGGGCACAGTGGACTTGTTCACAACCAGCCGTGGTTGGTCATCACCGGCCAGGACAGCGCCAACGGCGGTGGCCACCGCGGCCACGGCCCTGGTGTCACTGGCACCGGAGGGCAGTGGGGGGGTACCAACAGCAATGAAAATAACGGCACTACCCCCCACGGCAGCCTCCAGATCCCCATGGAATTGCAGTCGGCCTGTGCCGATGGCCAGGGTGAGGTCTTCCTGGAGGCCAGGCTCATAGATGGGGCTCTGGCCCCGCTGCAATTGGGCCAGTTTCTCGGTGTCGTTATCCACCCCCACCACCATGTGGCCCATATGGGCCAGACAGACCGCCGAGACCAGGCCCACATAGCCGGTGCCAATCACTGCGACGCGCACGGTCCACCATCCCTGTGACTGCGCAAAGGTACAGCACCGCGGATGGGCTGCTACACCATGCCTTGCAGGGCTTCCGTGGCCATGGCGGCCATGGCCTGGCTGGTGGCCTTGGGAAGACGCACGTAGCGACCCTGGGCCGCCTGGGCCAGGTCCTCGCCAAAGCCACTGCGGATGAATTTGCGTTCCGTATCGATGACCAGCAATCTGATGCCCAACCGCCCGTATTGGGCCGCCACCTCCAACAGTTCCTGGCGCACATCCTTGCTGGCGTCCTCCTCCTGGCCCAGGGAGCGGCTCAGGGGAACATTGCCCCGTCCATCGGTAATGGCCACCACCACCACCTGGGCGATATCGCCAGCCCCCATGGCATTGACCCCAACCCGGGCCGCCTGGGTGAGGCCATGGGCCAGGGGTGAGCCGCCACCGCAGGGGAGTGTTTCCAGCCGCCGCCGCGCCGCGGTGATGGAGCGGGTGGGGGGCAGCAGCACCTCCGCCTGTTCCCCCCGAAAGGGAATCAGGGCCACCTGGTCCCGATTTTTGTAGGCTTCCCCCAACAGGCGCAGCACGGCCCCCTTGGCCGCCTGCATCCGGTTCAGGGCCATGGAGCCGCTGCTGTCCACCAGAAACACCACCAGGGCCCCGGCCCGCCGCTCCAACTGTTTGGCCCGCAGGTCGTTCTCTTCAATGATGACAGGGCGGCTCAAATCCCTTTGGCGGCGTTGTTTCTGGTGGGGAGCGGCCGCCCGCAGGGTAGCATCCACCGCAATCCGCTTCACCGGTCCCCGGGGCAGCATGGGGCGCACATAACGGCCCCGGCTGTCACTGTTCACCACGGCCCGGCGGCCACTGCGCCCTGCCCGGGATTTTGCCGCCTGGAACACCAGCAGGTCCGGATCCACCGCGGCTGCTTCCGGTTCCAGGAGAAACTCCTCCGGAATGGTGGCAGGCCCCTGCTGCTCAGGGGAATGATCCGGCTCTTCCGGTGGGTCCGGTTCCGGCCTGTTGTCCTGGTCCTGTCCCGGTTCCGGTTCCGGGGCGGGGGGCGGCTGACCCTGGGGCGGCTGGCGCTCGTCAAACCGGGCCCGGGGAGCAATGACCAATGCCACAGCGGTGCACAGATCCTCCGCCAGCACCTCATCCCGACCCGCCAACGCTGCCGCCGCCTTGGCCACACGCATGGCAAACAGTTCCGCCCGATGTCCGTCCACCCCACCTCCCATGGCCTCTTTCACCAGATAGGTCACCTGGGCCGTGGTGATTTGCACATCCGGCAGCCACTGGCGCGCCAGCAACAACTGGGTGGCCATGGCTTCGGTCTGCTGCTGCCACTGCTGACGAAACCCCTGGGGATCATGGGCCGAGTCCAGCACCGTGGCCACTGCCGCGGCCCGGTTGTCTTGGGTCAACAGTTGATCTGCGCTGAGGGCCATGGCAAAGCGGTCCAGCAGATGGTCCCGCACGGGGCCCTCCTCCGGGTTGTAGGTGGCCAGCAGCAGGCAGCGGCAGGGATGGCTGGTGCTGATGCCTTCCCGCTCAATGCGATTATAGCCACTGCCCACCGCCTCCAACAACAGATTGATGATGGTGTCATCCAGAAGATTCAGCTCATCGAGATAGAGCACCCCCCGGTGGGCTTCCGCCAGGAGCCCCGGTTGGAACACCGCCTGACCACGACTGAGGGAGGCCGCCACGTCCACGGCCCCCAGCAGCCGGTCCTCGGATACGCCAACGGGAACCTGCACAAAGGGGGCCGGCACCACCCGGGTGGGCAACTGCTCAGGCGCCACCCCGGCCCAGCGCTCACGGGTGATGGGATCCCGGTCCTGGGGATCGCCGGGATCGCTATTGAGACTGCCCTGCAGGATTTCAATGGGGGGGAGCAGGGCATGGAGCCCCCGCGCCAGCACCGATTTGCCTGTGCCACGGCGTCCGGCGATGATCACGCCACCGAGGCCGGGATCCACAGCCGCCAGCAGCAGGGCCAGCTTGGCGGTGTCATGGCCCGTGATGGCGGCCAGGGGGAAGGCCTGCCGTGCTACGGCGCCAACACCAGCAAAGGTGGTGGGGCTGGCGTCGCTGGCAACCATGGGAAAGGGTCTAGTGGCCAGAGATTGTAGGGCGCCAACCATGGCGGGTTTTGGCATCCTGTCTGGCCGTTACGATTATTGCGCCCAGTGCTTGCATCAAATTGGGGATGGTGAAGTCCTGCCCCCATGCTTGAGGGGGGATGCTGGACTCCTGGTGGTTGAGGTCCGCGAAGCCTTGACCCTTGACAGGCCCATAGGACAGCGGCTATGGTGTGGTGGCAACCAAAGATGCGCTGGGCTGGAGCAGGGTTCATGGCCAAAGGCTTTTGGGAGTTGGGGAACACCGGAAAATCACCAGCCTACAAAAAACAAGGGAAAACAAGGAAAAGCAAGGGAAAGCAAGGGAAAATCCATGATGCTGAACGGGAAAAATTGCACCAGGCTTTGGCTTTCATGGAACAAAAAAATTACAAAAGTGCAGAAGTTATTTACAAAGATCTTATCAAAGAAGGAAGTAATCATCACTCTGTCTTTGGTAATTTAGCAGTAATCCGCTATATGGAAAACAACATTGAAGAGATGATAGTATTCTTGAAAAAAGCCCTTGAAGTCAAGCCAAATTATCCAGAAGCCCTCAATAATCTGGGTACTGCGGTGAAGGAGCAGGGAAAACTGCAGGAGGCCATTGATTGCTATCGGAAAGCCCTGGCCATAGAACCCCATTACCTGGACGCCCTCAACAATCTAGGCACGACGCTGAAGGAGCAAGGAGAATTGCAGGAGGCCATTGATTGCCACCGGAAAGCCCTAGCCATCCAACCTCATTATCCGGAAGCCCTCAACAATTTGGGCACGGCCCTGAAGGAGGAAGGAGAACTGGAGGAGGCCGTTGATTGCTATCGGAAAGCCCTGGCCATAGAACCCAATCGCCCAGAAGCCCTCAACAACCTGGGCGTTGCTTTGTCAGAACAAGGGAAATTACAAGAGTCTATTACAATCTATCGGAAAGTCATCTCCTTAAATGAAGACTATCCAACGCCCCACTTTAATCTCTCAATGTGCTTGTTATTTTTTGGAGATTATGAAAATGGTTGGGAGGAATATGAATGGAGACTTCGTGAGAAGGGCGAATTACATGGTCAAACTTCATTGAAGAAGTGGGATGAATTGAATAGTCCTTCAGAAAATAAATTGATTCTTATGGGTGAACAAGGATTGGGAGATATTTTACAATTTATGCGCTACATTCCTTTAATAAGAAAAAAGAGAATAAATGTGGCTCTTTGTACACTGGCTAAGCTTCATAGCCTCATTCGTGCTTCAGGAATTGCCACGGAACTCTATAGTCCTGAGGAGGCCCATCAACTCACCACAGGAGAATGGCTACCACTTCTATCTTTACCAAGACATCTAAATGTTAGGCCCCATCATCCGCTGATTAACAAATCCTATATCAAGGTGCCAGAAGAAAAGATTTCATACTGGAAACAGAAATTATCTTCAGAGAAGAGGCCCATCATCGGCATTAACTGGCAAGGCAATCCCAAAACCGAGAGAGCTGTTCTGAGGGGACGATCTGCCCCTTTGGAAACCTTTGCACCCATCACTGAAACTACATGTGCCAGTTTCCTATCTTTGCAGAAGGGTCTGGGATCGGAGCAATTGGCAGCGTGCAAGTTCTTTGATCGGTTTGTTGGCTGCCAAGAGGAGATCAACGAGACCTGGGATTTTGTGGAGAACGCTGCCATGGTGATGAACTGTGATCTCGTGATTACGGTGGACACCGTTGTGGCCCATCTGGCAGGGGGATTGGGGAAGCCCACATGGCTGTTGCTCCGCCATATCCCTGATTGGCGTTGGGGCATGGCAGGGGACACCACCTTCTGGTACGCATCCATGCGCCTCTTTCGCCAGCGGGAGTATGGCAACTGGCAAGAGGTGATGCATCGTGTGGCTCTTGCCCTGGAAACCTTCTCCCCCAACCAGCCATAGCTGCCCACCATAACCGGACCCTCTCACCTGGAAATAGCTCATCCCTGACGGCGCCCATCCCCTTTACAGAGCTGCTTGACAACATCACAATTTGGAGAAGTTCACAGGTGAGCGGCGGCAAAATTTTGCCCATGATCTGCAACTCCTGCAGCAGATTAACGCAGGCCAGTGTGGAATTGCTTCCAGCACACCACCAGCAACTGAAGGCTGTGAATGAATCCCTCTGACAAGCTGCAGAACGACAAGTGGGCAGCCATCAAGAGAATCATTAATCGTTATTCTGGTTCCGAGATTATTGAGGAGAAGTCCTGTTATTCATCCTGGAAAATCTCTGGAAAGCCTGGCAAAGGCTCATCCCGCAAGTCCCCCGCCCCCCACGCCGCCAGTGCCGCTGAGCCGGCAAGTTCTCCCTGTGAAGCTGAAGACAAAGGCTTGAGAGGGGTCCAGTTTATGGATCAGAGAAAAGTCTGAGAGTGGGGAATTGGTGGGCTTAGAGTTGTGCAGGTGTCCCGTTGGTGTTTGCGACATGGGGATTGGCGTTGTTATGGTCTGGTTATTGTCCCACCGTCGTCAAGTGTGTCGCTTGATGTGGCCTATTGGGCTGTTCATGCCACGGCCACCCTGGGCTGGAAGACGTTGCCGAGGCGGATCATAGGGAAGACAGCCCCCACAGTGCCTTGTCCTCCCTGTTTGAACTGCCGCAAGCCGGCTCGGCTTGATCCAGCCAACCACCTTCTTAATCCCTTTTCGGGCGTTCAGAGGTTGTCGGTAGCCCTGGCGGCTCCTGCTGCTGGTTAGTGGCTGATCCTACAAGGGGATGGGTGTTTTGGGTGCCATGAGGTGTGACGCCCTGCCAGCGCATGAACTGGACGAACCCTTTGGGGTCGTAGCCCTTGTGGGCACCCATGGTTCGGGACTTACAGACTTGACACAACCACTTAAGGAAAGCCTGGAAAACTTCAAAGGGCCCCCCTGCCCCCCTCCAGCGGCCTGAGGGTGGTTAGACTGAGTGTGACTTGGGAAGGAAAGAATGGGAGTGAAGGAGTAGTAGTTGGGCTTCAACGACTGGTAGCGTAGCCGCGTGAGGAAGCAGACCAGAAAGGAGAAGTTCCTCTGTGAGATGGAGGCGGTACTGCGCCTGGTAAAGGTCATGCAGCCTTTCTACTCGCAAGGGGGGAGGCCGTCCTATGGGTTGGAGACCATGCTACGGATTCACCTGATGCAGAGCTGGTGGTCCCTGACCGGCGACGCCATGGAAGATGCCCTGATTGACACCGGCGCCGTCCGCCGCTTCGCCAGGATTGATCTTGCCAAAGACAACATCCCGGATGCCACCATCATCCATGCCCCCACCTCCACGAAGAATGAGAAGAGGGAACGGGAACCACAGATGCACCAAACCCTTAAAGGGAACCAGTGGTTCTTTGGCATGAAGGTACGCTTGGGGTGGATAAGGATTCCGGCTTGATCCACTCTGTGGCCACCACCTCGGCTCATGTCAGTGATGGGGGGATGGCAGCAGAGCGATTGCATGGAGAAGAGAAGGTGCTCTATGGGGATGCAGGCTACCAAGGCCTTGAGAAGCGAGAGGAGATGGCAGAACGAGAGGTGGACTGTCTATCACCATGGGGCCAGGGAAGCGCCGCCATCTGCCTGATGATGGAGAAGGGGCCGTACAACAGTGGATGGAGGGTGCCAAGGCTCATGTCAGAGCCAAGGTGGAGCATCCCTGACCGGTGCTCAAGGAGCAGTTGGGGTTTCGGAAAACCAGGCGACGGGGCCTGGCCAAAAACCATAGCAAGGTGATGGTGTTAGCGGCCCTGACCAACTTAT
>JAJDUS010000024.1 GCA_022826535.1 Prochlorococcaceae cyanobacterium jk18x1bzbins.87
AGCACCAGCGCCAGCAGAGTTGGCGGCGTCCCTATCAGGCCCATCCAGGAGCAGAGCCACTGCCAGCCTTGGTGGGATCGGTTTTGATGAGTCATGGGGGGCTTCATGATTTATCCCTTCCCATCAGGGAGCCCCATCGCCCCTGACCGTTCAAGGGAACCGTTGGCAGTACTACCTGTCGTGACCCCTGGGGTGCGGTCGCTGTCGGAGTCGAACCCATTGGGCATGGGCTGCCCCCTTGGATGCACCAGCCAGCCCACGCCGTAGCGGGAGCCCCATGCCCTGCCCCTCTCCTTTATCTTCGCCCCGACGCAGGCGGCAGAAGACCTGGGACGATTGGAGATGGAGGCGGAAGACTCAGGCGGGGAGGCCGGAACGCAGAGCCAGCCCCCGCCCTCGGCTATACACACACTCATGGCCCGGCCACCCGGCCACCCGGCCACCCGGCCACCCGGCCACCCGGCCACCCGGCCACCCGGCCACCCGGCCACCCGGCCACCCGGCCACCCTAACACAGTTTGGGGCAAACTTCCCGTAGGATGCTCTTTTTGATACATCCCTAAATAATTGCCTCCGAAATTGCCAACGCCTCCCACTTCATACCTGAACCCCTCCCTTCTGTCTACCCTCCCCGTCTCTGGTCTTGTCTTGTTTGCGTTCCCCATGGTTAAGCCCTCCGCCTCAAGTTTTTGGACGTCATGCCTGTTCCCGCTCCACCACAGCAGCCCAGCCTCCGGGGGGGGGGGGACATAGTACAGAGATACTGGCTATCAATGAGGCGCATGGGAGGCGAGCAAAAGGTTGGTCAGACTTTAGGCACATGGCACCCCATTTGGCAAGGTTTCCTGGGGTGAAGGGTGGCGGATTTTCGCTTTCCACTGCTTCCCAACCCCAACTCCAGAGGAAGAACGCCATGAAGACGGGACCCACCGTTGCCGTGGGAACCTTCCCGTAATCCTGATCTCCCCTGCCCCCTGTCGTTGTTGCTGGCGTGTTGCCCCTGTAAGCTGTTGCACTCAGCGGCCACCCATCAGGGCTTAAAATGACAGGGCGATTCCTGATTGCTCCGTTGTCCGATGCCGTCCAGTTCTCCCATGGTTGTCATCTTGGCTGCTGTGGCCGGAGCCCTGGCCGCGATGAACTCAGGGCCGATAACAAGGCACTGGGGGAGAAGATTGACCGTTTAGTGGAGATCTTTGCCACCGTCAAACCAGCCTGAACCCCCCAGTGTCTGCCCTGCAGCGCAGCGGCAGCCGCCTCCTGTCGGCGGATTCCGAACACTCCGCCATCTTTCAATGCCTACAGGGTACCCCCCAACCCCATAGTGCCCAACTATCCACCGGGGTGCCCACGCCAGGGCTGCGACGGATTCTGCTGACAGCCTCCGGGGGCGCTTTTCGTGGGTGGGAGGCGGATGCGTTGCAGAAGGTGACCGTTGCCGATGCCGTCAAGCATCCCAACTGGTCCATGGGCCGCAAGATCACGGTGGACTCCGCCACCTTGATGAACAAAGGTCTGGAGGTGATCGAGGCCCATTACCTGTTTGGCATGGGGTTTGACCATATCGAGATCGTGATCCACCCCCAAAGCATCATCCATTCCCTGGTGGAGCTGGAGGACAGTTCCGTTCTGGCCCAACCGGGATGGCCGGACATGCGCCTCCCCCTGCTCTATGCCCTGAGCTGGCCCAAACGGTTGCCCACGCCTTGGCGACGTCTGGATCTGGCGGCCATCGGTCAACTGGATTTCGGGGCGCCGGATTCCCGGAAATATCCCTGCATGGACCTGGCCTATGCCGCTGGTCGGCAGGGGGGCACCATGCCCGCTGTCCTGAATGCCGCCAACGAGCAGGCCGTGGCCTTGTTTCCGGAGGAGCGCATCCATTTTCTGGAGATTCCCCGTCTGATTGAACAAGCCTGTGACCAACACCGTCAAGATTGGCACGCCGCACCGGATCTGGAGTTGGTGCTGCAGGTGGATGGCTGGGCGCGGCAGAAGGTGAGGGAATTGCAAGCACAGACCGCGGCGACCCGCTGAGTTGCTGTTCCTGGTTTATGATTGCATTTTGTGTCTGCCAGCCAATTGACCAGCAAGATACCATTGACTGTCCAGAAGCTCTGTGGGGAGGCGGCGGTGTTCGCTGAGATTCAGAGCAATTGCGATGAGCCTGCCCTCTATGGAGTCACGGATGGTAAAGCTGTGGGAACCCACCTTGAGCGCAAGTTTGTGGACCGCCTCCGATCAAAATACGCATTTAGCGAAGGTAGCTCGGCCAGCGGCATCGACATCCCGGATCTCGGTGTGGACATCAAGGCCACAAGCGTCCGGCAGCCCCAATCTTCTTGCCCATTCAAATCGCCTCACCAAAAGATTTATGGTCTTGGCTACCATCTGATCATCTTTGTTTATGAGAAGTCTGACGACCACGAAGCGAGGACCGGGCATCTCCCCATGGCCCACACGATCTTCGTTGAGAGAAGTCGCACGGCGGATTATCAGATGACGCGGGGCCTGCGCCAAATCATTAAGAACGATGGTAACATGGAGGACGTCATTGCCTTCCTTCAAGATAAGAATCTTCCAGTGGATGACATGGCGGCCCGGAACCTTGCAGAGCGGATTCTTCAGGAGCCACCTCTTCAAGGCTACCTGACCATCTCCAACGCCTTACAGTGGCGGCTCCAGTACGGGCGCGTTATCGACCAGGCTGGAAATATCACAGGTATCAACAGGGTGCGCTGACGTGTCGAGGCGGAAAGACAACCATGTTCGGCAGTATGGGGACTTCCAAACGCCCTCGGAGTTGGCGGTCCGGGTTTGCGCACGGCTTCGTCTGATGGGCGTCAAACCATCAGCAATTCTAGAGCCCACCTGTGGACGCGGCAGTTTCCTCATGGCGGCAGCAGCAGCGTTTCCAGACGTCAAAGACATCCTCGGCGTTGACATCAATGCGCGGTACGTTGCAGAGGCACGTGGAATTTGTGGTGGTCGGGCGCGGGTGGAACAGGGAGATTTTTTCCGGACAGACTGGCCACGCATCCTGGGCAGGGGAGGGGGAAATTGGCTTGTGCTGGGCAACCCGCCCTGGGTCACCAATGCGGAGTTGGGTCTACTGAACAGTACAAACCTGCCGGCGAAGAGCAACTTTCAAGGTCACCGGGGGCTTGATGCCCTCACCGGCAAGGCGAATTTCGACATTTCCGAGTGGATGGTCCTGCAGCAGGTGGGCTGGCTCAGGGAGCGGCATGGCTGGATCGCCATGCTGGTCAAGATCGCAGTTGCCCGGAAGATCCTGCGGCAGGTGTGGACATGGGGCGAGCCCGTTGGGCGGGCTACCATCGTCGGTGTGGATGCGATGCATCACTTTGGAGCCGCCGTCGATGCCTGCCTGCTCGTCCTACCTGTCCAATCAAGCCAGCCCTCGCGGAACTGTGACGTGTTTGACAACTTGGAGGACCTGGAGCCCATGGGGACATTGGGCTATCACGACGGCATATTGATCTCGGATGTGGACGCCTTCATGGGGTGGCGCCACCTCCTTGGATTCAATGGTGACTATGTCTGGCGATCAGGAATCAAGCACGACTGCGCGAAGGTCATGGACCTGACGCGCAGCAGGAGCGGTGGGTTTGTTAACGGGCTTGGCAAGGTGGTGGCGGTGGAAGACACTTACCTGTTCCCCATGCTCAAGAGTTCCGACGTTGCCAAGGAGAAGCAGTGTTCCAACCGCATGATGATCGTTCCGCAGCAGGAGATTGGCGAGGACACCTCCCATATCCAGCGGGATGCACCCCGGACGTGGGCCTACCTCTGTGCCCACGGAGAGCAGCTTGGTGGGCGGAAGAGCGTCATCTACCGTGGCAAGCCCCGCTTCTCCATCTTTGGAGTTGGTGACTACACGTTCGCGCCTTGGAAGGTTGCCGTCTCAGGTTTCTATAAGGTTCCGCGCTTCATCAAGATCGGCCCAATGGGCGGGAAGCCCGTGGTGTTCGACGACACCGTGTATTTTCTCCCCTGCCGGTCGGAGGACGAGGCGGATTTTGTCCATGGGCTGGTCCAGTCCATACCGTACTCCCAACTGCTCCACGGGATGATCTTTGCGGCGGAAAAACGCCCCATCACGGCGGAGGTATTGCGGTGTGTCTCCCTGGAGCGGGTTGCAGATGAGCTGGGACTGGGGGATCAGTACGCCACCTTCATCAGGAGAAGGCCAGAGCCTCAGATGGAACTTGCTCTAGGTTTATAACCTGCCCACTTCCCACGGATTCACGGTTGCTTTTGGGAACTTACGACCCCAACGGCAATGTCCTGAGTGGCACCCAGACTGAGGCCGCACCCGGATTTCCTCCCCTGCCCTGGCTGTGGACACCAGTTGCCATGGTGCCATGACCTGTAAGGCTAGGGCTGTGGTTGATGCTCCCCGTCATGGTTTCTGTGACTCCTCCACTCCGCATTGCTGTGGCTGGCCTTGGGTTTGGCCGCAAGGTGATTGTGCCGGCGTTGCGGGCTACGGCATCCACCACGGTCACAGCCCTCTGGCACCCTGATCCCCAAAAGGCAGCGGCGGCCGCCCAGGCGGAGGAGGTGCAAGGGTTCAGTGACTTTTCCGCCTTGCTGGAGGATGACCAGGTGGATGGGGTGGTGATTGCCACGCCACCGGCGGTCCGTGCTGGCCTGGCCCGGCAGGCCATGGGGGCGGGCAAGCCGGTGGTGCTGGAAAAGCCGGTGGCCCTTTCGGCTGCCGAAGTACGGCAACTGCGGATCCAGGCCCTCCAGGCTGGACTCATCTGCGGCGTGGATTTTGAATACCGGGCCGTGCCCCTGTTTCAACAACTGGCCGCCATGGTGCAACAGGGGGCCATTGGCCAACCCTGGCTAGTGAAGCTGGACTGGCTCATGGGCAGCCGCGCCGATCCCAACCGCCCATGGAGCTGGTATGCAAGGCGGGACCAAGGTGGTGGCGTTGTGGGTGCCCTGGGGGTTCATGCCTTTGATTTGCTGATCTGGCTATTTGGTCCCGTTATCTCCGTTCAGGCCAAGCTATCCACCGCCATCACGGCCCGACCGGATCCCGCCACCGGCTGGCTGCGCAACTGTGATGCTGAAGACGTGGCGCTCATTCAACTCACCTTTGCCCGGGGCGTGGTGGCCCAGGTGAACCTCAGCTCCGTCACCCGCAATGGCCGGGGCATGTGGCTGGAACTCTATGGCAGTGATGGGCAGGTGGTGCTGGGGAGCAGCAACCAGAAGGACTATGTCCATGGCTTCACCATGCGGGTTGCCCGCCCTGGGGGCCAGTTGGAGCCCCAGGCAGAGCAGGGCGCCCATGGCTTTGCCCGCACATGGCCGGATGGGCGCATTGCACCGGTGGCCCGGCTGCTGGACTGGTGGGCCACTGCCGTGGGGGAGGGACGTCCCATGATTCCCGGCCTGGCGGAAGGCCTGGCCAGCCAGGTGGTGGCCGATGCGGTGCAGAAGGCATCAGCCACCGCCATGGCGGTGGAGATTGGCTGACGGCAAGCAGGCTTTCCCCAGGGAAAACACCACTAGGGTCAGGACTCATAATATGAGGAATGATCCTCCCACCAGAGGGGGAGCCCCAAGAGGGCACCAGGAGGAGATGGGTGATGGCCCAGTTGTTGGGGCTCAGCGCGGAGCAAGTTGATCGCATCCGCCCCTTGTTTCCCAAGGAACGTGGTGGGAAGCGGGTGGAGGACAGGAAGGTGTTGAGCGGCATCATCCCTGTCATTCAGAAGGGGCTGCGCTGGGTGGATGCCCCGGCCCCACAAGACCCTCTACAACCGTTTTCGCTGCTGGTCAGACAAGGGTGTCTTTGATCTGATCTTTTCCGAGTTGTCAGCATCCGACTCCGCAGAGCCAGAGGTACTGATGCTTGACGCCACTGACGTCAAAGCCCATCCCACGGCGTGCAGCCTCAACAAAGGGGGGATGCCCCCTGCCTGATTGGTGGCACCAAGGGGGGCATGACCAGCAAGCTCCATGGGGCCTGTGACAGCAAAGGTGGTCGCCTGCAACTCCACCTGCATGAGGGGCAATGCAGTGACTTCACCGGTGCCGATGTGGTGCGCAAAGACCTACCGCCTGCGGCAATGATAATCGGGGATCAAGGGTATGACAGCAACAAAATCCGTAGGATGCTGTCCCAGCAGGGCATCCCGCCTTGCATTCCGCCCCGTCGCTGCCGCAAGAAACCAGTGCATTACAGCAAG
>JAJDUS010000053.1 GCA_022826535.1 Prochlorococcaceae cyanobacterium jk18x1bzbins.87
TTAAGAGGATTGCGAGTGCCCCAGGAGATCCTGGAAGTCCCTGGGGGGAATCATGGGAGTTCCATGCTCATTTTACTCACCTATTCCTATAGCTACTTTCTCTTCTTGATTCCTTATCTTGCCTTTTTTCGTGGTGCCCCAAAGATGGCATTGTCAATCTTGCCAGCCTTGGCCCCTTTTGATCCAACAGCATAGAAGGTCTCAAACACCTCATCCCGTTGTCCAATCCAGTCATGATTCTGGTCTGGTTGAATCTCTTGCCAATCATCAATTCTACCAATGGAGCCCCACTCCCGTAGCTTGCACAACTTCTGCTCACGGGAAAGATAATCACCAATGTCCCGGTAAAGAATGCGGCAACCTTTGTGCTGGGCATGGGGATTGCGCACCAGGACAGAAATGGCCACAGGAGCCCGTGAGCCTTGGCCAAAGACCTTGCCCCCTTCCTTGCGGGATCGCTCACCTTGTGTTCGCTGATTACCCCGCAAATTCAGCACATAAACAGAAGAAAACTCCTCCGCCAGGCAGGCCCGCACACCGGCATCCACGTTGCCGTCAATCCAGGAGCCGTTGGTGACGAAGGCCACAACGCCTTGGTCGTTGATGCGATCCGAGGCCCAGCGGATGGCCATTTTGTAGCTGTCGTAAAGGCTATTTTTCAGGGTGGCGTTGGAGCGCTTGGCGTAGGTTTCTGCAACCCGTGCCTCAAGCTGGGGATAGCTGGCGTTGCGGTTGTTATCGGCAGAGCTGCGCTGGCCCACAGACCAGGGGGGATTGCCCACAATCACGCGAATATCCAGCGCTTTTTGCCGTTTGCGGCGTTGGGAGTTATCGGGGAAGAGATTTTGTAGTTTGTCGTCGTTTTCGTTCAGGGCGAAGGTGTCCGTCAGGCAACTGCCGGCAAAGGAGCGGTAGGCACTGCCCGTGGCGTCCTGGAAGGCCACTTCGATATTGACCGAGGCGATGTAATAGGCCAGCAGCACGATTTCATTGGCGTGCAGTTGGGGAGGCTGGCCGTTGCCGCCGTATTTGCGGAGGATCTGCTCTGGAGACAGTAGACCCGATTGCAGCATTCTGGTGATGAAGGTGCCGGTGCCGGTGAAGGGGTCCAGGATATGGACGCCCGCCTCACCCAGGGCGCTGCCGAACTCTTGCGCCAGCACGTGTTGTACGGAGTGGAGGATAAAATCCACAATCTCCACCGGCGTGTAGACAATGCCAAGACGCTCGCTCACCCTGGGGAAGGCGTTGCGGAAGAATTTGTCGTAGAGCTCCACCACAATGGCTTGCCGCGCCGCGCCACTGGTGGCCCCCTGCACCCGGCGGCGGACGGAGGCATAGAAGGGATCCAGGCTTTCGGTTTCCACGGCAATGCCGGAGGGCTTCAGCACCTCCAGAACGGTTTGCATCCCCCGGCTCACCGGATTGCGCCGGGCCGCTGCGGCCTGACCAAAGAGGGCGTCAAACACCGGCTGGGTGACCATGTGCTGGGCCAGCATCTCAATGGCGTCGTCTTCAGACACCTGGGGGTTGAGGTCGTCTCGCAGCTCTTTCAGGAACCCCTTGAACACCTCCCGCTCTGCCTGGCCAGCTTCCACCAAAGCCCGGATGCGGGCAACGTGGGCCTGGGCGATGCGGGCCACGTCGGTGGCCCAGTCTTCCCAATAGCGCTTGTTGCCGCATTTCTCCACCATGCGGGTGCGGATGGCCTCGGGTAGACCCTCGAAGACCGTCAGGTTGTGATAGGCCACGGACGCCTTGGCGGCTTCAGGGTCGGCGGCGGCTGCGTCGTTGCCCCCTGCTGCTGGGGACGGCGCCCAGTCGGCCAGGGTGATGATGGAGATGTGCTGGCCAGCTTCGCCCATTTCCAGCCGGTTGAGCATCCCCTCAAATCGCTCGTCATGGCTGCGGATGGCGTTCAGCATTTGCCAGACGGTCTGCCAACGCTTGTCGTCGGCAAGGGCCTGCTCAGGGGAGATCACCGACGGCACCACCACCGGCAACACCACGTAGCCCAGCCGTTTGTCGGGGGCTTTGCGCATGACCCGCCCCACCGCCTGCACCACCTCGATCTGGCTTTTGCGGGGGTGCATGAAGAGGATGCCGTCCAGGGCGGGCACGTCCACCCCTTCGGTGAGGCAACGGGCATTGGTGAGGATACGGGTCTCCCCTGGGGGCGTGTCCTCCAGAAAGGCCAGGGCGTCGGCCCGGGCCGTGGCGTTGAAGGTGCCATCCACATGGCGGGCTTTCACCGGCGGCGCCTGGGAGCCCTGGCACTTTTCCCGGTAGGCCTCTGCCACAGCGCCAATGCTCTCCTCCAGTTGCCTGGAGGACTTCACCAGATTGCAGAAGGCGATGGCCCGAGCCATGGGCGCCCGGTCGTCCTGGGGGAACTGCTCAGCGTCCATCTTGGCCATGGCCCGCAGACAGCCGATCATCTTCCCCTGCTCATCAATGGTGAGCTTCTTCCCTTCGGCGAAGTTACGGATGTTGATGCCGGCGGCGAGGGATTCGGGAACCGTGAGCACAATCACCCGATAGTCGGAGAGCAGCCCCCGCTCCACCGCATCGCCAAAGCGGGTCTCGTGGAGCATGGGGCCGTAGCGCTCCTCGTCGTCCATGGAGCAGAGGGTGGCGGCAAACTCCCCCGCCCGCTTGCGGGCCCGCTCGGCATAGATTTTGGGGGTGGCGGTCATGTAGAGCCGTCGGCTGGCGCGGAGCAGGTCGTCGTCATGGATGCGCACAAAGGGGGAGGGGGCCTCGCCGGGAATCAGGGCACCGGCAGTGCGGTGGGCCTCATCGGCAATGGCCAGGTCAAACGCCCCTAGCCCATGGTCCCGCTGGGCCTGGCCCATCACCTCCGAAGACTGGTATGTGGCAAACACCACCGTCATGGCCTCCGGGGCGGTGGGGGCGGCCTGGGCCGCCAGGGTGGCCGCATCCGTGGTGGCGGGATAGGCGAGGTCCAGCACATCCATGTCGGCAGTGTCGGCGTTATTGGGGCGGGGGCGTCCCGTCTGGTGATCGGAGCACACCGCAAAGGCGCGGATGGGCAGACAGGCATCATCCAGCCAGGCCCGCAGGGTTTGGGAGAGCAACGCCAGGCTGGGCACCAGCACCAACACCCGCCCACCAGGCCCGGCAACCCCTTCGGCAACCCTCAGACCCACCAGGGTTTTGCCGGTGCCGCAGGCCATCAGCAGTTTGCCCCGGGTGCCAGGCGCCTTGAGACGTGCCAGGGCGTTGGTGATGGCCTCCTGTTGGTGGGGCCAGGGCGTCCTGGGTTCCCGTTTGCGGATGCCCCCGGATTGCACAAATTCAGCCCATTGGATGGGGCTGGCCCGCAAATCCTGCAGGCCAAGGCGTTGCACTGGCTTCTCCTGTTGGCGCAGGGTCTTCTCCGCCTGGGCAGACCAGGAGCGGCCGGTGGTGTCCATCCAGATGCGACGCCGGAATTGGGGGCCTCCGGATTCCGCAAGGAAGGAGTCGATCTCCCCCTTGGCAATCACTCCCCCCTTCTCCCGAAACTTGCACTGGATGGCTGCGTAGCCACCGGGGTTGCCCCTCAACGCTGCCACCAGGTCGATGCCCGCATCACCGGAGGGGAGACCCTGCTGTTGTGCCCACTCCCCATAGGGCTGCACATGGCAGAACTGGGCCGTCTGCACAGGGTCATGGCTGAGGAAGGCGGCACATAACGCCTCAAAAGCCCTCCCCATATCCCGGCGGCGGCTGAAGGAAGCCTGGGCGGTCTCCTGGCGCCACTGGTTGAGAATCTTGTCAAGGGGGTGCATGGACCGCGTCGGGGTGCCTACCAGAATAGGGGGTGGGGGTTGGTGCTCAGCCTGGCGGCGGTGGGTAGTGGGGGAGGGGCCTTATGTACGATAGTGCCGAAGTTAAGAAGCCTCTTCAACGCTAGGTTTTCCCCGACAGGGGCAACGAAAACAGGAGTTCAGGAAATAAGACTCGTCTGGGATTGACCAAAACTGAAGCCTGGATGGGCGTTTTGAGTTGTGACTGGGGTACGTCGTCCCTGAGAACGGCAGCCCCAGGTCTTGCTTCATATTACCAAAACCTAGTGTCCAATAGGAGTTTGCAGGGTTTCGGCACTGTGCGACATAAGCCTCTAGGGGAGGCGTGGTTGATCCGCCAGAGCCAGGCCACTATGCTGCCAGCACCAACCTCCTGGAAATCTGACTTGTGCTGAACCTGGCATCTTTGAACAACCTGCCGCTGGTCCTGGTCTGGCTTGTTCCCGGCTTCATTATCATGTATGTCCGATCACAGTTCTTGTCGGGACGAATCCCACCGCAGTCGGAAATGCTTCTACCCAATTTGACTATTTCATTCATCTATATCGCTCTCGTTTATCCTTTTGCTGATTTTATTCTGCAAAGATCTCAACATACGAGCATTGACGTGCTGATTTGGTTTGCACTGATCTTTGGTGTTCCAGTGGTGTTTGGTCTTCTGCTTGGTTGGACAAGTAAACGGATACTAGATAAACCTGGAAACTGGTTACGCACAGTTCGTCATAGAATTGGTCTCGTAACTATCCATCCTATTAGAACCGCGTGGGATTGGAAATTCATAAATATGTCGGAGCAACGGGTCATTATTACGCTGAAGGATGGCACCTACTTTGGTGGGTACTGTAATCATAACTCTTTCATGTCTTCTGATCCCAGCGAGCGAGATATCTACATTCACTGTATTTATGACATAGACAACCATGGCAAGTGGTGCTTGCGCCCTGGAACAAGCATGCTCATTTCCGCTGGTGAAGTCAGTAGGATAGAATTTCTCCCTGAGCTACCCGAAGAGGGCAACCAATGAGCAATCGCGACCAACAGCCTGACCAGCCGAGGGCAGTCCCCGACCGACGAATAGAGGAGCATGTTCAACTGGGGTATCAGCCCATGCCACAGTATGAGACGAGGGGGTATCGGCCTAAGGCTAAGGTCCCAGGCTCTCCATCCAAACCACCTGAAAATCCACCCAACCAGGGTCCTGTTGGGAGGAAGAGGTGACGGCACTGGCTGGCAGGGCTTGTTCAAGGGCGTCCTGCCAGCCAGGGGCACTTCTGAGGGTGCCAGCACGGCTCACCCATGAACCCGAACCGCTGAATTACGGTATTGCCTTCAGTGGCGCAGCCTTCCTGGTTGTGATTGTTGCTGAACCTCCTGGCCTGGCCATTGACGGGTTTCAGGCTGGGGTCCTGAGATGCCTTCAAGAGGACCCCACCAGCTTTTGTCTCAAGATGCGAATGCGATCCCGCAGCTTGGCAGCTTCTTCAAATTCCAAGTCCTGGGCACAGGTTTTCATCTGGTCTTCCAGTTGGCTAATGAGTTCGGGAAGGGCGGCAAGGGGCATGTCGTCGTTTTCCGCCTGGGCTGTGGCGGTGGAGGGGGCCACACAGGAGCAAATGGTGGCTTGCCTTGAAGATGGCGCGCCAGAGCCAGGCGTTGCCGCTGCAGGATGCCCATGGTAGCCCTTCAGGTTTTGCCAGCCACCGGCCCTGCTGGAGGCGCTGCACCGGATTGACAGGAAAGCCGGTGGCCGGGTTGGCTCTCCGGAGGCGGGGATCATCCCCAACTGCGGGACCGCTATCTGATCACCTCCCTGCAAAAGGAAGAAGCCATCACCTCCAGCCAACTGGAAGGGGCCACCACCCGGGATGTGGCCAAAACCATGATCCGTTCCGGCCGGCGGCCCCGGAACCATGGCGAGCAGATGATCCTGAACAATTTTCAGACCATGGGTTGGCTGCAGGGCTTACAGGACACAACACTGACGCCGGAATTGGTGCTGGACCTGCACCGCCGCATCACCCAGGACACCCTTGACCCGGCAGACGGGGCCGGTCGCCTGCGCCGCAGTGGTGAAGATGTGCGGGTGGAGGACGCCTATGGGGAAGTCGTCCACCGGCCGCCTTCCTCCATCCGGTGATCCGGGCCATCACCCTGCACTTCTGGTTGGCCTATGACCACCCCTTTCCGGATGGTAATGGCCGCACCGCCCGGGTCCTTTTCTATTGGGCCATGCTACGGCAGGACTACTGGCTATTTTCCTTCGTCTCCATCTCAACGGTTCTGCATCAGGCCCCTGCCCAGTACGCCCGCGGGTTCATGGCCACGGAAACCGATGACAACGACCTGACCTACTTTGTGTTGGCGCAACTGAAGGTGATCCGGCAAGCCATGGACCGGCTGGAGTCCACCATCCACCGGAAGAATCAGGAGATCAAAAGCTTTGGGGCACAACTGGCTGACCTGGATCTGTTCAACCATCGCCAACTGGCGTTGCTGCTCCATGGCATGAAACACCCGGGCTTCCGCTACAGCATCCGTTCCCACAGGACAAGCCACAGGGTGAGCTGCCACACGGCCCGCACGGATCTGCTCACCCTCACAGGCCATGGCTTGTTGGAGCACCGCAAATGGGGGCGGCAATTCCTGTTTTTGGCGCCCCCTGATTTGAAACAGCGCCTCAGGCAACTGCAGGGGGAGTCACCGGAATCAGGGCCACTGAAACCAGCAGTGGCCCAATGATCCTAACCTACCTTGGTCAACCCTCCTGGACCACACCGCGGATGGTGAGATTAATGCGGCCACGGCTGTCGATTTCCCGCACCCGCACCGTCACCTGATCCCCCACCTTGACAATGTCTTCCACTTTGTCCACTCGCGCCTCCGAGAGTTGGGAGATGTGGATCATGCCCTCTTTACCGGGGAGGATTTCCACAAAGGCGCCAATGGGGATCACCCGGGTCACAGTTCCTCGGAACATTTCCCCTTCATGAACCTTGCGGGTCAGTCCGTCGATGATGCGTCGGGCCTCCCGGGCAGCGGCGCCGTCATGGCTGGCGATGGTCACCAATCCTTCATCACCGATGTCAATTTTGGTATTGGTGCGCTCCGTGATGCCCTTGATGGTGCGGCCGCCGGGGCCGATCACCGTGCCAATTAACTCGGGGCTGATGCGGAAAGTGAGCAGGCGCGGGGCATGGGGTGACAGGTCTTCCCGTGGCTTGTCGATGGTTTTCTGCATCTCCGCCAGGATATGGAGCCGGGCGGGTTGCGCCTGGCGGATGGCCTCGCTGATGGTGGCCATGGGCAGTCCGGTGATCTTCATGTCCATTTGCAGGGCCGTGATGCCTTTCTCCGTGCCCGCCACCTTGAAGTCCATATCCCCCAGGAAATCCTCAATGCCTTGAATATCGGTGAGGATGCGCACATCACTCCCCTCCTTGATCAGCCCCATGGCTGCCCCGCCCACAGGGGCCTTGATGGGCACCCCGGCATCCATGAGGGCCATGGTGCTACCACAGACGGAGGCCATGGAGGTGGAGCCGTTGGAACTGAGCACCTCGGACACAACCCTGATGACGTAAGGGAAGTCTTCCTTATTGGGCAGGACCGGTGTCAGGGCCCGCTCCGCGAGGGCCCCATGGCCCACTTCCCGGCGACCCGGAGAACGGAGGGGGCGGGTCTCCCCCACGGAGAAGGGGGGGAAGTTGTAATGGTGCAGATAGGTCTTTTCGTTGGACGGATTCAGGTCATCCAACTCCTGGGCATCACTGGGGGTGCCCAGGGTGGCGGCGGAGAGCACCTGGGTGAGACCCCGTTGAAAGACCGCTGAACCATGCACCTTGCGGGGCAGAATGCCCACAGCGGAGGAAATGGGACGCACCTGGTCCAGGGCACGGCCATCCACCCGCTTGCCCTCATTGAGGATCTGGGCCCGCATCAGCTTTTTGGTGAGGGCCTTGTAACTGGTGCCGAAAAGCTTGATGTTGCTGGCCACCGCCGTGCGCACAGGATGGCCCTCATCCAGATTGAGGATCCCACTGGCCGCCTGGGACTTGATGATGCTGAGCTTGGTGTCCCGGTCCGCCTTGCTCAGGTCGAATTCCGCCAGCACGGCGCGAATGCCGGCGGAGCACTGGGTCTCCAGGTATGTGAACACCCCGTCATCGGTGGCTTCGGGCTCCACCAGTACCGGCTCAATGGCCAGATCCTTGAGGATCTCCTGCTGATGCCTGATGAGATCCTGCACCGCCTCGTAGCCGAAGTCAATGGCCTCAACCACATCATGCTCGGGAAGCTGCTTGGCGCCAGCCTCAACCATCACCACCCCATTGGGGGTGCCGGCCACCACCAGATCCAGGTCACTGCGCTCAATTTCCCGGAAACTGGGATTAATGATGAAATCATCCCCCAGCAGGCCAACCCGCACCGCCGCCATGGGTCCTGCGAAGGGGAGGCGGGCCAGAAGGGTTGCCATGGATGAGCCGGTGACCGCCAACACATCAGGGGGCATCCGTTCATCCAGGGCCTGGCATGTGGCCACCACTTGAATGTCGTCCCGCAGCCAACTGGGGAACAGGGGCCTCAGGGGACGATCCATCAGCCGACAGGTGAGAATGGCCCGTTCCGGCGGGCGGCCTTCCCGCCGCTGATAGCTGCCGGGAATCCGTCCGGCGGCATACATGCGCTCTTCGTAGTCACAGAGGAGGGGCAAAAAGTCCACCCCCTCCCGTGCTGCCGAACGGGTAGCCGTCACAAGAACTGCTGTGCCTCCGCACTCCAGCAGCACTGAACCACCTGCCTGAGGGGCGAAGCGGTTGATGGTCAGTTGAACCTCACGTCCATCGAAGGAAAATGACCGACTTTCTCCTTGCACTCTTTTTGTTTCCTTAGTTTGTGGTTTGTTGTTTTGCCAATTTTGCCATCCCGGCTCTCACCAGGATGATTTGACGACCCCTGGCAGCAATCCGGCGTGGGCTTTCTGACGGAGTTGATTCCGGCAGAGGCCAAAGTCACGCATGACGCCACGGGGTTTGCCGGTGGCCCAGCAACGGTTGCGCTGGCGACTGGGGGCACTGTTGCGGGGAAGCTCCTGCAGCTTGAAGTGGACCTCCAGCTTTTCCATGGGATCCTCTGCCGCAACAAAGGCGGCTTTCAGTGCCTCACGCTTGGCACGGAACCGCTCCGCCAACTTGCGACGCTTCACGTCGCGGGCAATCATCGATTTCTTTGCCATCAAAACGGCTGTTGGTAAAATGACAGTTTAAGCCATCATGGTCCCCACCGGGTTGATTCGTGGCTGGCGCTTTAAGCGCGAGACCGGCGGGGATCGTCATGGAAAGGCTGCACCCCGATCCGGGGCGGCTCAAGGCGGTGCTCCTGCTCGGGTTCACCAAAGGAGTGGGCAAGGCCCTCTGCAACCCAGCGGCGCAGCTTGCTGATCAGGGAAGAGTTGTTCATGGCATCGGGATGGGAGCCTGTGGCCATGCTGCTGCAGCGGAGAGCGGTTGGTCCCATGGTCCACGGGAACTTAAGGAAGACTTCAACGACGGCGGCGGCGCTGCATGGCTTTGCGTTTGGCCTTCTCAAAATGGTTTTCATGGTGACGAAGGCGCTTCAACTCCGCAAAAATGCCCGCCTTCGACACCTGGCGTTTGAACCGGCGCAGGGCGGACTCAATGCTTTCGTTTTCTCCAACAGTGACTTGGGCCATGCAGAAAAGGGTGTCCAGACAAAACAGGCTAGACAGTGTAGCCCTCAGGAGGGCCCACTGTTCCAGGCCTTGGCCATGAGCAGGGCGACCACAGTCCCCGGTCCACTGACCACCAGGATGACTGTGGTGGGAATCACCCCCAACTGGGGGTCCCCATAGGCCAACTCGAACACGGACCCCGTGGCCGCAATGCCCAGGAGACAGGAAAGGGCCAGCAACAGCCCCGCAAGCGGTTTCATGGGCATGACACCCTCTGCAAGGGTTACAGGCTAGGCAACGGCATGGACAGCGCTGGGGATAAAGCCATGGTGATGGAGTTCCTGTTGCAGGGCCTCCATATCCTGGACACGATCCACAAACAGGATCCCATTGAGATGGTCCATTTCATGCTGGATACAACGACCCAGGAGGCCATCCGCCTTGCGACGCTGTTTGCGCCCCAGCTCGTCCACAAACTTCACCTCCACCACGGTGGGCCGCACCACATTCAGATAGACCCCCGGAATGCTGAGGCAGCCCTCCTCCTGGGAGTCCACAGAGGCTCCATAGGCCGTAATCTCCGGGTTGATGAGTACCAGGGGAGGTGTGCTGGGGGTTTCCCGGTCCAGGTCAATGACCAGCACCTGCTGATGAACACCCACCTGGGTCGCCGCCAGACCAATGCCCTGGGCGCTATACATGCTGCGCAGCATGTCGCGGCAAAGCTGGCGGATGTTATGGTCCACCCTGGGCACCCGTTGTGCAGGTTGACGCAGCACCTGGTCCCCCAAGTGGTGGATGGTGAGGGGAGCCGGGCCATCCACCTGCTTCTCAACTGTTACCGAGGCTTCCCGTCGAGCAGCGCGGTGGGCAAGGCTGGCAAAGCTGGCTCCAGCCATGGAAGACTCCTTGTGCAATAGGGCATTTGCACCTCATCCTAAGGAGAATGAAGGGGACATGGCGCCCTGTGATGGTGTTGGATCCCGCCCAACCGCTACCAGCTAGTGCAGTGGCTGGAACCTTGCCCACCTGGAAAGAACCATGGCTGGCGGGTGGGCGTTTGTTCTGGCTGGAGCAGCGCCCCTGGGAACAAGGCCGCACCACCTTGATGACCCAGGCGGATGGTCAGCGGCGGGAACTGACCCCGGGGGACTGGAACCTGCGCACATCCCTCCATGGCTTTGGTGGAGCGCCCGTGGCCTTTGGGCGGCATCACGCCGTTGTTGTGAACCAGACCAGGACAGGTCCTGCCCTCTGGCTCCTGGATCTTCACGGCCTCATCCCGCCCCGCCAGCTTTGCCAGCCCGCCGTTGTGGCCATGGGGGATGGCTGTCTCCATGGGGCGGGCCGGTTCTGGATCGGCATTTGGGAGCAGGAGAACCGGGATGTGCTCACCCGCGTTTGTCTTCACACGGGCGCCAGCCGGCCCCTGCGGGCCGCGGCAGACTTCTGCAGTAGCCCCAGCCTCTCACCCGATGGCCGTCACCTGTTATGGCTGGAATGGGATCTCCCCGCCATGCCATGGCAGCACAGCCGCCTCTGGTTGGCCCAACTGGATGAAGAGGGGGGACTGGGGGAGCCTCGGTGCCTGGCGGGGGATGGGGGCGCTGCGGAATCCGTCTTTCAGCCCCAATGGCTGCCCGATGGGGGGGTGGTCATGGCCAGTGATCGGAGCGGGTATTGGAATCTCCACCATCTGGCCCCGGACCACCTGAACAGCCCACGCCCCCCTTGGAGGTGCCTGCTGCCCATGGCGGCGGATTTCGGGCTGCCCCAATGGGTGGCGGGGATGAGCACCACAGCTGTTGGGGGGACGGGGCTGGCGGCTGCCTATTGCCGCCATGGTTCCTGGAAATTGGGTTCCCTCCAGTGGTCCTCCGGCAACACCCCCCATTGGCAAGTCTTTGAACTGCCCTTTACAGAAATCTCCAGCCTGCGGGCTGACGGTCGGCGGGCCCTTGCCCTTGCCGCAGGACCAAGCCAGCCGAGCGGCTTGCTGGAGGTGGACCTGGTGGATGGCCAGTGGCGCCACACCCCCGCTGGCGTCAATCCCCTGGGCACAACCCCCATCAGCACGCCCGAAGCCTTCTGGTTCCCAGGCCATGGGGGGCGCCGCACCCACGGTTGGTTGTACCGCCCTGTGGCATCCGTTGGCCTGCCGCCCCTGTTGGTGCGCTGTCATGGTGGCCCAACCGCCATGGCGCGCCCCTGCTTCAGCCTGGAGACCCAGTTCTGGATCAGCCGGGGCTGGGCCGTGCTGGATGTCAACTATGGAGGCTCCAGTGGATTCGGCCGCTCCTACCGCCAGCGGCTGGATGGGGCCTGGGGCGTGGTGGATGTGGAGGACTGCATGGCAGGGGCCAGGGCCCTGACGGCAGCCCGTTGGGCGGATCCGGAACGGGTGGCCATCAGCGGCGGTAGTGCCGGGGGATTCACCGCCCTGGGGTGCCTCTGCAGCAGCAGCCTGTTTCGGGTGGGGGCCTGTCGCTATGGGGTCACGGATCTGGCGGCCCTGACCCAGGAGACCCACCGTTTTGAGAGCGGCTACCTGGAGAGCCTGGTGGGGCCATGGCCGGCTGCAGCCCAACGGTATCGGGAGCGTTCGCCACTGCACCGGGTCCGGGATCGTCAAGGCCCGGTGGTGTTGTTCCAGGGGCTGAAGGATCGGGTGGTCTTGCCGGAGCAGACGGAGCGCATGGCCGCCGCCCTCCGCCAGCGGGGAGTCATGGTGGAGATGCATTGCTACCCGGAGGAAGGCCATGGCTTTCGTGATGGCGGGGTGCAGCAAGATGTCCTCCTGCGCACGGAAGCCTTTTTCCGTAAGCACCTCTGACCCCGGTTCCCGATCAAGTGCATCAGGAGGAAAGGGACTGCTCTTGCCGCAAGAACCCCTCCATGGGGAGCGAGAGACCCGGTCCATGAAACCGTGTTGCGCCAGTTGCCTTCAGAAGGGCAAGGATCACAAGAGCAAAGAAAAGTGTGGCCTCAGGAAATGCTCCACCGGAGCGGTGGTGGCGTTCTGCTCCCGCCGCTGGCCCGCCAGGGAGAGTTACCAGGTTCCGTCTGTGTCTGTTGGGAGTAGGGCGCCGGGGACCAGAGGAGGCCGTAGTTCCTGCTGCGGGGGAGAGGGTCTCTCGCCCCATGCAGGGGACCCCACGGCAACGGTTGGGTCCCTTTGTCCTGGTGGACTGATCCGGAACGGGGGTTTGATAAGCTGGAGAGGCGAGTGCCTCCCATCTGAATCTTGGATGCTGCGGCATCCGGGCATGGGGAGGGGCAGGTCAATGGATGGGCGCCATGGCAATGCAGGAACGCCACCTTCTGATCTGCGGCCCGGAGCCGGCTGTGGACTGGCAGCGCCTGCAAACCCTTCTGGCCTCGCAAGCTGTTGTGGGCCTCTGCCGTCCAGAGGAAGAAAACATGTTGCAGGCAGCCCTGAGGCCCGGCTGGCGCCATCAAGGCTGGCGGGCAGAGCGCCTTTGCCATGGGGACACACATCCCATCCTGTCCACGGGCCCCAGGGCAGCGGTGGTGGTGGGGAGTGGGGGAAGCAAAGGGCAGCGGCGCTGGTGTCTCCAACCCTTGCACCACTTGCAGCGGGCGGCCCAAGCCCTGGTGGGCTGGCTGGCAGGGGTGGACAGCCCTGGGGACAGGAGCCTCCCTCTGTCCTTAGCTGGCCTTGCCAACCCCCTGCCGCTCCACCACATCAGTGGCTTGATGCCCCCCCTGCGCAGCCAGGCCCTGGGTATTCCCCACCGCTTCCTGCCCCGCTGCCAATGGCGGGAGATGGGGAAACGCCCCCCCGTGCCGGGCTGGGGGCTGTTTCTGGTGCCCACCCAGTTGCAGTGGCTCATGGGGGAAGCTGGGGGGATGGGTTGGCTACAACAACTGGCCTGCTGCTGGGTGGGTGGCGCTCCATTGGCTCCGGTGCTGCGGCAACAAGCCCGCCGGGCTGGCCTCAATCTCTCCCCCTGCTATGGGAGCACGGAGACCAGCGCCATGGTGACCGCCCTCGCTCCCCATGAATTCCTGGCTGGTGTGGACGGTTATGGATTGCCCTTGTCCCATGGGGAGCTGCGGATTGCCCCTGCCCAGGGCGGCCCATCAGGCGTCCTGGAGATCCGCACCCCAGTGTTGACACCTGGCTTTCTCGTGGATGGGAAACTACGGCCCTTGCCGCGGCATCAGGGCTGGTGGCGCACCACTGACCGGGCCATCCTGGCCATGGATGGCTTGCGGGTGTTGGGGAGATTGGACGGCGCCATCAACAGTGGTGGCGAGATGGTGTTTCCGGAAGTGATTGAAGCCAGCCTCGCAGGGCTCGACGGGCTGGAGGCTGTGCTGGTGGTGGGTGTGGAGGATGTCCACTGGGGGCAACGGCTGGTGGGCCTTTACCGGGGAAGCATCTCGGTGGTGGTGCTGGAGCAGGCCGCCTCCCAGCGTTCCCCTGCGGAGCGTCCCAAGCAATGGATCCATTGCCCCCAACTTGCCCCCAATGCCCAGGGCAAATGGGAACGACGCCGTTGGCAGGTTTGGGTCGAAGGGAATTAGCCCTGTGACCTGATAATCAATCCTGGCGGAAAAATGCCCCATTGATTGCTGGGCCGTATGGCAGACCAGGATTTTCATCCGGAACCGGAGTGAAGCCAATGCTTTCCTTCGCCCCAAGGCTGGCGGAATGGCTCCAGCCCGGCGCTGTGGCGGCTGGCCTGGTGGGAGGCCTTGGGCTAGGGTCATGGGTAACAGGCTGGGCCATGTGCTGGAGAGCCGCCGGACGGTCAAACCCTGAGCTTGAAAGACCAATGGGGACGGCAGTCGCAGCGGCGTTGCATGGCTCAACCTGGCGGTGTGGCACTGCCGGCCGGAGTGCTGGCTTGATGGTCCAAGACGGAGTGGAGCACATCCTTGACAAGGTGGGGAATCTCATCAAGAGGATGGCCAAAGGGTGGGGTGGCCTTTCCAGGTAAAATGGGAGATATTCCTTGCCATGGCCCGGAAGCCGACGATTCTTGACACTGGGACCAACTGCAATGGCCAAGCGCCACATCCTGGATAACCAGCGCAGCACGGTGGCGGCCTACCTGGGGCAGGCCCTGGCCGGGGCGGATGATTTGAGCATTGTGTCCGCCTACTTCACTATCCACGGCTATGCCCTCCTGGCGCAGGAGTTGGAGACTGTGGGCCGCGTCCGGTTTCTATTTGGCGACCCGGTTTCCGTTGAGGAGGTGGACCCGGGGGAGAAGGAGCCCAAGGCCTTCACCCTCACCGAAGGTGGCTTGGAACCCAGCCATGTGTTGCATCAAAAAGCCCTTGCCGCCCGTTGCGCCCGATGGGTGGGCAAGGACACTGTGGAGATTCGCGCCATCAGCCGCGCCAATTTTCTCCATGGGAAGATGTATCTCACCGCCTCGTCCCATGGGGCAACAGGGGTGGTGGGCAGTTCCAATTTCACCAGGCGGGGCCTGGGGGAAGGCCATCAGCCCAACCTGGAAATCAACCTGGCCACCGAGGATGGGGATACGGTGAACGAACTGGGGGACTGGTTTGACCGGCTTTGGACAGACCATGAGCGCACCGAGGACGTGAAACCACAGGTGCTGGCTGCCCTGAATCGCATTGGTGAAGATTGTGCTCCGGAGATGGTCTATTACAAAACCCTGTATGAACTCTTTTCTGAAGAAATTGCCGCCCGCCAGGCCGGAGATGACAGCGCCGCCACCACGGGTTTCAAGGATAGCCAGGTGTGGAATACTCTGTACCAATTCCAACAGGATGGCGCCATGGGGGTCATTAACAAGCTGCAGAAGCATAACGGTTGCATCCTGGCGGACAGTGTGGGGCTGGGGAAGACATACACTGCATTAGCAGTCATCAAGTTCTTTGAGCTGCGCAACGAGCGGGTGCTGGTGCTCTGCCCCCGCAAGCTCCATGACAACTGGTCCCTCTACCCTGCCAGCAACGGCCATTCGCAAAACCCGTTTCCTGAAGATCGTTTTGGTTATACGCTCCTGGCCCATACGGATTTGTCCCGTACCTCTGGACGCTCCGGCAGTGTTAACCTGGCTGATTTCAATTGGGGCAACTACGATCTGGTGGTGATTGACGAGTCCCATAATTTCCGCAACGACGGCGGTGAGCGCTACCAACGTCTGCTGAAGGAGGTGATTCAGGCTGGCGCCAAGACCAAGGTGTTGATGTTATCGGCCACGCCGGTGAATACCTCCCTGATTGATCTGCGCAACCAGATCTACCTGATGACCGAGGGTCGGGAAAACTCGTTCCGGGACAGCCTGGGGGTGGGGGACATCGACGTCTTGATGGCCCAGGCGCAGAAGAAGTTCAAGCGGTGGGAGCAGGAGCAGCAGGCCCAGGACAGGAGGCGGGACAAGGCCCAACTGCTGGACCAGTTGGGGGCGGATTTCCTGCGCCTGTTGAACGGGGTGTCCATCTCCCGCTCCCGCCGCCACATTGAGCAATTCTATGCTGAAGAAATGGAACGCATTGGCCAGTTTCCCCGGCGCGCTCCACCCATCAACCTATTCCCCCACACCGACAACAACAGAGAACTCTCCTACCAGGATCTTGCGGAGCAGATTGGCGCATTCAAGCTGGCGGTGTATCAGCCCAGCACTTACGTGGTGGATCAGAATCGGCTTGAGGAGTTGGAAAGCAAGCGCAAAGAACAGAACTTTAACCAGAAGGACAGTGAGCGGTTCCTTGTGGGCATGATGCGCGTCAACTTCCTCAAGCGCCTGGAAAGCTCCGCCCATGCTTTAAAGCTCACCATGGATCGCACCATCCGGAAGATGGACGATCTGCTGGACAAAATTGAACGGTACACACAGGGGGATGAAGCCCATGCACTCATCCATGGGGAGACCATGCCCGATGCTGACGAGGAAGACGAGGAATTTGTTGTGAACCGGAGCCGCAACCCCTACCGGCTTGCCGAACTGGACCTCCCCCGCTGGAACGCTGAACTCCAGGACGATAGGGACATATTATGCACGGTTCGGGATCAGGTGGCCGTCATCACGCCTGAGCGGGATGGCAAGTTGCAAGACCTCAAGCAACGCATCCGCCACAAGGTGGACCAGCCCAACCGCAAGCTGCTGGTGTTCACCACGTTCAAGGACACCGCCCGCTATTTGTACGACAACCTGAAGCTGCTGACCGAGGATCTGGGCATCATCATGGCCATGGTCTCTGGTGACGAGATCCACGCCACCTGTGGCCCCAACGGTTTCAATGCCGTCTTGACGGACTTTGCCCCCATGGCCCGTCAGCGCGGCGAATCCGGTTCTGGCCGCTCCATTGACCTGTTGTTGGCCACGGACTGTATCTCCGAGGGGCAAAATCTGCAAGACTGTGACACCGTCTTGAACTACGACATCCATTGGAATCCCGTACGGCTGGTGCAGCGATTTGGCCGCATTGATCGCATCGGCAGCCGCAACAAAAAATCTGTGTGCATGGTGAACTACTGGCCCACGAAGGACATGGAGACCTATCTACGTCTGCAAAACCGGGTGCAAGCCCGCATGGCTTTGGCAGATGTCACCGCCAGCGGCGATGAGGACCCTTTCAGCGAGGAGGACATGGCGCAAGACCTGCGGTTCCGGGATGCCCAACTGCTCAAGCTCCGGGATGAAATCCCCGATCTGGACGACCTCAGCGATGCTCCGGTGTTGGCTGACTTCACACTGGATGATTTTGTTGCCCAACTGCTGCGCTACCTGGAGCGCAATAAAGCCGCCCTGGAGGCCATGCCCCCCGGCGTGTATGCCGTCACCGGGGACGAGAAG
This sequence comes from Prochlorococcaceae cyanobacterium jk18x1bzbins.87, assembly GCA_022826535.1. Classification (GTDB taxonomy): domain Bacteria; phylum Cyanobacteriota; class Cyanobacteriia; order PCC-6307; family Cyanobiaceae; genus Synechococcus_B. The sequence goes on from JAJDUS010000053.1 coordinate 17,307, forward strand.
GCCCAGCCTGGCGTCATCTTCTGTCTCCGGCAGCGCAACGCCAGCACAGACAACCAACACCGCCCCGCCAGCCCCCTGCATCCCCATTACCTGGTCTACATCCGGAATAGTGGCACCATCCGCTATGGCTGCGGCAGTGCCCGGAACATCCTCATGGCCTTTGAGGCCGCCGCGGCTGGCCAAACCCGGCCCATCCAGGAGATTTGTCAACGCTTCGACCAGGACACCCAAAACGGCCGCCAGATGGACGATTATGAGAAGCTCTTGAACATCTGCATTGACCAGATTTGCCAAGCCCATAATCACCAGCAAGCCGCTGGTCTGGGGCTTTCCGGCCCTGCCGGCTTCAAGCTGCCGCGGGCATCGGAAGCGCCGCGGGCCGCCAGTGATTTTGAGTTGGTCACCTGGCTGGTGATCAAGGAGGCGCCATGACGCAACGGAGTGACATCGCTGCTGCCCTGGCCTCGCTGGCCACGGAGAACCTCCCCACGGCTGCCAAGGCGTTGTTTGGCGTTTTGGGTTACCGCAGTGAACGGGTGCTGGAGGAGCAGACGGGCAATGTTGAGGACTTTATTGGGCAATTCCTGGCACCAAAACAGGAAACGGAATCAGAAAAAAGTTTTCGTAAGAACACGACGGCGGTTCATATCCTGTTCCAAGTTACAGATGAGGAAATAAAGGAAGAAATGCCAGAGAGCAGTCAAGGCGAATCGACTTATCCAAAAAACTTTGGTAAAGATAACGACGAAAGCTATCTTTTCCTGGTGGCTCAACTCAAGGAATCAAGCTATTCTCGAACCCACTACGCCGGATTTACCAGGGAAATCAACAAGCGCTTCTCCATGCCTGCCTTTGTGCTCTTCCGCACCGGCCAGGGCCAGCAAAGCAAGGTTACCCTCGCCTTTATTCATCGGCGTGAACACAAGCGGGATAAGAAAAGGCACGTCTTGGGCAGTGTGTCCCTCATTCGGGACATTGACCCCCACAAGCCCCACCGCGCCCATCTGGATCTTCTGGCTGGGCTTTCTCTTGCCAAGCAGCTGGAGTGGATGGATAGCCACAAGAAACCAGCCAACTTTGACAGCCTGCTGAAGGCCCTGCTCAACACCCTGGACACCCAGGAACTCAATAAGTGCTTCTATAAAGACCTGTTTGAGTGGTTCAAGCGGGCCGTACAAAGTACCAGGGTTCCCACTGACCAGACCAGGACCATTCCCAAAGAGGAACACATTATTCGCCTCATTACCCGCCTGTTGTTTGTGTGGTTCATCAAAGAGAAAGGGCTTGTGGCGGAGGAGCTATTTATTGAGGAAGAGATGCATTCCCTCCTGAAAACTACGACCGGGTGCGGGGGTGATTCCTACTACCGCGCTGTGTTGCAAAACCTGTTCTTCGCTACCCTCAACACCGAGATTCAGAACCGGGGCTTCAGCACACAGACACAACGCACCCATCGGGACTTCTCCCGTTACCGCCACAAAGACGAGATTGCTGATTCTGAACGCCTGCTGAAACTTTTCGAGAAAACGCCCTTTATCAATGGCGGCCTCTTTGATTGTCTGGATAGCTTCGACGCCACCGGCGCCGGTGGTTACCGCATTGACTGCTTCTCGGACAACCCCGACCACCGCCACCTGCTGAGCATTCCCAACCACCTGTTCTTTGCTGATGATGGATTGGTGACCATCTTCAACCGCTATAAATTCACGGTGGAGGAAAACACCCCCATTGAACAGGATGTGGCCCTGGATCCGGAGCTGTTGGGCAAAGTGTTTGAAAACCTGCTGGCTGCCGTGAACCCGGAAACCCGGAAGACCGTCCGCAGGCAAACCGGCTCCTACTATACTCCCCGCCTAGTGGTGGATTACATGGTGGAGGAAGCACTGGTGGCCAGCCTGGCCAGCAAGCTGCAGCCCGCTGACAAGGACGGGAAATTCTTGCGTGATCGGCTCCACTATCTTCTGGACTATGAAGACGCCTTTGATGATGCCCAAGATCTATTTGGAGACGCTGAGGCCCAGCACATTGTGGAGGCCATTGCCAAGCTGAAAGTGCTTGATCCGGCAGTTGGCTCCGGCGCCTTCCCCATGGGCATCCTCCATAAACTCACCCTGGCCCTGCAACGGCTTGACCCGCACAACAAGCGGTGGCAAGCCCTGCAAAAGCGGATGGCCCAAGACCAGGCAGCAGCGGCCTTTGACACCAGCAACCAACAAAGTCGGGAGGCGGAACTACAAGATATCAGCACCACCTTTGAACGCTACAAAGGTTCGGATTTTGGCCGCAAGCTCTACCTCATCCAGAACAGCATCTTTGGGGTGGACATTCAGACCATTGCCTGCCAAATCGCCAAGCTGCGCTTCTTCATCTCCCTGGCCATTGAGCAACAACCCAACCACAACCCCAGCGATAATTACGGCATCAAACCCCTGCCCAACCTGGAAACCCGTTTTGTGGCGGCCAACACGCTGCTGGCTTTGGCAGGGGGTGAGCAGGAGGTGATCTCCTCATCACGCACCCAGGACCTGGAAAAGCAGTTGCGGGCCAATCGGGAGCGCTATTTCCACGCCAAAACACGAACTTGCAAACTGAACTGCCAGACAAAAGACCGTGAACTGCGGGACAATCTGACCACGGAACTCAAAACCATTGGCATGGGGAAAGTGGACGCTGAAAAAATCGCCACTTGGGATCCCTACGATCAAAACACCAGCACAGACTGGTTTGATGCTGGCTATATGTTTGGCGTGGCCGATGGATTTGATGTGGTGATTGGGAATCCGCCGTATAATCAGTTGCAGGAAGACGGCGGCAAGCTGGGAAATCTTTACAAGAATGCTGGTTATGTGACTTTTGCTAGAACTGGTGACATTTATCAACTCTTCTATGAGCGAGGCTGCCAAATGCTGCATCCACAGCAAGGCATCCTGGCTTACATCACCTCCAACAGTTGGCTCAAGGCTGAATACGGCAAGAAAACTCGCTGCTACTTGGGGGAAAACCATACCCCTGTGGCGCTGTTGGAGTTGGGTAAAGACGTTTTCGAGTCGGCCATTGTTGACTCCAGCATTCTGGTGCTACGGCACGGCGGCAATGGTAAGGCTTTCCCGGCTATAGACCTGGACCAAGTAAAGACTACGGACTTTCCGCCCCCCAGCCATCTGTGGGGCAACGTGTTGCCGAAAGGTAATGCTCCTTGGGGGATTCTTTCCGTTGTGGAGCGTGGGATCTTGGACAAAATGCAGAATAAAGGAACTCCTTTGAAGGACTGGGATGTCAGCATCAACTACGGAATTAAAACAGGCTACAATCAGGCTTTTATTATTGACAATATCATCAAAGAGGCTTTAATATCAGAAGATGCCAGGTCTGCCGAGGTCATCAAGCCTGTGCTGCGGGGGCGCGACATTCAGTGCTACCGAGCGCAGTGGGCTGGCTGGTGGCTGATAGTCGTCAAATTCGGCAGCTATCAAACGCTCCCAGAAGAGTATCCTGCTATATACCGTCACTTGTTGCAGTATGAAGAGAAACTGCGCTTACGAGGACAGTGCAGGTATTCTAGATCCAGAAAATCTAGCACTAACCAGGATTACAATGGTCAGCATCATTGGTTGGAACTTGACAATAATCCGAAAGACAATTATTTGAATGACTTCGCTAAGAAGAAGTTATTTTGGATGGATTTGACTGACCATGGCAGATTTGCATACGGAGAAGATGAAATGTTCTGTTTGAATACCGTCTTTATGATGACAGGTGAACATCTCAAGTATCTGTCTGCAGCACTCAATTCCAAGTTGATAACTTGGTTTATGAAACACACAGCCTTGAATTCAGGTATGGGTGTAACGCGCTGGATAAGATATACAGTTGAGCAAATCCCCATTCTCAAAATTTCCGCCACCAAGCAGCAGCCCTTTATTGAGTTGATGGATCACATTCTACAAGCCAAAGCCACCAACCCAACAGCCGACACCAGCGCGTTAGAAGCAGAAATTGACCGGCTAGTTTATTCACTCTACGGACTCACAGACCAGGAGATTGCAACAGTGCAAGGGTCACCGCCAAGCCTGGGAGAGCAAGCGCCATGAAGATTAAAGGCGTTGATTTTCCTGCTGGGCTGCTGAATGCTCTTCGAGGTGAGAGGCTTGTGGTGTTTGCTGGCGCTGGGGTGTCGATGGGTCCACCGGCCAGGCTCCCCAGTTTTCGCAAGCTGGCTGAGCGGGTGACTGACGGGACCGGTCAATCCAGGGCAAGAAAGGACCATGGCAAGGTCGTGGAATCCGAAACTGAAGATCAGTTCCTGGGGCGGCTGGAAGACTGCAAAGATAAGGAGAGCCACCAGTTGGCCACCAAGCTGCTACACTTCAACAATCCAGTGTCATTCCAGCGTACCGAAGTTTGCTTCATTTCTTCCACGCCACTGATCCAGGCCGGATCACCACCACCAACTTCCACTGCTTGCTTGAGCAGAAAGCGGGGGGGAGCTTAAGGAGAACCACACGCCCTACATCCTGCTAAGGAGACCACAATCATGCAAGCAGTACCACCGCCAACCCCAGGAGGAGCGCCATGATGATCAAGGACGTTATTTTCCCTGAACCACTGCTGAATGCTCTTCGAGATGGGCGGCTGGTGGTATTTGCTGGCGCTGGGGTGTCCATGGGGCCACCGGCTGAGTTGCCCAGTTTTCGCAAGTTGGCTGAGCGGGTGGCTGAAGGGACTGGTGAATCAATCGCAGGGTCTGAAACTGACGATCAATTCCTGGGGCGGCTAAAAGACCGTGAAGTCCAGGTCCACCAGCGGGCCGCTGAAATTTTGCAGCGGGATAACCTGAAACCCAATGCACTCCACCGGAACCTGCTGCGTCTTTTTAAGAAAACTGGTCCGGTGCGGGCCGTCACCACCAACTTTGACTGTTTGTTTGAGCAGGCGGCAAAGGCAGGGGATCTGTTCCAAACTCAGCCCAAGGTCTTTGAAGCTCCAGCGCTACCACCAGGCAGTCGCTTTCAGGGCATTGTTCATCTCCATGGCTCTGTCAACGAACCGGAGGAGATGGTGCTGACCCATCATGATTTTGGCCGCGCTTACCTGACGGAAGAAGATGGCTGGGCACGCCGCTTTCTGGTTTCTCTCTTTACTGAGTACACCGTGCTGTTCGTCGGCTACAGCCACAGTGACACCATTATGACTTACTTGACGCCATCATTGCCGCCCGATGGCGCAGAGAGGCGTTTTGCACTTGTTGGCAGCGCAAACGGTGATCGTGATCATAATCATTGGCGCAGAATGGGGATTAAACCTATCGTGTTTCCTCAAGAAAACAAACATGACTTTGTTGGTTTAGATATGTCAGTGAAGGGCTTGGCAAATTTCGGGCGCCGTGGCGTCCTTGACTGGCAACAGGAGATTGTCAGGATAGCCAAGGGAGAGCCACCTATTATTAACGATGAGGCTAGTGACACCATTGATCATGCCTTGACAAGTGTGGAACTTACGCCGCTCTTTGTTACGGCTGCTAAATCTCCCAAGTGGATTGCCTGGCTTGATGATCAGGGCTACCTAAAGTGTCTCTTCAGTGAAGGGGAACTTGAGGGTCGGGATATTCTTTTATCTCGATGGTTGGCAGTCCAGTTTGCTAGAACTCATTTTAATGAGTTATTCTCAGTAATCTGTCGTTATCATTATAAGATAAATCGGTATTTATGGATAGAATTCGCCTTAAATCTAGGTTACGTTAAAGATAATCCATTAGATTCACAAAAGCTCTCGCAATGGGTACATATCTTGATAAATTGCATCCCTATGAGTCCTGCTGAAGACATCTCATCGATTTCTATGGATCGCTATAAATGTTGCCTATTAAGGCTAGCAGAGCACTGCATAGAAGCTGAGTTGTTTCAGAGTTTTCTGCAAGTGTATGACGCTATTACTGCAAGGCTGGTTTGGTTTTCACCAGTTTCTGAGCACAGAGATAATTTTTGGAATTACGAGATGAAAAAGCTCTGGGAAAAGTACTTAGAGACCAATTTGTCTCACATCGCTTATGCTCTATTGGAGCGAACCACCATGCGGCTAGAGGAACGCCATTCAGCAAGAATTGCATGGAATCAAGGTAATTGTAAGAGAGATCTTGATAGTTCTCTCCGATCAGCAATTGAGCCCCATGAGCAAGATCAATATTCCTATAGAATTGACTTACTTATTGATGTGACACGAGATTGCTTGGAGTGGCTGGCTATCAATGACTCAGTGACTGCAAAAGACTGGTGCAACCGTTTCATCAATTCTGACCCGCCATTATTGCGGCGTCTAGCAATCCACACCACCAATATGAGGCAAGATCTTTCTGCGGATGATAAAATGGCTTGGTTACTTGAGCATTTTCGTGTCAACGAATACTTAGCCCATCACGAGATCTTTCGTATGGCTGCTTGCGTGTATCCAGAAGTCGGTTGCCAACAAAGAAAGGAGCTTATCCAAGAAATTTATAAATATTTCTTAAAATATGATCACCTATTGTCTTGCATCTGCTCTTTTAACTGGTTTTCCTGGCTACACAAAGCTGATCCAAAATGTGATCTGGTCAAAAAGGAACTTGATAATATGCAAGCACAGAATCCTGATTTTCAATCTTATGAGCACCCAGATTTTCTTTTCTACTTCAGCGGACTCAAACAAGTTAAAAGTCTTTGGAGTGTTGAAGAGTTGTTGGCAAAGCCAGCGGCTGAATGGTTACCTGATTTACTAGTTTATCGTCCTAATAAACTAAGAAAATCTTTTGAATATGACCGTATAGAGATGTTGCGGAATATCAATCAAGCGGCTGAAAACAACACGGCATGGGGCCTGGACCTGGCCGATGCTATGGCCGCAGAATCCAAATGGGATAGTGATCTATGGTATTGGGGCATCAACGCTTGGGGAAAAGCAAAAGGCGATTATCCCCTCACAGCAAGTACGCCTCAAGTCTGAGACGATTTTGATATTTACTTGCTGTAAGAAGACAAACGCCTTATTATTTGAATCAAAAGCAATCAATTCAACCAAGTGCTTGACAACTGCTCTAAGCCGTGATATAATAGAGGCTAATGAAAGGATTCCC
>JAJDUS010000037.1 GCA_022826535.1 Prochlorococcaceae cyanobacterium jk18x1bzbins.87
GTGGGAAATCTTTTGAACATTGCCCCATCAGCTCTTGCTGATCTCATAGAGATGTCTTACGGGAAGGCGTATCGTTAAGAGGATTGCGAGTGCCCCAGGAAATCCTGGAAGTCCCTGGGGGGAATCATGGGAGTTCCATGCTCATTTTACTCACCTATTCCTATAGCTACTTTCTCTTCTTGATTCCTTATCTTGCCTTTTCTCGTGGTGCCCTATTGGCTTGAATCGGGGTTCTCCAGCGTTTCCCTAGGCAATTTTGTGGCTCTATCAACTTTTACGCTGTCAATTTGTTCTTGTGTTAGATTTTTTACATCAGTTAGATCGCAATTTTCAAACTCCGAACCAGATAAATCGCATTCTTGGAAATTAGTTTTCTTAAATTCACACTTTTTAAATTTTGAGCCTACGAATGAAGATCCTTGTAAGTTGGATGAGACAAAAGACGATTCTGATAAGTCAGTTCTATCAAAGCGACATCCAAACATTATACTATCCGAGAAGTTAGTATTAGAAAGATTAGTAGCACTAAAGTCAGCATTAAAAACATAAGAATTGGATAGATCAAATTTGGGTTTAAACGATTTCTTTTCATCACTTTTCAATGACTCATCATTATTGGTTTGTCGTTCTCTGACAACTTCTATAGCTGCTTCAATATCTGAAGGCATTGGCTCCTTGGCTAGCTTATCAATAAGGTCTTCTTCGTTAAGGCGCTCATGAAACCTCTGATAGGTCTCTCCTCGAATATAAGATATCATTATTTTCATAATTGTTGAATGTCGTTCGGGATTGTCTTTTGCAATTTTTTCTAAAGCATAAATGCCTCCTTGTCGGCCTGCACGGCTCTTGCTATCTAATAGTTCTGCAGATTTAGCAAAAGCATCTGTAACGTTTTTATCTTTTTCATTGTCTGTTTGTGATCTCAAAGACGCAGTACGACTATACGTTAAATAAAGGCCCAAGGGAGCAGTTCCTGTTCCCAGTAAGTACAAGCCCAATCCTCTTAGAGACTCAGGAGAAACTTTCAAGGTTGGCAAGACAGAAGGAACCCAAAATGGCAGTGAGCCTGTACCAAAAAACCAAGCCAGTCCAATGAGAACTTGCCAGTTTTTGCAAAGGCCCCTCCATAATTTCGTCACTGTACTACACCCACCAAAGAGAGCCCAGCGCCTTTCCCATGGCTCAGCCCCAAGTCAGCCAGCCTCGGGCGTTTGCCATCAAAGACGTCATGGGCAGGGCCTCTGCAACGGCGGCCGCAATTGGGGCAGCGGTTGGAGTGGGGCCATAGATGTTCGGGGGCTGCCGTGCCAAATGTGGACTGGTACAAAGCCAATGTTTTTAGCCATGCCTTGCGTAGATTAGCCGCATCCTGATCTCCCCGCATCCCGAAGTAAGGGAAGTGATGGAGCATGGAGCCGAAGCAGTGGTGGCAATCCTCAATGTACTTCTGGGTATCAAGGATGTGGAGATGCCAGAAGTCGTCAACAAGGCTGGAGGGCACGATTGGATCCGACGGGTGTTCAAGGCACAGAACGAGGAAGCGGCGATACTCCTGAGCCACCTGCCAGGCAAAATCCAATGTCCAGCCGTGGCCTTCTTCGGCATCCATGGCTTTGATGAGGATTGGCTCCAGATCCAGGTCCGCGAGAATCCATTGCCTTCTCTTGCTCAGGCCGGCTGTGTCCGGGAAGGCTTGCGTAGTCTGCGCCCTGTCCAGTTGCCGGGTAATCCAGTTGAAGAGTACGCTCCCGAAGTGCTGTTGCCCCATGATTGACGATCCAATCGGCTTGGCGGATGGCTGCATGACCTACCCCTCCTGAACGAGGTTTTCGCTGTGTGCTTGATCCTAGCAAATCAGCCTGGCAGTCGATGTGTGTTGCTCTTGGGGCTGCTCAGACGCTGGCGAGGGGGACACGCACAACAGGGACGGGGAACGCTGGTGTCTGTGGTCATATCTTAATCTGGAGTCACTTTAGTCCCCCATGCAGCCCGCTTCCCACAATGACAGTTGGCCGCCAGGGCGCATAGCCTGCTGGCGGTGGGCCAGACCACCCAGCAATTCCCCACGGGGAACCATCATTCAACCCCTGCGACATCGTTGGTCTGGTCTAATTTAACAATAGGTCACATCCGTTCCCCAGGTGAACCTTCATAACTGGCAGCGCTGGATCTCAAGGGCTTCGCTGTAGCGTTGGGCACCATTGTCAATTTTTCTGTCCCATGGCTATTGCCCTGGCCCCAATGCTCAAGGAGGGAACCAAAAAGTCCCACACCATGGCCGAAAACACCGGCTTTGTAAGCTGCTTCCTCAAGGGGGTGGTGGAAAAGGCCAGCTACCGCAAGCTGGTGAGTGATCTCTACTTCGTCTACGGGGCCATGGAGGAGGAGATGGCCAAGCTCAAGAACCATCCCGTGGTGGGTCCCATTGTGTTTGACGAGCTGAACCGGAAGCAAAGCCTGGCCCAGGACCTGACCTACTACTACGGCGAGAACTGGGACAGCCAGGTGCAGCCCTCGGACTCAGCCAAGACCTATGTGGAGCGCATCCACCAGGTGGCTGCCCAGGAACCGGAATTGCTGGTGGCCCATGCCTACACCCGCTACATGGGGGATCTCTCCGGCGGGCAAATCCTGAAAACCATCGCCCAGAAGGCCCTGAACCTGGGGGATCGGGATGGGGTCAATTTCTACAACTTCGACACCATTGCCGACGAGAAGGCCTTCAAGGTCATGTATCGCGCCAAAATGGACAGCCTGCCCATTGATCAGGCCACTGCGGAGCGCATCGTGGAGGAGGCCAACCATGCCTTTGGCCTCAATATGCATGTGTTCAAGGAGTTGGAGGGCAATTTGATCCTGGCCATTGGCAAGACCCTCTTTGGTTTCCTCACCCGCCGCCAACGGGCTGGCAGCACGGAAAGCGGAGCCACCGCCACCGTGGCTTGAGATCATCCTGCCCACTAGCCTGATCCAAAGCCAGCACAACCAGCCGGTGCGGTTCCACCCCTCCTCTCCCCTGGTGGCCTCCCGCTGGGGGCCATCGGGGGAGGTGTCCCTACGTCCCCTCAAGGTGCTCCTCCCTGGGACGGGGCCGCGCTTTCAATGTGGCGGTCTGGCGGTGGAGCTCCAGTTGGCGGCCATGGCCCAGGCGCTGGTGCCGACGGAGGTGGTCACCTATGGGCAGCGCCAGTCGGATGCCGCTTTCCTGGACGACGTGCTGCGACAGCAGCCGGCAAGCCTTGATCGTCAAGCATCTCTTTGGCTGGTGAGCTGGGGTTTTCATGTGCCGCGGCTGTTGCGGCGGCTGCGGGGGCGCGCCGTGGCCTACCATGCCCACAGCAGTGGCTACGGCTTCCGTCTACCGCCCGGGGTTCCTGTGTTGGCGGTGAGCCGCAACACCATGGCCTACTGGGGAGCAGAGGTGCCCCGTAATCCCCTGTTCCTCCTGCCCAATGGGCTCAATCCAGCCTTCCACAACCGTGGCGGCGTCCGTGATCTTGACGTGCTGGTGCAGCGCCGCAAGACCAGCGCCTATGTGCTCCACACTCTAGCGCCAGCCCTGCGGGAACGGGGATTGCGGGTCCATGTGGAAGAGGGCTGGGCGGACCGTCTGGAGGACCTGTTCAACCGTAGCAAGGTCTATCTCTATGACTCCGCTGACCACTGGAATCAGGCGGGGGTGAGCGAGGGGTTTGGCCTGCCCCCTCTGGAGGCGCTGGCCTGCGGCTGTGTGGTGTTCTCCAGCCTGAATCACGCCTTGGCAGACCACCTCACCCCCGGTGTCAACTGCTTCCAGATCGGTGCGGGTACACTGGCGGCAGATGTGGAGCGCATCCAGGCCATCTGCCGCATGGAGACGCCACCACCCCCCGCCCCGGCGCCAGCCGGCAACCATCAGCACCAGCAGCTTGGCCAGGTGCTGGAAGAGGTGAATACCCATTGGGACCGCCTCGCAGCCGGAGATCAGCCCCTGTGCTCCGCCCCCAGGCCCCTGGGCGTCCGCTGGAAACGCTGGCTGCGGCGCTGGCGTTGAACTGCAGCACCATACTGTCAACATCACCAGGAGCAGGATGAGCACCCTGGATCATCTCAACAGCAGCCAACAACAGGCCACGGTTCACCACTGCGGTCCTCTGCTGGTGGTGGCGGGCGCCGGCAGCGGCAAAACACGGGTGCTCACCCACCGCATTGCCCACCTTCTGGGCCACCATGGCGTGGAGCCGGAGGCCATCCTGGCGGTCACCTTCACCAACAAGGCGGCCCGGGAGATGAAGGAACGCCTGGAACTGCTGCTGGCCCAGCAGCGGGCCCCGGATAGCCATGGTCAGCCCTGGACCACCTTGACGGAACCGCAACAACGGCAGTTGCGCAGCCGGATTTACCACGAGGTGACCAAGCCCCTCTGGATTGGCACTTTTCATGCCCTCTTCGCCCGGCTCCTCCGCCTTGAAATGCACAACTACCGGGACCCGGAGGGATTCACCTGGACCCGCCAGTTCACCATTTACGACGAGCAGGACGTGCGCAGCCTGTTGAAGGAAATCGTCATCCAGGAGATGAACCTGGACCACCGTTCCTTTGATCCCAAACAGGTGCGCTGGGCCATCAGCAAGGCCAAGAACCAGGGCCTCCTGCCGGAGGCCTATGCCGCAGCCCACCCGGGCAGCCGGGGCCGCAAAATTGCCGAGGCCTACCACGGCTACCGCCGCGCCCTGGCCGCCAACAATGCTCTGGATTTTGACGACCTGCTGTTGATCCCCGTGCAGTTGCTGCGGGATAATGGCCAGGTGCGCAATTTTTGGCGCCAACGGTTTCAGCATCTCCTGGTGGATGAATATCAGGACACCAACCGCACCCAATACGAACTCCTGCGATTGCTCACCACCAATGGCGCCCCCCTCCCCAGCGCTGATGGTGGGCCATGGCAGGATCGGTCCCTCTTTGTGGTGGGGGATGCTGACCAGAGCATTTATAGTTTCCGGGCCGCTGATTTCACCATCCTGATGGACTTCCAGCGGGATTTCGGGGATGGGCAGGGGGATGGGGAGACCCGCACCATGGTGAAGCTGGAAAAGAACTACCGCTCCACCGCCACCATTCTGGAAGCCGCCAATGGGCTGATTGCCCACAACCATGAGCGCATCGAGAAAGTCCTCCACCCCACCCGGGATCGGGGCCGCCCCATCCAGCTCACCTGTTGTGATGACGAGTTGGCTGAGGCCGATGCCCTGGCACAAACCATTCTGGCGGCCAGGCAGAGGAACCCTGGGCTGCGGTGGGGGGACATGGCTGTCCTCTATCGGGTCAATGCCCAGTCCCGGGTACTGGAGGAGGCCCTGGTGCGCTCCTCCGTGCCCTACACCATTGTGGGCGGTCTACGCTTCTATGACCGCCGGGAAATCAAGGACGCCCTGGCCTATCTGCGGCTTTTGCTCAATCCGGCGGATGGCATCAGCCTGTTGCGGGTCATCAATGTTCCCCGGCGCGGCATTGGCAAAACCACCCTCCAGCGCCTCACGGATGCCGCCACCCAATTGGGGGTTCCCCTATGGAAGATCCTTTCTGATGCCGACTCGGTTCGCACCCTGGCGGGCCGCTCCGCCCGCTCCGTGCTCCAGTTTGTGGAGTTGGTGAACGCTTTACAACAGCAGGTGCAACACATGGCCCCAGCGGAGGTGGTGCAACGGGTGATTGAAGACAGTGGCCTCATGGCCCAGTTGAAGGCCGAGGGGACTGATGAGGCAGGAGAGCGTCTGGATAATTTGGGGGAGTTAGTGAATGCGGCGCTGCAATACCAGGCAGAAGCTGACACACCCCAACTCCGGGATTTCCTCACCTCCGCTGCCCTCGACAGCGAAGACATGGACAAGGACAAAAAGGACCCCAAGGGGGATCGGGTGGTGCTGATGACCTTTCATGCCAGCAAAGGGCTGGAGTTTCCTCTGGTGGCGTTGGTTGGTCTTGAGCAGGGATTGTTCCCCAACCACCGGGCCATGGAGGATCCAGCCGCCATGGAGGAGGAACGGCGCCTCTGCTATGTGGGGCTCACCCGGGCCAAGGATGAGCTGCACCTCTTCCATGCCCAGGCGCGCCGCCTCTGGGGTGGGGGGCGGGAGGCTGCCCCGCCCTCCTGTTTCCTGGAGGAATTGCCGGAGCAGGTGGTGGAGATTCAGCGGCCCCGCAGCAGCGGGGTGTTCCTGCGCCGTCAGGTCCACCGGGACAAGCTGCTACGCAGTGATCGGCCAGAGGACAAGCCAGTGTCCCATGCCCCCATGGCCACCCAGATCGCTTGGCGTGCCGGAGATGTGCTGGAACATGAGCAGTTTGGGAAGGGGCAGGTGACCCATTGCTTCGGTGGAGGAAACAAGCTCTTCCTGGCGGTGAAGTTCGACAAAAAGTCCCCCACCAAGGTGCTGGATCCCCGCCTTGCCCCCATCCGCCGGATCAGCACCGCTGATTGAGATGCACAGGCCTGAGGCGCCCCTGGACCTTGCAGGTTGAGGGGCCCAAGGTTAGGCTTCAGCCAGTCAAGCTCAATTCGCCGTGCAGTCAAGCTTTACAGCTCTCCGAAAATTCGGAGTTTTCTGGTAGCATTCTGACTGCTGCTCCATAATCGGACGACTGCGGCGCAGACTGCTTCCAGCCCTGTTCGGGCTGCTGTTGTCGCTCTCCCCGGCGGTGCTTGCTCAGGGAGCCCTTGCCCAGTCCATGGGTAGCTGCCCAGCTCCTGCTCGGGGCTTTTCTGAGGCTGTGACCAATCCGTCGGTCACGGCCCAAGCCGTAGAGCGTGACCGCAGCCTTCTGAGAAAATTCCTTCTGGATTACATCAAGCTGATCACGGAAACCGACGCAGACACCTGGCACACCGCCTGCATCGGGAGAATGGAGAACGGTCCCTACTACTCCTACTACTCGGGCTCCGCCTATCTTACAACGCTGACACTGGGCGGTCGGTTATACATTCACGCAAAAGATCAGTCCTTATCGGCCCGGCAACTCAAACCGCAGGTTTACGCAGCGATTCTTTCCGGCCTGGGCGTCTCTGCCGGTGAGATGGCAAGTCTGGCATCTCCTGATGCTACTGTTGCCGGCCAGGCTTTTGGCAGGATCGCTGCCAGGTTATCGGCTAAAGAACCGGACGGTGCGTTTTCATTCGGTGGACAGCCCGGTATCCCTGCAGCTTAGGGTCATGCCATTGCCTACAACTCGGCAGGAGCGGGAGCTCCGATCATCCTGAGCAGCGGATTTGATCTCACCGAAGCGCACCTTATTGATCTTGGTGCTGAAAACATTCATCACGGCGACCCCTCCATTGAGGCCAAGGATGTTGTGGAGCGGGAGACGCTGAAGGAATTTGTCACGGAAGAGGCAGACTACATGAATGAACTTCTGGAGGGTAGTGATCTTGCCGCCCAATCGAAAGCCAGGCTTGGCCTGCGTGATCCAAATGGTCCCTGGAGACATGATTCCATTTACCTGTTACCTATATAACCCGAGTTCTGTATAAGGGGATTGGAGGGAAGATCCTCTTGCCTTGGTTGAGTGCTGTGGGAAGCCTGATGGGAAGAGGGAAGAGGGGGAAGAGGCGACCCTGTTGCGACCTGC
>JAJDUS010000111.1 GCA_022826535.1 Prochlorococcaceae cyanobacterium jk18x1bzbins.87
CGAAGATCCTGAATTTGAAACCTTCTACACCAAGAACATTCTCCTCAACGAAGGCCTGCGCGCCTGGATGGCTACCGCAGACCAGCCTCACGAACGCTTCCTATTCCCTGAAGAGGTCCTCCCACGTGGTAACGCTCTCTAGGAGAACGGAAGACCAGCCCATGGCAAATGGGTTTTCCGGTAAGCTATGGCTGTTCACTCAGCAGCAGGTGGGATGGCCTGTTCCTTTGGAAAGTGCAGATCATCCCGAAAGCCTTGCCGGCTGAGACTTATCCCCCATCGGGAGGAGGTGCTTGTGTCCCACGGTTGTACCATCAAGGGTCTGCGGTTTGCGGAGAAAGCCTCCTAACATGTCTTTGCCCTGCCCCTGGCAGCGGCAGTCATGACAGATCGCTGAGGTTCCGAATATCCCGGACCCGACAAGAGCCCCTGGTCACACTGGTGGCCAGGGGCATTGTTCGTTGGCCAGCTTCAGCCTGCTGTATGACATACTGAATTTGCTCACATCAGCTAGGGATCTCTCGCCATGACACTTGAGGAAGCGGCAATCAACAGTAAACTGCAGGAGCTTGGTACGGGCTGGCAACGGCAAGGCAAACACCTGGTTCTCCGTGGAACGTTCAGGAATTTTGTGGATGCCATGGCCTTTGCACAAGCCATCACACATCTTGCAGAAGGTCAGGGTCACCATCCTGACCTGGAAATTGGCTGGGGACGTTGCACAGTGCTGCTCACCACACATGACGCCGGTGGCTTAACTGAGAGAGATTTCAACTTGGCCAAAGCCATTGACACCATTCGGTAGGATCTGCAGCCCAGACACCAAAGACTGGAAAACACCCCCTTGCCCCTTCTGATTGGGGCCTCATAAAAAAGAGGGGCCAGGTTCTCCTCAGCAGGAAGAACCTGATCCCTGATCAGGAGTAATTCCTGGTCATACCAGGAATTGTTGGCTTACGTTGGGCATCCCAACACTTAAGCATCCCAACGCTCTGGACGTGAGGATTGATCCAGCTTGCGCAAGGAATCCTCCCAGGAGTCCATGGGAGACGTTTGGGGCGAGGGCTTTGGTGCGGGCTGCTGTGCAACAGTGCCGGTCGGATTCCTCGGAGCGGGGGCGGCAGCAACAGGCGCAGGCTGGGGAGCCGGAGAAATACCAGGTGCTGGAGGCGCAGCAGGGGCAGCCACTGGGGCCACTGGTGAGGCTGGCGGGATTGGTGATGGGGCAACCGGAGGTGCTGGAGGTGCCGATGGGGGAGCCACTGGAACGTCCGGGGTGGCAACAGAGATGGGGGTCTCTGGTTCAGGGAGCGGAGCGGAAGCGGATGGTATTTCCTGTGCTTCGCTCTCTTCACCAGGGGCAGAGGCAGGTGTATCGGGCATCATGCCTTCTGAGCGATGCTTGGGGATCAGGCGGATTCCTTTCCGCTCCAGCTTGATGTCAAACTCATCCCCTGGCTTTAACCCCAGTACAGAGGTGTAGGCCTTGCCCACAAGCAAGTTGCCGTTGAAATGCACCTTGGCAATGTAGCTGAGCTTGCGGCCCACTGAGTCTCTACGGCTAGCGCTTTCCCCAGCGCCACCAAAGCTCATTCCCTTGGCCTCCAGCAGTGCCTCGTAGAATGCCGTGTAGTTTAGACGTTGGGAGCCGTCCTTGCGGGGACTAACGTAGCCACATGCACGCACCACCTCTGATTTGGGAATAGGACCCAACTCTTTGACTTTGGACAGCAGGTCAGAACCTCGAAGCATGTTAGAAATTCGATGGGTACACGTCTTAGTTTAACATGGCCACCTTCCCTTGGGTGCCATCTGAACTCTGAGAAGATAGTTGAGATTGCGTGGGGCATGGTCTCAGCGGTTAATCAACCGTCCGCCAAGCCCATGGCTCTAATCACAAGGAAAAGGAATCGGACAGCCATGGGGATATTCTATCAGCCCAGCCAAAGATGGGTGTCTTGCCGCAGAGGCATGCAGTGTGTGGCCAAGCAAGGTTGCTTCAGCAGTCCTGTCATGGTGCATGATACGGCTCTGGCCAAGGATAGGCTGAGGGACCCCACACCGGGATTTTGGCCGTGGGCAGGAGATCCCTATCCGGACACCAGAGAGGTCGGGATCTATTTCCAGGGACCAATCACGATGAACATGTATTCAACCGTTTCCCTGGTCTGCAGGATTCACCACTGTTCCAAGTCGGCCCAGGTGTGGCGATGAGGGATGACTTTGCCTGCTTGTCCACATGGTGGCTTACTCTGGCAGCCTTGCCAAGGGGGATGTACTGAACGCAACTGTCTGGTCTTGTTGTCCAGACCAGCAGGTTTTCCTTAAGGAAAACCTGGAAGCGGGGTTCACACAAGACTCCCCCTCTCCGATCTCAGCAAGGCTTTCAAAAGGGCATGAGGCTTTTCCGTCATGGGCTGTTTGCTTGTCTTCCGCTTTTTGCAGTGGTCACAGCCTTGCAGTGACGGCAGGACGTACCAGGATCTGATCCACCCCCGGAACTGCCTGCGCAATGACCTTGCAGGGTCACCAGCAGGCTTTAGTTGGCGCATGTATCTTGCGCACCTTGGCTCAGGAAGACATGCCAGAGCACTGGGACAGTGTGCTCTGGCCAAAAAGCAGTGGTCGGCAACGTGAACGGACTTCAGTTGTCTTCACAGGCCTGTGACTGGGCCGGGTCGGGCTTGGCCACGGCTGGCGCCTCAGTGAGATGCTTCCAGCGGTCAACCTGAAGAAGCCCCGGTGGCGCCAGTCGCAAGCCAGTGGCACCACCAAACGCTGTGGGGGGACGATTAGGGAGGACGTGTTTGTCCATAAAACCTCCTTAGAGAGAAAACTTGGGCATGGGTTCAGCAGGCCTACTCTCAGATTCATGTTTAATTTAGATTTGTGCAGCAGGTGTTTACCAACTGTCACAAAGGCTGCTGAGCTAGCCTCTCCTAGGCTGGCTCCACCATTCCAATGCAAGTCCCCATGAGCCTGAATGGGTCGCCCAGCGCTCCTGGTCACCATCAACAACAGCAAGCCATCCTTCTGGCACACCGCTATGGGTTGACTCTGGACGAAGACGAGCAGGATGAGCTTGCCTGGATTATTGAGGCCATGGGGTTGGAGGAGGCGGAGGCAGAATGCGCCCGCTCCCATGCCATGTTGATTCGCTCCGGGCAGTTGGATCCCGATGATGAATCCCATGGACGCCTGGAGACCTAGGGAACCTCTGAACAAGTCCCCTTGAGACCCTGAGAGCCTTTGGGAAGCCCAGCAGAGACAGGGGAAGCAGGAGCCTGATGGCGGACGACTCTGGCTTGTTCAGAGGTTCCCTAGGGTCAGGGCTCATAAATATGAGGAACGACCCTCTCAGCAGAGAGGGAGCCCCAAGAGAGCACCAGGAGGAGAGGGGTGATGGCCCAGTTGTTGGGGCTCAGCGCGGAGCAGGTTGATGGCATCCGCCCTTTGTTTCCCAAGGAACGGGGTGTGAAGCGGGTGGAGGACAGGAAGGTGTCGAGCGGCATCATCCCTGTCATTCAGAAGGGGCGGCGCTGGGTGGATGGTCTGGCCGCCGATGGCCCCCACAAAACCCTCTACAACCGTTTTCGCCACTGGTGAGACAAGGGTGTTTTTGATCTGATCTTTTCTGAGTTGTCAGCATCCGATTCCGCAAAGCCACCCGATGCCGCAGAGCCGCCTGATGCCCCAGAACCAGAGGTGCGGATGCTTGACGCCACTGACGTCAAAGCCCTCCCATGGCGTCCAGCCTCAACAAAGGGGTGTGTCCCCCGTCTGGTTGGTGGCATCAAGGGGGGCATGGCCAGCAAGCTCCATGGGGTCTGCCACAGCGAAGGTGGTCCCCTGCGACTCCACCTGCGTAAGGGGCAATGCAGTGACTTCACCAGTGCCGATGTGGTGCGCAAAGACCTGCCGCCTGTGGCAACGGTGATGGGGGATCAGGGGCAAAATCCGTAGGATGCCGTCCCAGCAGGGCATCACGCCTTGCATTCCGCCCCGTCGCTGTCGCAAGAAACCAGTCCATTACAGCAAGAGGTTCTATCGCAGGCGTCATAAAGTCGAGAATCTTTTTTCCCGACTGAAGGACTGGCGGCGCATTGCAACCCGCTACGGCGGCTGCGCCCACGTCTTCCGTTCTGCCATCTTCTTGACCGCCATTGTTCTCTTCTGCTGATGAGTCCTGATTCCGGGGCACCATGAAAATTGGGCAGCTTCCCTTTGCGGGATGTCGTCTCACCATGGGAAAGTCAGTCCTGGAGAGAGATTACCTGGACCAGCAGACTGTTCCATGGGAGGAGGGATGCAATTTTTCCTGGTGGCCTTCAAGTACTTCTGCCGCTACGGCCTGAAGCAGGAGTTCCGCCACTGCTTTGCTGATCTCCCCAGATAAAGAAAGCAGGTTTGTGGCCTTGATGCCACGGCTCCTGCCGCTCTTTCACCTCCTGCTCCATTGTTACCGTGGCCAGAAAACCAGGATCACTTTGTCGATAGCGCCAAGCTGGCGGTCTGTCACAACGGACGGATCAGGTGGAACAGGGTGTTCCAAGGGCTGACCCAACGGGATCGTACCACTATAGGCTGGTTCTTTGGCTTCAAGCTCCGCCTGCTTATCAATCACCAGGGCTAAATCATGGCCGTCAAGGTCACAGGGAGCAATACGGATGACCGCCAACTGTTGGAGTGCTTGACCGTTGCTCTACGGGGCAAGGCAGTCAACGATAAGGGATACATTGCCAAGTCCCCCATGAAACGCCTCTGGCAGCGGGGTCTGAACCTGCTCACTGCCCTCGCCGCACCCATGGAGAACCACCACCTCCCCCTGCTGGACAAGCTGGTGCTGAGAAAACGATCCAGCATCGAAACCCTCTTTGCCCAGTTGAAGCGGGGGATAGGGTTGAGCACAGCCACCATCGCTCTCCCACCAATGGCTTTGTCCATCTCTCCTCCTGCCTGGCGGCCTACTCCCTGGCCCAACCCAAGGTCAACATCGACACAATTGCCATCTCTAATTTCTCCTGACCTTATCCAGAGCTGGGGATATGGAAGCCTCCTTGGTAACGGCTCCCGATGATTGACAAAAGACTGTGTCCAGAGCTGCTTGCCACTCGGCGTCAAGAATGAGTCCCCTGGTGGGAGCTTGCCGTCGGTGTGCTTTCCAGGCGGTGGATGTGCTGAAACAGTGGCGAAGAGTATGCTTTTTATAAAAAAATAACGAAATGTGTTTAAAGATATAATTAATAATCCGATTAATGCAATGATAAGTAAACAGTCGTAAGATGAAAGAATTCCCAAGTTCCGGGAAAGATAGCCAATGGGTATCCCAGCACCAGGGGAGCCAGCTTGTTGGGCCTTCAGGCACAATACAGTACTTGACAGATTGAAGTTCAGGTAAAAAAGAAAAATGCCTAAAGCGATGTGTAGCTTGTCGTGTTGGATCAGGATCCATGGGATGGCTATACCGCCAGATAACAGGCAGAACGACCAGGCCTAAAGGATTCCTTACAGCAAGATCAAAAATAGTCGTTTTAGGTGTATGAACTAGTTCATCAATATCGCAATTCAGAACAGCACGAGCTTTAGAGAGATATCGTAAGCGAACAATATTTATAAGTGCACATTGCAGATATTTCTCCTCATAAATAGCATTTTTGAGCCATTGCGCATGTGGCCCATATTTGAATGGAGCAGAAACAATGAGTGTTGCTTCAAGATTCGCTTGACGAAGTATTTCATGTAGGATTTCTGGAGAGTAAAGCGTAGAGCCATTATCCATAAAAATCGCTCCTTGAAGTCCATGGTGATGAGTATGATAGCGAAGAAAGTCAGCGATCCAATCTAGTTTATTATTTTTCTGAATTGCAATTACTGTGTTCAGCCCAGAAAAAAACTGTGGCTGATGTTGAGTAACATTGGCCTGACCTCTCCAAGAACCAATGATTACAGTAACCTGTTTAACTTGCCGAGATGATGCTCGCAAAAAAATCACGTCATAGCGATGGTAAAAACAGATGCGGAGAAGGGATGTTGGTCTCTCGTCAATCCAGTATTTTGCTGATCGCACTGATGATGTCAGGTTATTCAGCTTGGGGCAGATCAGCTGTAGCTGCCCCCCCACCTGAATGACGTCATACCAAAGTGTGTCAGCATCAAAAGCTGCTTCATAGTCATTGGGCTGATTGTTTGGATATAGCTTTGACCGGCGCTTCAGGCCACTACCTGTTAGCCTACAGGAATTCAAGGTCACCACATCAGGGACCGTCACATCCGAATGCATCACAGAGAGTCCAACGACCCATGAATCCTACTTGCTGTCTCCTCAGGCTGCAAGGACTGGCTTCTGGCCAGCCAAGGAGCCGTTGGAGGAGCAGTTTTGACGCCTGACCCTAAGGTGGCGGTTGGACAGCAAGGATGGGACAGTCAAGGTCACTCCCGCCAGCCCGGCGTCGGAGTTGCCACGACCACCATTAATGCAGCACACACCGTTCCCCATGCCAGAAAAAGGTGAGAGAATCAGGCTGTGTCGAGCCCGAGATGGTTCTTTATGCTCCTCCGCATCACCTTAAGGGAAGCCTGGAAAACCCCCAAGGGACCCCTGCCCCCCCCAGCGGTCTGAGGATGGCTAGAAGGACTGCCCCATCCCCAATGTTCGATATCCTTGGCTGATTCCCTCCCCCACCCATGGCCAGTGTTGAGTTTCGCCGCTGCCGCAAGGCTTATCCGCCACGGGTCGGGGGGACGGCAACGGAGGTGTTGAAGGGAGTTGAACTCGCTGTTGCCGATGGGGAGTTTTTGGTGTTGGTGGGTCCTTCTGGCTGCGGCAAGACCACCCTTCTGCGGCTGCTGGCTGGTTTGGAGTCCCTCAGTGGAGGGGATGTACTGGTGGGAGGACGCTCCGTGCAACGTCTCTCCCCGGCCCAGCGGAATGTGGCCATGGTGTTTCAAAGCTATGCCCTCTATCCCCATCTCTCGGTGGCCCAAAATCTGGCGTTTGGTCTACGGCGCAGCCGCCCCCGCCGTGGTTTGCAGCGCATCCAGGACGGGCTGGCCCACTGCACGGCCCCATGGCCGCCCCCACTGCGGGTCCACTCCCGGCGAGAAGCGGCCATTCAACGGCGTGTCCAGGAGGTGGCCACCATGCTGGATCTGGGGCACTTGCTACAACGTCGGCCCCGAGAACTCTCCGGTGGCCAGAAACAACGGGTGGCGCTGGGGCGGGCCATTGCCCGGGAACCGGCCGTGTTTTTGATGGACGAACCCCTGAGCAACCTGGATGCCAAGCTGCGAGGAGAAACACGGCTGGCCATTGCCCAACTCCAGAAGACACTGGGGACCACCACCATCTACGTCACCCATGATCAGGTGGAGGCCATGACCATGGGGCATCGGATCGCTGTGCTTCACCAGGGTGAACTCCAACAGGTGGGCACGCCGCGCCATCTCTATAACCAGCCCGTCAACCAATTTGTGGCCCAGTTCATCGGCCATCCCCCCATGAACCTGCTTCCCGCCATGCCGACTCCCACTGGTTTGATGCTAGGCGGGCAGGCGCTGCCTCTTTCGGGACGTCTACAGGCCGCCGTGGCGCAGCGCAGCTGCCCCATGGTCACTGCTGGCATTCGGGCAGAGGCGCTCCATGCACAGGCGCCCCAGGATCAGGGGCCTGCCCCCAACGGTCTGGCCGCCACGGTTATGGCCATTGAAGCGCTGGGCCATGAACAACTGCTGGGCTGCCGCCTTGCCGCAGGTCAATATCTGGTGCAGGTGCGGGCTGCTGCGGACCTGCCGGTGCGGCTGGGGGACAACATCGCCGTCACCCCCGATCAAGACGCCTGGCACTTTTTTGATGCCCAGGGCAAAGCTTAGGGTCAGGACTCATCATATGGGGAATGACCCTCTCACCAGAGGGACCCCCCCAAGAGAGCAGCAGGAGGATGGGTGATGGCCCAGTTGTTGGGGCTCAGCGCGGAGCAGGTTGATCGCATCCGCCCCTTGCTTCCCAAGGAATGGGGTTGCGAGTGGAGGACCGCAAGGTGTTGAGCGGCATCATCCCTGTCATTCAGAAGGGGCTGCGCTGGGTGGATGCCCCGGCCGGCCTATGGTCCCCACAAAACCATCTACAACTGTTGCCGCTGCTGGTGAGACAAGGGTGTTTTTGAGCTGATCTTTTCCGAGTTGTCAGCATCCAATGCCGCAGAGCCACCCGACTGCGCAGAGCCGCCTGATGCCCCAGAGCCAGAGGTGCTGATGCTTGACGCCATTGACGTCAAAGCCCATTCCACGGCGTCCAGTCTCAACAAGGAGGGTGCCCCTCGCCTGATTGGTCGCACCAAGGGGGGCATGACCAGCAAGCTCCATGTGGTCTGTGACAGCAAAGGTGGTCCCCTGCGACTCCACCTGCGTGAGGGGCAATGCAGTGACTTCACCGGTGTCGATGTGGTGCGCAAAGACCTGCCGCCTGCGGCCACGGTGATGGGGGATCAAGGATGCGGTAGCCACAAAATCCGTAGGACGCTGTCCCAGCAGGGCATCCCGCCTTGCATC
>JAJDUS010000090.1 GCA_022826535.1 Prochlorococcaceae cyanobacterium jk18x1bzbins.87
TTCACGGTGTTATTAAGAACCATGAAGGCCATTGAGAAGCGAAATAAGGCCTTTTGACCCAGAAAACGCTCTGTCAATTACATAATTCAGCTTTCTCCTTCTTATTATTGGCTTGAATCGGGGTTCTCCAGCGTTTCCTTAGCAATTTTATCCTTAGGTGCTCCGGCTCTTGCACATCATTCTAGATATCGTGATCACCCTGAAAACGATAGTAGTAACCCACTTTTTAATCAAATAATACCTACATGCACTGCACAAATGCTGAATGCAGCTAAAGTGCTTGATGACAGAGCTTCACACGAGCAAGGTGGATACACTTTCCATAGATACGCAGTTCATTCTAGGACAGATGGAGTGATATATTTCAGAGTCTGTCATGAAGATAAGAACCGCCCCCCCATCGTAACAAACAGGCACTTCTCCATCACACGTCAGGTGAGGCTGGATGTCCTCAAACGTGCGATCCTCGACTTTGAACTCGATAACCACTTCCGTGATCCTGACGGCGACGCCCTCTCCTACACTGCAACCAGCAGCCGACCTGACATTGTTAGAACAGTGGTTAAAGGCAGCACACTCACCATCGGCGCCATCGGAGGAAGCACATTCCGCATTATAACCATTACAGTAACCGCAGATGACAGGAAGGGGGGCACAGTTAGTACCGAATTCGGTGTCACCGTGTACAACCAGGAGGCATCAGATGAGGCAGACGAATTTCTCGAAGAGACCGCCATAGAGGTTGGCAAACAACTCGCCCTAGCCATAGGTCCGGGAAAAGCGCTCAAGGCGGTTCGCGCTGGCACTAAAGTACTGAAATCTGTAGATGTTGGCGGTAGCGTAAAATCCATCTATGACGGTATTAAAACCATCCTCGATGCCAATGAACAGAATAGTAACCAACAGAGCAGCAATCAACAGCTCAACAGCTTGGCCGAGGCCCTCTACATCCACCATGGGGCCTTACAAAACGGCTCCATCTCCCTGGATCAGGCCTTCTCCGGACACACCTTCTCCATCCCCCTCCGCCTCTCCAAAGCCATGCCCCAGGATCAGGAGGGCTCCGCCAGCCCACGCTTCAACGCTCTTCTCAAAGGCAGTCTTGACTTCTCCAGCTTCAGCGACACCACCACCCACCTCCACTATGACGGCGCCGCCACCTCCTATGGCCTTGGCATCGACCTTTTCCCCAATCCCGACGCTCCCCTCCTCACCGGCCTCCAACTGGCCTTCACACGCTCACACTCCGATTTTGAAGATCAGCAAGCAGACACTGAAGGCACCTATGAACTCAACATGTTCAGCCTCCATCCCTTCGTCGCATGGGATGCCACTGATACCCTCACCCTCTGGTCCGCCCTCGGCTATGGACGTCCTGAGGCGGAAACCACCATCGCGGCCGTCGCCGGTTCAGATGTTGACTCCGCAGAAGACGCCTCCCATACCTCTTCCGGCGCGTTCCTCAGCATTGCAGGCGGCGCCAATTACCGGGTCTGGCAGTCCGACGCCTCTGCTCTCACCCTCAAGCTGGGGGGCGGCTCCTCCTCCTTCCTGGACAACAACAGCCAGCAAGGCCACGTCGCCACCCAGTTCTCCCACGCCTTTACCCTCAATGCCGGACAACTGAACTCCTCCGCTGACCTGGCCCTGTTGCTGAGCGACTCCGATGCCACCGCCACCGAACTCAGCGGCAACCTCAACTGGCTTCCCAACCAAGGCCGCCTCCTGGCCGCCACAAACGCACGGGTCCTCCTCTTTGGCGGTGATCGCAGCGAATGGGGCATTGGCGGCTCCCTCCTCCTCCGGCCTGCCGAACAGGGGCAAGGCCTCTCCCTGGCCCTACAACCCTCCTTCGGCACCACCCACACCCGTCTGGATCGCCTCATCGATTCCGCTTCCTTCCTTGATACGGAAGACCTGGCATTCGCCAACAGTCAGCCCACACCAGAGTTCCGCGCCGAGCTGGCCTACGGCGTCCTCAACAGCAATGACGCCCTCCTCACCCCCTATGCCGATGCCTCCCTCTCTTCCACCAGCAACACCTACACCACCGGCCTCCGCTATGCACTGGCTACCGGCATGGATCTGGATCTGAGCGCCAGCCACAAGCAACGCTCCAACGGCAACAACGACAACCGCTTCTTCCTGCAACTCCACTCTGATCTAACCCAGCGTGGAGTGCGCCGCACCAGTGGGCGGGGAGTCTGGCCTGTTGGTGTCTCCCCCATCACACCAGGCTTCATGGCTCCTTGAATTCCTACTGTTCCCTCGCTCACCATTTTCCATGCGTCGCTTGTCCCTCCTTCCTCAACTTCTGGCTGCATCTGTTGTGGCTGGTTCACTCTTTCTTTGTCCTGCCAGCATGGCAGAAGTTCAAAAAACACCCAGGGCCACAATAGAAGATGTAAGAGAAGCAGGACCTGGAAAAATTTTAAGAGAATTAATAGAAATGTTAATAAAATCATTTAAGAAATTGCCGTCAGCATTGCAAATTATTATAATAGTAGATAGTGGCAGCGTAATCGTACTTGGTCCAGCCATTTCAATGCTTTCTGATAAATCTTCAGATCAGGAAGAGCAGTCAGAAGATAAGAATCAGAATTCATAAGCAGAAGATTAAGCTAGGGCACCTCTGAACAAGTCGGAGTCATCCACCAACAGACTCTCACTTCCCCTGCCTCTACAGGGCTCCCCAAAAGCTCATCAGAGCCTAAGGAGACTTATTCAGATATTCCCTAGTGTAACCCGAGTTCTGGATAAGGTCAGGAGAGATCAGGGATAGTGACAGTGGCCATGTTGCCCTTGGCTTCGGCCAGAGAGTCAACCACCAGGCAGGAGAGGATCCAGACCAAGGTATCCAGGAGAGAGCGGTGGCGGCTGTGCTCCAGTCCCATTCCCCGCTTCAGCCTGGCAAGAGGGTTGCGGTGATGGATCGTTTTCTCGGCAGCAGCTTGGCCGGCAGGGGGAGGAGGTGGTTTGTCATGGGGTGGCGACTGCCGGTGAGCCGGTGGAGACTCCCCTGCCATCAGCGCTGCATCTGTGCCTTGGCAATGTATCCCTATCGCCAACCAACTTGCCCCCTGGGGTAGCACCCATGGGCTCCAACGGTTGGCGGGCATCCGTGTTGCCCCCTGTGATCTTGT
Source organism: Prochlorococcaceae cyanobacterium jk18x1bzbins.87 (assembly GCA_022826535.1). Lineage (GTDB taxonomy): Bacteria > Cyanobacteriota > Cyanobacteriia > PCC-6307 > Cyanobiaceae > Synechococcus_B. The sequence continues at coordinate 3,144 of JAJDUS010000090.1, forward strand.
AGGCTATGGGTTGGCCATGGTGGTTGATGGGCAGGAGCTTGAAGCCAAAGAACCAGCGGCCCCATTGGGCCAGCCCTTTGTTCCACCTGATCCGTTGGTGCCGGGAAGATCAGCAAAGCAGTGACGGAACTCCTGCTCTACCCCATGGGGGCAGAAATGCTTGAAGTCCTTGTCGGGGGAGAGAGGGAAGAGCGCCAGGGTGAAGAGCATCTCGCCGAGGGAGAGCTTGCCCGATCCCTGCTGCTGACGGTCTGAGGGGATCAGGTGGTGGTGGTACCCCTGGAAAAGCTGGGCAAAGTCATCAAGACGGCAGACAACGCCACGGTAAAGTTGTTATACGAGAGGGACTTCTTGTGTGAACGACACGGACACTGAAGGAACGTCTGAACAAGTCCCCTTGAGACCCTGAGAGCTTTGGGGAAGCCCAGTGGAGACAGGAGAAGCAGGAGCCTGATGGCGGACGACTCCGGCTTGTTCAGAGGTTCCCAAGGCCAATCACTTCTTCCTGCCCAAGAATAAGTGGGTCAGGGTCGCTAACACCATCACCTTGCTGTGATTTCTGGCCAGGCTCCGTCGCCTGGTTTTCCGAAACCCAAACTGCTCCTTGAGCACAGGTCAGGGGTGCTCCACCTTGGCTCTGACATGAGCCTTGACCCGCCCTATCCACCATGTACTGCCCCTTCTCCATCATCAGGCAGGTGGCGGTGCTTCCCTGCTCCCATGGCGATACGACAGTCCACCTCTGGTCTTGCCATCTCCTCACCGCTTCTCAAGGCCTTGGTAGCCGGCATTCCCATAGACCACCTTCTCTTCTCCATGCAGTAGCTCTGCTGCCATCCCCCCATCACTGACATGAGGCGAGGTGGTGGCCACAGAGTGGGTCAAGCCGGAATCCCTATTCACCCCAAGTGTACTTTTATGCCAAAGAACCACAGCATGGTCTCCAACCCATAGGGCGGCCTTCCCTCTTGCGGTTCCACTTGCGGGCAGAAAGGCTCCATCACCTTCACCAGGGCTGAGAAGGGCAGCACCGCCTCCATCTCACAGAGGAACTTCTCCTTTCTGGTCTGCTTCCTCACGGGGCCATGCTCCCAGTCGCTGAACCCCAACTGCTGCTCCTTCACTCCCATTCTTTCCTTCCCAATTCACACTCCCTCTAGCCACCCTCAGACCGCTGGGGGGAGGCAGGGGTCCCCCCTCTGGGGTTTTCCAGACTTTCCCTTGGGGAACCCCAACCAATGCCAACAAGGCACTGGGAGCAGACCTTGGCAAGGTGATGAACAGTTTTTGCTGTTTGCCCACAACAGTGCCGCGACAGTGCCGATGCCAACAACTCCATGGCGGCCCATCACCGGTCCAGTGGTGATCTGGCAGAGCTTGCTGATCCAATGAATGAACGATGGGGACCGGATCGATTGCCCGGTCCCCCAGCGGTTGGTGTGATGACGGTGTTCCAGACGGATCAAGAAACATCAAGAGATCTGAAGCTCGGTAAAGAAGCGCTGAGCTTTGGATCGTTCAGGCCCCTTGGTCTGCGTAGGTTCTCCCCTCTCCCTACCAAACTTCATCACGTGAAACCAGAGTTCGATGGACGGAACATCACGTCTCAACTGGCCATTGCCGCCGTGGCTGCCGGCGTGGTCACCTCCTATGCAGTCTCCCAAGGACAAAGCCCTCTAATAGCCTTGGGGATTACCATCTTCTCTGCTGTCGCCGCCGTCGCCCTTGGCCAGTGGATCTGACGCTGCTCTCCACCAGGAGACAGGAGGAGGCCATCATCGCATTACGGCAGGATATGCCTGCCTTGGCCAACAAGATCTACTTCAATTATGGCGGCCAGGGACCGTTGCCCACCGCCTCCCTGCAGGCCATGGTTGAACGCTGGCGCCGCATCCAGGAGTTAGGGCCTTTCGCCACGCCGGTCTTCCCGGATGTGGAGGAGTTGATTGCCTCACTTCGCCAGACATTGGCTGCCCTCTGTGGCGTTCCGCCCCAGCGCCTAGCGTTTACGGAAAACGTCACCTCCGGTTGTGTGCTGCCCCTTTGGGGGCTGCCTTGGCGGACTGGTGATCAGTTGCTCATCAGTGATGGGGAACACCCCGGTGTTGTGGCCACTTGCCATGAGATTGCCCGCCGGGAAAACCTCCAGGTGGGGACGCTCCCTGTTCAGGACTGCTCCAGGGCAGACCAGGTGCTGGAGCGTTTGGATCAGGCCCTACAGCCCCGCACGCGACTGGTGGTCTTGAGCCATCTGCTGTGGAATACGGGAGCCGCCATGCCCATCCCTGCCGTGGGGCAACGACTCAGGGAACACCCTGAGCAGCCGTGGTTGTTGGTGGATGGGGCCCAGTCCGCTGGCGCTGTGCCCTTGGAAGAGGCGGCGGCAGCAGCGGATCTGTACGCCTTCACTGGGCACAAATGGCTCTGTGGGCCGGAGGGCCTGGGGGCTGTTGCCCTCTCCCAGCGACTGCTTGATGTGGGTGCCCCCACCATGATCGGCTGGCGGGGTCTGGCCAAGGATCCGGAACACCCCCTCCACTTCCATGGAGATGCCCGCCGTTATGAAATCGCCACCAGTTGCTACCCCCTGATGGCGGGCCTACTTCAATCTCTCCATTGCCTGGGGGCGGTGGGCAACCCCCACCAGCGGCTAGCCTGCATTCAGGTCCGCAGTGGCCAGCTTTGGTCTGGCTTACGTGCGCTGGAAGGGGTGGAGACCCTGTTGCCGGAGCCGCCACCCGCTGGTTTGGTGAGTTTTTGTGTTGAGGGCCACAGGCCTCAACAGGTGGTCAATGCCTTGGGGAAGCGGAGCTTGGTGTTACGAAGCTTTGAGAACCCCGACTGTGTGCGAGCCTGCTGCCACGTGACCACATTGCCCGCGGAATCGGGACGCCTGATCACTGAAATTGCTTCCCTTGTCACAAATTCAAGGTCTGTCTGAGTCTTAAGGTCACCATTCCTCTTGGAGCGTTCCGATGTCCCCTAACTGTCCCCGCTTCTTCCATCCCTTGGCTGCCATGGAAAACCGCAGTGATGGTCAATGCTTTGCCAATGCGTTCGCCGTGGCGGAACACCGGGTGAACCTGGCCTTGACCGGTGCCCTGCTCCCCGGCCTGAAGGTGGTGAAAATCCTGCGGGAAACCGGATTTGCCCGGCTCCATATCCAGTCCATGTTTGACGATGCCCGCCAAGGGAATCACCATGCCCGCCTGCGGATGATTGAGTTCACAGCCGATGCTCTTGTCGAGGAGGAGGGGTTGGAGGCCAGGGCTCTTGAGGATGACGCCGATGATCAGATCTCCATGACCGCCACCTGATCCCATGGCCCCTGTGCCCCCAGCCGGATCGGGCCTCAGCGCTCTCCAATGGCGGTGGCGGCAACACGGCGATCATCAAAGGGCAGTTGTTTGTGGCCAATAATCTGGACAGTCTCGTGGCCCTTGCCCGCAATGAGCACCGTATCCCCTGCCTCCGCCTGAACCACCGTCCTGTGGATGGCCAGGCCACGATCCGGCTCCACCTGATGGGGAATTCCCGTGGGCAGCCCTGCACAAATCTCCTGCAGGATGGCTTCAGGATCTTCTGTGCGGGGATTATCGGAGGTGATCACCAGCTCATCGGCCACCGCTGCCGCCACCGCCCCCATGAGGGGACGCTTCCCCTGATCCCGATCCCCCCCACAACCAAACACACAAATCAGCCGACCCACCACAAAGGGGCGCAGGGCCTGCAACGCACTGGCCAGGCCATCAGGGGTGTGGGCATAGTCCACCACCACCGAGATATCCGGCGCCGGAATGGACTCCATTCGGCCAGGCACACCTCTAAAGCAGGGCACATGCTCCAGAAGGGTCCCCAAGGGGGCCCCACAACTCAGCAACACACCCACCGCCTGCAACAGGTTCATCAGGTTGAAACGCCCCAGCATGGGGGATCGGAAACACCCTTCACCCATGGGGCTGACGAGACGTCCCGCCACCCCTTTGGCCCCCATGGTCAGGTCACACATCACCAACTCGGTCCCCGGGTCCAACGGCCGCTGGTCCGGTTGCCGGTCATCCAGCAGGCGGCAGCCCCAGGCCCTGCTGCCCAACAGTTGGCGCAGGCGACGCCCATGGCTGTCTTCACAATTGATCACCGCCTGCCCATGGAGCATGTCTGCTGCAAAAAGCTGGGCCTTGGCCTGGAAATAGGACTCCAGATCACCGTGGAAATCCAGATGGTCCTGGCTCAGATTGGTGAACACGGCACCAGCAAAGACCAGCCCTGCCACCCGCTGCTGTGCCAGGGCATGGGAACTCACCTCCATGGCGGCCCGCTGTACCCCATCCGCCACCGCCTGCGCCAGTTGCCCATGCACCACGTCCGCCGGCGCCGTGGTGTGGGTGGCCCGCACCACCGTCCCCGGCCAGCGATTTTCCAGGGTGCCCAAGAGGGCTGTGGGGGTCCCCAAGGCTGTGCTCAGGTGCTCAATCCAGTGGGCGGTGGTGGTCTTGCCATTGGTGCCTGTCACGCCAATGAGCTGTAACCGCTGGCTTGGGTGGCCCCAGAACGTGGACGCCAGCCGCCCAAAACAGGCCGCAGGGTCTTCCACCACCACCACGGGATCCCCTGGTCCCGGTGGATACTTCCGGGCTGCCTGGGGGCCGATCACTGCCGCCGCCGCGCCAGCGGCCAGGCTGGAAGCCCAGTAGTCCCCGCCATCCACATGGAGCCCCGGCACCCCCACAAATAAGGCGGCGGGCGCCAGCCGTCTGGAATGGCCCGATATTGCCCGGATCTCAAGATCCGCCATGGATGGGGGAGTCCCAATGGCGGCGGCTTTGAGAAGGTGGTGGAGACGCATGGGTGCAGCCATGGGATCAACCCCAACGGTGGACTTGGCTCCCAATCTTGCGGGCTCCAACCCCAATCAGCCAGGGCCTGGCCTGGTGAATGGGCCCAGGTGTTTCTCCAGCCAGCGCCCCAGCGCCAACCCTTTGAGTCGTGGGGGCACCCGGGGCAGGATGGTGGGATCCTGCAAGGGGTCCTGCCCCACCACCAGCAGGGGCACCAGGAGCCCAAAACGCTGCTGCAATCTTGGGTCCGCGTCCACATCCACAAGCTGCAGGGTTCCGTGGGGGACCAGGGGCTCCAGCCGTTCTGCCAGGCCGCTGCAAAGACAACACCCGGAACGGGTGAGCAAGATAAGGGGTGGCCAGGTGGGGTTGCTCATCAGTCGGGAACAGGGTCATAGCCCCCTGCCGTGCAGGGATGGCAACGCAACAGCCGCCAAACACTTAACCATCCACCCCGCCAGAGGCCATGGCGACCCAGGGCTTCCATGGCATAGCTGCTGCAACTGGGGCTGAAGCGGCAGCGGGGAGGGAACAGGGGGGAGATGAACCGTTGATAGAGGCCAATCAGGCCAATGAGCAGGCCTGCAAGAGACCAGGTGGGGCCATCACCTGTCCAGGGGGGTATGCTCATGGTTTGGCGCGATGGTTGCGGCATGGGGTCTGACCCCGGCGACGGCTCACACAAGGGCTGGCGGCTGCTCAACCCATGGTGCCAAATTTCTCCGTATCACCCCATCAAGGATCAACCATGTCTCGATACCGCGGCCCTCGCCTGAGGATCACGCGGCGCTTGGGAGACCTTCCCGGTCTCACCCGTAAGTCCGCCAAGCGGTCTTATCCTCCCGGTCAGCACGGCCAAGCCCGTCGCAAGCGCTCCGAGTACGCCATTCGTCTGGAAGAAAAGCAGAAGCTGCGTTTCAACTACGGGATTTCCGAACGGCAGTTGGTGCGCTACATCAAAAAAGCGCGGGCCCAGGAGGGCTCCACCGGCACCAACCTGCTCAAACTTCTGGAAAACCGCCTGGACAACGTTTGCTTCCGCCTGGGATTTGCCCCCACCGTTCCCGGTGCCCGCCAACTGGTGAACCATGGCCACGTCACCGTCAATGGCCGCTCGGTGAACATCGCCAGCTACCAATGCAAGACGGGAGACGCCCTGGCCATTCGGGAACGTAAAGGCAGTAAACGTCTGGCTACGGACAACCTGGAGTTCCCCGGCCTGGCCAATGTGCCCCCCCACCTGGAACTGGACAAAAACAAGTTGACCGCCAAAGTGGTGGGTGGTTGTGAACGGGAGTGGGTGGCCCTGGAAATCAACGAATTGCTGGTGGTGGAGTACTACTCCCGGAAAGTGTAAGGGCGTTCCAGACTTGGAAGCCTACGGGCGCCCTGGGGGCATCTTTCTGCAGTGCCCCCTCTTTGCCTCCTCAATCATTAACCTGTCTTTCGCTCCCGTTTGTTCCTGATGACTGCCCATTCACCTGTAAGGAAATCACATGCAGATGGACAGGACTGCAGCAATGGGTCCTCTGCCTTTGGAGAAAGTTTTACACGGCTGAAGAGGATCTTGCGGGAGATGTTCCAACTTGAGCGTGGCGACCTGGATTTTGGTCTCTATCGCATCATGGCCCTGAAGGCGGGGGAGATTGAAGCGTTTCTTGACCACCACCTGCTTCCTCAGGTGAGACGTATTCTGGAGGAAGTCTCTGAGGAGGAGAGGGCTGCTCTGGCTAAGAATTTGACCCAAGCCAGACTCAGCGCAAGACAATTGGGAGTTGACCCGGAAACAACTCCCAGGATGATGGCGCTGAAGGAGCAACTCGCCAAAGCCAAGGCCGATGAGGAAGCTGAAGCGGATGTCTACCGTCATCTTGCAAACTTCTTTGCGCGTTACTATTGCGAAGGTGATTTCCTATCACTAAGGCGCTACACAAGCGGTGGACGGTCTACCTACTTGATTCCCTATGATGGGGAAGAAGTGAAGCTGCACTGGGCCAACGCTGATCAGTACTACATCAAAACAACCGAAAACTACGCTGCCTACGGCTTTACCATCGGCGAGGGCGAGGCTCAACGCCATATCCGCTTTGAGATCAGCGCTGCCGACAACGAGAAAGACAACATCAAGGAAGCCAAGAACAGAGAACGGCGCTTTGTGCTGAGCAATGGCGACAAGGCCATCACCCATGACCGTCGCCATCTGCTGGTCCGTTTTGAGCATCGGCCCTTGAACGAAGAGGAGAAGAAGACATGGACTGGTAATCGCAACGGTCAGCAAGACAAAATTGACAAGGATTCAACGACCCGGATTCTTGGGACGCTGGATGCAGACTGGCGGCAATTGGCGCTGTCCGCTCTGGCACCCACTGAGGCGGACCCTGGGCGGACCGTGTTGGCCAAGCATATTGGGCGTTACACAGCCAAGAACAGCTTTGACTACTTCATCCACAAGGATCTGGGCGGCTTCCTGCGGCGGGAGCTGGACCTGTACCTCAAAACCGACGTGCTGAACCTGGAGGACCTGTCCCTGGGGGACACCGACCGACTACGCCGTGGGCTGATGCGCATGAGGGCCACCCGCCATGTGGGGTACAAGATCATTGACTTCCTGGCCCAGCTTGAAAACTTCCAGAAAAAGCTCTGGCTGAAGAAGAAATTCGTCCTGGAAACCCAGTGGTGCGTCACTCTGGACAGAGTGCCTGAGACCCTCTACGGCCAGATTGTCGCCAACGAGGCCCAGCGGCAAGAATGGGTGGAGTTGCTGGCCATTGACACCATTGACGCTAATCTGAGCAATGGCGGCGTGGGCTACAGCGAACCACTGACGTCTGACTTCCTCAAGGCCAATCCCTACCTGGTGCTGGACACACGCCATTTTGACAAGGATTTCAAAGACCAACTGCTGGCAGCGCTTTCCAAGATCGGGCCATTGGATGAGCAGACGGATGGGCTGCTGATTCATGGTGAGAACTACCAAGCATTGAACTTGCTGAAAGAGCGGTATCGTGAACAAGTGCAGTGTGTTTACATTGATCCCCCTTACAATACTGGAGATTCAGAAATTCTTTACAAGAACGGCTTTCTTAGATCCTCATGGCTATCCTTGATGTCCAACCATCTTGAGCTATTAAAAAGTATTTTGTCTTTTGATTTTGTCTTTTATATTGCTATTGATGATTTTGAGATGACAAATCTATCGAAGCTTATGGATACACAGTGTTCATGGCTACAACGCGAAATGATCATTATCAATCATCACCCACAAGGAGGAAAAGCCAATGCTTTGGCAACTACCCATGAATACATGCTTGCCTGTCTTCCTGCAATGTCAGAAAAGACACTCAATGGACGTTTGACAGGTGAAAATGTGGAGTATCGGCTTTTTAGAAGAAGTGGAACTGCTGAGAGTAATTTTCGCTGTGCAAGGCCAAATAGTTTCTATGCGATTCTAGTTAGACCTGATTCAAGGGAAGTCGTTGGACTGGAATCACCACCTAGTGGGAGCTATCCAACTGGTCCAACGGAAAGTGGTTTGATCAGAATTTACCCGGTCAGTGGTCAAGGTGACGAGCGTGTATGGAGGCGATCTTATGAGTCATGCAAGGATTTAGTTAAAAATAAGAAATTGATTTGCAAGAAAGGAGCGACAATATATCAGATAATTGAAGCTGAAGAACGTAAAGCCGCTTTATTCAGTAATTGGACAGATTCGAGATATAATGCGGGAACATGGGGAGCGAATTTACTTTGCAATATTCTTGGAAGGAAAAACCTATTTGCTTATCCTAAATCAGTTCATACAGTAGGCGATGCCATATTCATAGCTGATCTCAGTGACAATACTTATGTGCTTGACTATTTCGCTGGCTCCGGCACCACTGGCCATGCGGTCATCAATCTCAACCGTGAAGATGGCGGCCAGCGCAAATACATTCTGGTTGAGATGGGAGAGCATTTCGACACGGTGATTCTGCCCCGTCTCAAGAAGGTGGTTTATGCCCCAGAGTGGAGGAAGGGCAAACCAGTTGCCCATGGCAATGGCAGCTCCCATCTCATCAAAGTCATGCGTCTGGAGTCTTACGAAGACACCCTGGATGGGCTGGTGCTCAAGCCACCCAAAGATGATCTCTTTGCCGATAGCCCCGAGTTGGCGGAAGATTATCGGCTGCGTTACGCACTGGGCGCCGAGACCAGTAACAGTCCTTGCCTGTTGGGTGGAGCGTTTGCTGATCCCTTCGCCTACACCCTCAGCGTGGTGCGCAATGGCATCCGCCGGGAAACACCCGCTGACTTGCCGGAAACCTTCAACTATCTTCTGGGCCTGCGTGTGGAAGCCCGCCGTCATCATCATGGCGTGCTTGCTATCCTGGGTAAAGATCCCCAAAAGCGAAGCTGCCTCATCCTTTGGCGTAATCTTGCAGCAGTGGACAATCCAGCCTTGGAGCACTGGTTTGCCAACAATCGGGAACTGTTGCCTGAGAGCCTGGATCGCATCTACGTCAACGGCGACCAAACCCTCAATGCCATCCGCCCGCCTGGGGAAACCTGGACGGCCGAGACCATTGAGCCCCTGTTCCGTCAACTGATGTTGGAGGCCAGCGAACCATGACCACTGAACGGGACCAATTCCCAGAGCACTTCACCTTTTCCCAACGCTATGGCTACGAAGCGCTGCCAGAGCCGATGAAGCTGGAGCAGCTTTCTGATGATTTGCGACGGCAACTATACAATGCTGTTCGCCGGCTTCTTCTGAAAATTCTTGAACAGGTTCCTGATGGACGCACATATGTGGAAAATTTCACCCAACGTACTTTAGGAGAATTTTTCAAAGTTACGGAAAGTAAAATCGAAAAGGGATTCGACTTCCAAGAATCTTTAGATTGTTTTGAGAGATGGTTAATAGATAAGGAACTTGCGGAATTCAATAAAGCTTTAGATTTTCTTGAGATCATTCTTAATGAAGCAGAAACTTTGCGTATCGAAATGGAAATGACAGACAGAACTTCAAAAATCTTAATATGTGAATTTCCAATGAAAATAAAGCAACTATTCGACAAGCATACCGCTCCTTACTGGCTAGACACTTCGCAACGCCCATACTGGTTTTTTCCTCGCACGAGCAAGGAAGAAGGAGAAGCCGTACAACAAGCTATTAAGACCGTTCATCAAGGAGCCATGGGCGGGGCAGTAACGCACTTGCGAAAGGCAGCAAAGTTTATCAACATGGGAGAGTATGCAAATTCCATTAAGGAAAGTATTAGTGCCGTGGAATCTGTTACCCGCACAATCGATTCAGGCGCCAGCAAAACTCTTGGCCCCGCTCTGAGCTCTCTGAAAAAGCATGGACTTCTGCAACATGAGGCGCTAACAAAGGCGTTTCAGCAACTTTATGGCTACACATGTGACGAGCAGGTCATTCGCCACGCCCTGCTGGACAAGAGCGCTGCCGATGTGGGGCTTGAGGAAGCCATATTCATGTTTGGGGCTTGCGCCTCCTTCGCCGGCTACCTCACCCAGAAACACCGCCAAGCCCAACAGAAAGGGGGTAGCCGCCCATGAATCCGCTTGAGAATCGCCTTATCTTGCACCCCTTTCTGTGCCGCGAGTTTGGCTATACAGATTTACCCGCCATGTTGGACCGGCTCCGCGGTGTTCCAGCAGAGTTCACTGCCAACGGGGAGAGTGAATATGCCCGTGCCCTTTACCTGAATCCCGCCAGGGCCACAATCACCCCGGACCAGCTTGCCGACTACGATAAAAAGATTGCTCAACTGAGCAGAGACTTGGGCATGACCCTTGAACAGGGGCGGGGCTGGAAGCCACACCAATACCTGGCCCTGTTGTTCTGTGAACACTACCTGCGCCGCTACTTCGCTGATCCCGAAGAACTGCAAGATGCCTTGAATACAGCAAAAGGGCGGAAGCGGCTAACCGCTGCAATGCCGGAATACACACTGGCCGATCTGCGCACCGTTGCCATACAAAGCGCCACCGGCTCAGGCAAGACCCTGGTCATGCATGGCCATATCCTGCAATACAGGCGCCTGGCCCATGCCGCTGGCAACCCACCGAATAATGTGATCCTGGTGACGCCCAATGAGCAGTTATCAGCACAGCACGCACGAGAGTTGCGGGCAAGCAATTTTCAGGCTCGCTTGTTTTCCAGTGAGAGTGGATCAACGTTGCTGGATGTTGTCGAGATTATCGACTTGAACAAGCTGGCTGAGAGGAAAGGCATCAAGCGTGTTGCCGTGAGTGATTTTGGCAACAACAATCTTGTGCTGGTGGATGAAGGGCATCTTGGCGCTTCCGGCAAGGTCTGGCGCAAGCGACGGCTGGAACTGGCCCGTAGTGGCTTCACTTTTGAATACTCCGCCACCTTTAACCAAATCCTCAGCAAGGATAATGCCATGCGGGATGCCTACGGCAAGTGCCTGCTGTTTGACTATCCCTACCGTATGTTTCATGCCGATGGTTACGGCAAGGATTATGCCATCTCCAATCTGCCCCAGGGGGCAGAGGACGACAACAGCAGGATGTATCTGCTGGGCTGCCTGCTGAGTTTCTACCGGCAATGTCGCATCTGGCGGGAAGGGCACGCCAACTGGGCAGCATTCAACTTGACGCGACCTCTCTGGGTGTTTCTCGGAAAAACGGTAATCAAAAACACAAAGTCAGAGGCGGATCAGGAGGCCAGATCCGATGTGGTGCGGATTCTTGATTTTCTCGGCTGGGTTCTGGCCTGTCGTGATCAAACGTGCCCCATGGTTGCCCAGCTTCTGGCTGGTGCGTCAGGGCTGACCAATGGGGCTGGTAACGACTTTTTCGCCAACAGATTTGATGATCTCAAGGGGGAAACGATAGAAGCCCTTTACGACGATATTTGCCAGACCCTATTTCATGGGCCGGGCACCTTGCATATTCGCTACTTAACCCAGGGTGAAGGTGAGCTTCATCTGTGTACTGCTGATCATCCCCCCTTTGGTGTGGTCAACATTGGTGATTCAGCAAAGCTCTATGACTTGCTGGCCAGGGATGAACACAATGTTGTGCTTGAGCGGGATGCCGGCTTCACCCAGCGGCTTTTTCCCCATGTGGACCAGGACCATTCAACCGTGAACATCGTGATTGGCGCACGGCGCTTCATTGCCGGCTGGAACTGCTGGCGTGTGAGCACCATGGGACTCATGCATGTGGGTATTAGAGAAGGCCCGGAAATCATCCAGATGTTCGGACGGGGCGTGCGTCTGAAGGGCTGGAACATGAGCTTGAAGCGTCACCGCGAAAGCGGAGCCCAACTCCCTGCCGACAGTGATCGACTGGCGGAACTGGAGACACTGCGCATCTTCGGTCTGCGTGCCAAATACATGGAGACGTTCCGAGATCTTTTGCAAAAAGACGGGATCAGCACTGAGCGGGAAATAATTTCCCTTCCCGTTACCTGGAACTTTGCCAAGCAAAACCTGAAAATGATTCGGATCCAGGAAGGCCTTCATTATGAATACTCTGATGACCGTCCTGTCTTACCTGATCCCAGTGACCCCAACAGTCCGGCGGTGGAGATGGACTTGTATTCTCAACTACAATCTGTCCAGTCTAGCGATGATGAAGAAACTGGCCACACACGGAAAGACCCTGTCAAGCTCAAGGCTCATCACATTGCTTTGTTGAGCCGTGAGCGCATCTACGACAAGCTGCTGGCACGCAAGCGACGGCAGAATTGGCATAATTTGACTGTCTGTCTCTCAACTTTAGATGCACTGCTAAACCAGAATGACTGGTATAGTCTTTACTTGCCACCACAGCAGCAAAACATTAAAACTTACGCAGATGTTCTTAAGCTTGAGGACATTCTTGTTGAAATGATTACTGAATATATGTCCTCGTTCTGGCAGAGACGACGGGCACAATGGGAAAGCAAACATATTGAGGTGACGACACTCAAGGAATCTGATCCTAACAATGTCAACGAATATCAGCTATCAGTGGACGCAACCAAAACACAACTTATTGAAGATATTCATACTCTTTCGACTAGTCTACGAGACATGGAAATCAGGTCTCTGAAGCTGGGGAGTCTCATGGTGGAAGCTCACGCCTACAAGCCGTTGCTCTACGCAACGGGACAAGGCGACGTCAAGGTCCAGCCCGTGCCCCTGAACAACGATGAAAAGTGTGTTGTTGAGCGATTGGCCAGGATGGCCAGCAACGGTGAGCCTTACTTGCAGGGCCGAGAACTGTTTCTGATCCGCAACTTGAGCCGAGGTCGCGGTTTATCCTTCTTTGATGAACATACCTACTACCCTGATTTTATCATTTGGCTAACCAATAATGAGGATCAGCACATTGTGTTTATCGATCCTAAGGGGTTGGTTCGGTTCGGCCCTCGTGAACGCAAGAAGGTAAGTTTGCACACTGAAATCAAGAAAATTCAAGAACACGTGCGTCAGGAAGATCCAAGTTTGCGCTTGCACGCCTATGTACTTTCTGTCACACCACCTGAAAACATTGGCGATGAGCGCCGCCCGCAAGAGCAATGGGAAGAAAGGGGTGTTTACTTTCTCCAGGATCCCCGCTGGCCTCAACAGCTCTTGACAAAGATCATCGCATTGCAGTAAGGCCACAGCCTACATGTTATCCGATCTGTAGGATACTTGAGCTTGAACCAGGTCAGAGATCTGCAAACATGACTCGTGCCCGCTGTCTCATTTCATGAGATAACAAATGGGAACGGCAATGCTGCACAGTTAATCTTTTTCATTGGGATCGAGCATGATGGATATTGGTGGATGTCTTTTTTGGAAGATGAGTCATTAACCAAAAAACTACTGATTCTTACAAGAATGAAGATTCTCCATGCTCAAAATTATGGTCACTTGGGCACCACGAAAAATAAGAAAAGTCCAAAACAGTTTAGGAGTGTGTCCGCAGAGGAGAGCGGCTGTTGTCTTGTAATAAGTCTATGTAAAGAGTGTGAATAAGTCTGAAGAAATCTTGCAATGTTTCCAGGTTTTC
>JAJDUS010000038.1 GCA_022826535.1 Prochlorococcaceae cyanobacterium jk18x1bzbins.87
CTGTCGGGAAAAAAGATTCCCGATTTTGTGACCCTTGCGATCCAACCCCTTGCTGTAATGGACTGGTTTCTTGCGGCAGCGATGGGGCGGGATGCAAGGTGGGATGCCCTGCTGGGACAGCATCTTACGGATTTTGTCCCTGTCATCCCCTTGACCCCCGATCACCGTTTCTGCAGGCGGCAGGTCTTGAGCATCACATCAGCGCCGGTGAAGCACTGCATTGCCCCTCACGCAGGTGGAGTCGCAGGGGACCACCTTTGCTCTCACAGACCCCACGGAGCTTGCTGGTCATGCCCCCTTGGTGCCATCAATCAGGCGGAGGGCACCCCCCCCTTTGTTGAGGCTGCACGCCGTGCGATGGGCTTTGATGTCAATGGCGTCAATTATCAGGACCGCTGGCTCTGGGGCATCAGGCGGCTCTGCGGAGTCGGATGCTGACAACTCAGAAAAGATCAGATCAAAAACACCCTTGTCTCACCAGCGGCGGCAACGGTTGTAGAGGGTTTTGTGGGGGCCATCGGCGGGCCGGGGCATCCACCCGGCGCAGCCCTTCTGAAGGACAGGGATGATGCCGCTCAACACCTTCCTGTCCTCCACCCGCTTCCCACCCCGTTCCTTGGGAAACAAGGGGCGGATGCGACAACCTGCTCTGCGCTGAGCCCCAACAACTGGGCCACCACCCATCCTCCTGCTGCTCTCTTGGGGCTCCCTCTCTGGTGAGAGGGCCATTCCTCATATGATGAGTCCTGACCCTAGGGTCTGTGGACAAAAGGCTTTGCCATCATGGGTGTGGAGGTGCGCTTGAACCTTGAGCAAGGCGGTTGGGCAGGACCCACCACCGCTTCGTCATCAGTGACCGGCTCTGGCAGCGTATTGCCCCACTGCTACCGGGTAAGGCCACAGACCGAGGCCTTACAGTACGGGACAATCGCCTGTTTCTCGAAGTCGTCTTCTGGAGAAGGGGCACTGGCGTCCCTTGGCGGGATCCATACCCTGGCTTTGGCAAATGGAACAGCCAGTTCCGCCCCTTCCGACGGTGGGCAAACAGCGGGGTGTTGCAGCGGTTGTTCCAGGCCCTCAGTGGCCATCCCGATCTGGAGTCTTGCTCACGACAGCGCCATTGCCTCAGTTCACCAGAAGGCTTCTGGCGCAACAGGGGGACTCAGTATCAGTCCATTGGCCGGTCCCGCGGCGGGCTGACCACAAAGATGATGGCACTGGTGGATGGGCTGGGCACTCTCATTGGTTTCCTCCTGCTTCCGGGACAGACCCACCACAGCAAGGACCCACCACAGCAAGGGAGTAACGCCACTGCTCAAGACTGTGCCTTTTGGCGCTCTGCTGGTGGACAAGGCATTTGACACCAATGGGTTGCTCACCGCGTTGAATGCCCGTGGAGCAATAGCAGGCACTCCACCAAAGGCCAGCCGCAAACACCGGAGGGCCCTACGGTAAGAAAGCCTACAAGTGGCGCCACCTGATGGAGAATGTCTTTGTCAGCATCAAGGAGGGCTGGGGCAGTGCCACCTGTGACAACAAAACCGACAGCAGCGATGCCGCGAACTGGAACCTGGTGGCAGCCCTTCTTGCTTCAAGGTAAATCCTTTTGTCCACAGGCCCTAATAAGAGCCCCTCGGCCCCCAAGCCGCAGATCCTCATCAGCAACAACGCCAGCAAAGACTGTTCTGGTGGAATGGAGGGACCACCAGAAGAAACAACAACTCACCCAACGGGGTGTCGAGACGCTTTCATGCCCCATGGACCAGTGCCCTATCCGCCCCAGGGAATGCTTCACAGGCATCCTCTCCTTATTGATGGCCTCGCATCAATCCTTCTCCTTGTAACTCATCTTACCACCTCGCCCCTTTTTCTTCAAGCTCTTACGGGAATGGAAGAGTGGCTCGGGGGAGACTTGAACTCCCGACCTTGGGGTTATGAATCCCACGCTCTAACCGGCTGAGCTACCGAGCCATGACAACGATCCTACCAGCAGGCCCGGCCCCCTGCTCTGAAGGTTGGGCTAAAGGCCCATCTGCTAGGCGTCAGGGAGCAGGTCAAGGGGATTGGCGGCGCCGCGGCCGTTGGGGTGAATCTCGAAGTGCAGATGGGGTCCTGTACAACTGCCGGTGCAGCCCAGTAGGCTGATCACCTGGCCGCGGCTCACAGTTTGCCCAGGCTTCACCAGGATGCTGGAATTATGGGCATAACGGGTGAGGCTGCCATCCGGATGGGCCAACTCCACCAGATAGCCGTAGCCGTTGTGGTGCCATGATGCCCGCTTCACATGGCCATCTGCAGCAGCCAGGACGGGCGTGCCCACATGGTCGGAAATGTCAATGCCATTGTGCATCCGTCCCCAGCGCCAGCCATACTTGGATGTGACCATCCTGGAAACGGTGGGCCAACTCCAGCGCGTATCAAACTGCAACCCCTGCTGCTGGCCGGTCAGCTGCTGGTTGGGCCAGGACAGACCAGCAACACCGGGTCGCAAGGCCAGACGTTGACTGTTGCGGTTTGGAAAGGGAACCTTCAGCTTCATGCCCGGCCCCAGTTCCTGATCGCGAAGACCCGGGTTGAGGGCATGAATGGTGGCCATGGGATAGCCCCCTTGGGCGGAAATAGTTGCCAACTGCTCCCCCTCCAGCACCGTGTGGATGCGCTCTCCGCGCTGGGGAACAGTGGCATAAAAGGCGACCCCGGATGGTGGCGTTTCCGAAATGGTCAGAAGGTTTAGGGAAACCGCGTATTTCACTGCAGGACGCCAGTCTTGGGGTACACTAATCCAACTGCCCTGGGCCAGTGGCTTTTCATCGGTCCAACCCCCATTGATCCACCGCAGGATATCAGGAGACATTTTGACCTGGTCGGCCAACTCCTCGTAGGAGACCGTTTGGGCAAGCTGGATCCAGATCAGGGGTTGCCGGTCTTCAAAGAGGGTTTCTTCCCGCTCGGCCAGGATAACGGACGTGGCCAAGGACTCGGGCGGCTCTTGCCGCAGGTTGGCACGATTGATCCAGGGTCCCTTGTAAGCTTCCAGGTGGGAGGTAAACAAGGCCGGCATACTCACCCAACTTCCCCTCTTCAGGGTTTGGGATTCGATGACCCCGTTGAAATCAAGCAGCGTTTGGAGCGGCAGCTTGAGAGCCTCAGCCAGTTCACGGTGGGAGCCCTCCTGCTCCAACTGCACCCAGATCAGAGGTTGCCCGTCGGCTTGTTTCCTGGGGACTGGTTTCTGAGGGAAAACCGAGGGCGGTTTCTCAAGGGCCCTGAGGTTTGGGACAGACGGAGAAAGAAGGGCAACAGTGGCCAAGACAGGCACTGAAGCAACAGCGAACTTGGCAAGAGACCGCACCGTGAACCCAGGATCAGAGAAGGGGGATGCGATCCGCACCCTTGTCAAAATAAAAGTACATCATGGGCTGGCCCGCAAGCCCCCTAGACTGCTGCTGTGCCGCGGATTTTGTCGCTTGTGAATGGCCTGAAGCAGGAGTTGATGGGGGAGGTCCCCATGGCGCCATGGCGGAACTGGTCTGCGGGCCGGTGGACGGCCGCTTTGGAGGGATGGCCCGGCGCTGTTGGTCCCCAACGTGTATCCGGCGTGGCCATGGAGCAGGCGGTGGCCATGGCCCTGGCTTGCGGACTCCAGCCCCGTCGCCCCCTGTTGCGCTGGCACCTCCGTTGGCGCCATCTTCAGCCCCGGCAGACTGCTCAACAGCTTCTCGCTGCCGGCATGTCCCGTGGCCCGGAACTGGGCCAGCGGCTTCGTGGGTTGCGGGTCGAAGCCATTGAGGCCGTTGAGCAGAGATCCCTCCGGCCCCCAAAGGCCAGGGCCTAGACTAGGGGTGTTCAGGGCCTTTGCCATGATCCCCACCGTGCTCAAGTTCAGTTCTAAAGACTGTGGCACCTGCCATCGCATGGCCCACTATGACGCTAAGGTGGCCATGGAATTGGGGGCTGAGCTCATCACCGTGATGCTCCAGGACACGGACACCTACCGGCGCTACAGGAAGGTGCTCCTGGCCCAATACCCCAATAAGGAGGGCATGGGCTGGCCCACCTACCTGGTGGTCAGTGATCCTGAAGGAGCGTTCACCATCCGTGGTGAATTGAAGGGGGGCATGCCCAAGGGGGAATTCCGCCGCAAGCTGGCTGCCCTTCTGCCCACAGAAGACGCCTGACCAGTGCCGTTGCTTGCCCCTTCAAGACTTTTGACGGTCCGAGGATTGCCCTGGATTGCGACGGCGCCGCCTGTCGTTGGCTTCCATCAAAGACAGGTACATGACGCCAGCGGTGACAAACACCAGCAGCACCAAGGCCATGAGACCCAGAGCGCGGCTTGCCGTGAAAATTTCCGCCATCTGCACTCAGAACAGGGATTCCCACTGTCGGACCGGAACGGTCTCAGAATTTGAGCGTGTTATCACCGTCACGCCCCCAGACCACAAACGCAATGGAGATGCTGAACATTGCTGCCAGAGCCGCCCAGCCAATGGAAATCAACATGAAAAGTCAGGTGGTGCCACTTCACAATAGCCTCAAATGTGGGTATGCCATAGGCGTAGACATGGTGCGTTTGCTGTGATTGCGCGCCATACCGTTGCCATGGCAAGCACCCTCAAGGGACGACCCATCAGAGACACGGCCCTCCAATCCCGATCCTACCCCCATTATCGCATCATCATTCTGGATGATGATGTCAATACGTTTCAGCATGTGGTGGACTGCCTGGTGACCTTCCTCCCCGGGTTAACGCGGGATCACGCCTGGGCCATGGCCCGGCAGGTTGATGGGGAAGGGAGCGCGGTAGTCTGGACAGGTCCCCAGGAGCAGGCTGAGCTTTACCACATGCAGTTGGGCAGCCATGGCCTCACCATGGCGCCCCTGGAGCCAGTCTAGCTGGCCCCAGAATGGGACCACCACATCAGCACATTGTGAGGGCGTGTGCCATGGGCCGGGTTGTTGTCACCCATTCCACCTATATTCCAGGGCTGCTCAAAGTTCTCGGGAAGCTGGCCGCAGTGGAGGGGATCACAACGTGTACCCCGGCGGTCATCCGCCATGGGGGCGCCCATGTCGAGACCTTTGAGTTGCGCATCACCAGACCCCTGCCATGGGGGGGTGGTTTCAAGGCGGTTGCCCGCAAAGGTCGCTCCAGTCAGGAGGTGTTCATCACCACCCAACTGGATAAGGCCGTGATTCAGAACGCAGTGCGGCGCATTCTGGATCATTGAGGACCTGATGCAAAGATTGGAACCGCCGTGCCGTCCTGCCTCAGGTTTCGACCTGGGATCAGCCAGGGGGGAAGCAAAAGCTAGGATCCATTTCCGATACAAGGACCGGTCTACTTCACCGTTGCGACATGCCTCCCACATCGAAAGGGAGTCAGATCAGAACACTGGAGAAAGCAAAAGACCAACGCAGCAGTTCCACATTAATTCTACGCCATTGGTCGGGATACTGGCCAGATCCGGTTCACGGCGGTCAAGCTTTCCTGGATGTCCTGGTGGCATTGGGCGGGGGTGGAACCAGTGAGGCAGCGGGTCACGTGGCCCAGCTTGCGACCCCGCCGGCTGACCTGCTTCCCATACCAATGGAGATGAAAGCCGGAGAGGGCTGCCAGGGCCTGCTGTTCATGGGCATAGGTCTTCCGGCTGTCTTCAAATCCGAGGAGGTTGATCATAAGGGCCCCTGGCACCTGCAGGTCCGTCGGTCCCAGGGACATGCCCGTCAAAGCCCGCAGATGCTGTTCAAATTGACTGGTGGCGCAGGCCTCAATGGTGAGATGTCCGGAGTTGTGGGTGCGTGGAGCTAACTCATTCACCAGGAGGCCTTCCGGCGCCAAAAACATCTCCACGGCCAGCACACCCACATAGTTGAGCTGCTGCAGGATGGAGCCAATGATGGTGATGGCGCGGGCTTCGACGCTCTGGGGCACAGACGCTGGGGCCAGAACCGTGGCACAGACCTGCCCAAGCTGGTGGGTTTCCAACAAGGGATAACAGCGAACCTCCCCCTCAATAGAGCGGCCCCCCACCATGGCCAGCTCCCGTTCAAAGTCCACAAAGCGCTCCAGATACCAGTCTTCCGGGTCCACGGCTTCCGCAAATGCCCCTAGCGCCTCGGCGTCATCAAGGGTTCGGAGACCTTGCCCATCATACCCACCAGATGCGGCCTTGGCTATCAGGGGATAGGTAAAACCATTGAGGCATTCCGGGTGCGCCATGGCCTCCTTGAGGTGGACCCAGGCGGGGACAAGGATATTCAGGTCTTGCAAAATGTGACGCTGGCGCCGCTTGTCCATCAAGTTGGAGAGGGTAGCCAGGGAGGGGCGGAACATCACGCCTTCCTCCTCCAGGGGTTGGAGGGGCGCCAGGTCAATGAGTTCATTTTCAAAGCCGATCACATCCACCTGTTCCGACAAGGCCTTCACCGCCTCCGGCGCCCCCAGGGGACCTTCCACCCAGCCACTGGCCACACCCACAGCAGGATCATGTCCCCGTGGACCCTGCACCACCAGGCTGATCCCCATGGTCTGGGCCGCCATGGCCAGCATCTGGGCCAGTTGACCTGCTCCAATGATGCCCACCCGCATGGTCGCCAACTCTCCCAATCAAAGGACAATCAAAGGGAACGACTGCTCTGTGCCACGCTGAAGCGCAACAGCGTCAGCAACATGACCAGCAAAAACAAGGCCAAGCCCACAGTGCAGGCATAGCTGATGTCCAATTCCTGAAAGGCCTGATCATAGACATAATAAACCAGCGTGCGGGTGCTGTCGGCGGGACCACCCTGGGTCATGAGGAACACCTCCTCGAACACCTTGGTGGCCGCAATGGCGGAGATGATGGCCACCAGCGCCACATAGGGGCGCAGCAAGGGCAGGGTGATGTGCAGGTGGACGCGCCAGCCGCGGCAGCCATCCAGGGCGGCAGCCTCGTAGAGCTCCCTGGGAATCCCCTGCAAGCCCGCCAGGAAAATCACCATATAGTAGCCAATCCCTTTCCAGAAGGTCACCACCATGACGGAGACCAGCGCCAGCCGTGGATCCGTCAGAAAACCAATGGGTGTGTCAGCCCCCAGCCAGGTGCTGAGCAGACCGTTGAGAAGGCCATTCTCCCCATAAAGCCAGCGGAATGCAATGGCCGCCACCACAATGGACACCAGCACCGGGGTGTAGTAGGCGGCCCGCAACAACCGGATTCCGGGCAGTTGACGGTTCACCAGAATGGCCAGACCCAGGGAACTCACCACAATGGGGGGCACAACACCCACCAGATACAGCATCGTGGTGCCCAGAACCCGCATGAAGGTGGCGTCAGCCCATAAACGTTGCAGGTTGCTCAAGCCCACCCAGGCAAGGGGTTCGCCCATATCCAGGCCGCTGCGGGTGAAGCTCATCAGCAACGCCAGCAGGGCCGGAATGAGCACCGACAGGGACAACAACAGCAACGCAGGCATGAGAAACAGCCATGGCGCTGCAGGGCGGCTGGATTGGATCATGGCAAGAGAGAATCACCGTGAACACCCCCCATCACCGTGGCCACAACCAACCTGAAACGCATTCCCGTTGCCCTTGCCCAAAGGGGATATGAAGTGGTCATCGGCAGAGGCTGCCGGTTCCATGTGGGGGAAGAATTACAGCGGCTGGGCTACGGGTCAGGGCTCAAGGTGCTTGTGGTGAGCAATCCCGTGGTCTTCCACCATTATGGGACCCACTGCATGGAGGCCCTGGGGGCTGCCGGTTTCATGGCCAGCTCCCTGCTGGTGGAGGCGGGGGAAACCCACAAAACCCCTGCCACTGTGGCCCGGATCTACGACGCCTGCTGGCGTGAGCGGCTGGAGCGGGAATCCTTGATCATGGCCCTTGGTGGGGGCGTGGTGGGGGATATGGCGGGATTTGCCGCCGCCACATGGCTGCGGGGCATCGCCGTGGTGCAGGTGCCCACCACCCTGCTGGCCATGGTGGACGCCGCCATTGGCGGCAAAACGGGTGTGAACCACCCAGGCGGAAAAAATCTCATCGGCGCCTTCCATCAGCCCCGCCTGGTGTTGGTGGATCCGGACACCCTGTTCACCTTACCGGAACGGGAGTTTCAAGGGGGCATGGCGGAGGTGATCAAGTATGGGGTCATTGGGGATGTGGAACTGTTCACCAAACTGGAGCAAGCCGAGACTCTGCGCTCCGCCACGGCCATGGAACCAGCCCTCCTCATCCAACTGTTATGCCGCTCCGCTGCCGCCAAAGCGGCCGTGGTGGTGGCCGATGAGCGGGAAAGCGGCTGCCGCGCCATCCTCAACTATGGTCACACCATGGGCCATGCCCTGGAAACCTTGACGGGATATGACACCTACCTCCATGGGGAGGCGGTGGCCATGGGCATGGGGGCCATGGGCTGGATCGCCAGCCGGGAAGGTTATTGGCAAGACATAGAACACCAGCGCCAGACCGCAGTACTGGCCAAAGCAGGCCTCCCCCTTCGCTGGCCCCCCCTGGATCCGGATGCTGTGGTGGCTTGCATGGGCAGCGACAAAAAAGTGCGCAATGGTCGCGTGCGCTTCGTGGTGCCCCGCGCCCTGGGTCGGGTGGAGATCCGTGATGACATCAGCACGGAACGGGTGGGGCAGGCACTCAAGGCGTTGCAGTAGCCCTGCCGGGGGCAAGGGATGGTCTCTTGTTAAGCATGGGAAGGATGAAGAGAAGACAACTCACTACACTTTTCAGGCTGGTTCGTTTGACAATGACTTTTATTGATCTGCTGCAAGCCCATGGTTGGGATCTATCCATGATTCATGGCGTCCATGAAGCAATCCTGGCGACGGCGAGCAACGGAACCACTAAAAGCTTGAAATGTGCTGCCGTGCCCCTAGGGGGACTGGTGACACTGGCGGCAGGTTCCAGCTGGTCAGCCGCCGAAATCACCTCTGGACTGGCAGCCCTTGGGGGGGGGCACGCTACTTCCGGCACTTGGCTTGATGAATCCCATGACAGCAGGCCTGGTCGCTGTGGCTGGCCTGGGTTTCGGTACGCTGCAATTGGCTTCTTGGCTCTGTCATTAGCGTGGATGGGAATAGCACCCCCATCTGAATAATGCGGAAAATCTCATGATTGAGGCTCCCCCCAAGCCAGCAGGTCTCCAGGCGCTGGCGTCGGGCAGCCCCGGTGGAACAACCACCAGCAGAATCCCCTCAGCCCAGCAGGATCCACACGTCTCCCGCCGGGTGAGCCACTGGGCCAAGTTCACCCCGGGTTCTCAGCCCAGTAGCGCAGCAGATCGATTGCTTGGCCCCCCTGGATCCGGGTTCCGCAGCAGCAGTCCCTTCTCTTCCAGGTACTGCCCATAGAGACGGTGACGGTGTGTCCGATAGTTGGAAAGATGACCAGGGTCAGTACGTATTAGTGCTTGATCTCAAGCGATGGGATCGCCCCAGAGGCCATGATCTTCTGTAATGTGATCATTCACCAGCTTGATGGCCATTGGGGATTAGGTCAATGCCTGCCCATTGGCGCCCTGAACAGTCAGCCGTCATCAGGGTCGTTGCACATTCATTCTCTCAGTGGCCTGGGGGACGCACCGCAATGCCGCGCTCCAGCAGGTGGGTCTTGATCTGGGGAACACTGAGATCGCCATCATGGAGCAGGGAAGCCAGCAGGGCAGCAGCAGCTTTTCCTTCTGTCAAGGCCGCTGCGATGTGCTCCATGGCGCCGGCACCGCCGGAGGCAATCACTGGAACCGACACCGCCTCCGCCACGCTGCGGGTCAAGGTCAGGTCATAGCCCTGGCGCGTACCATCCCCATCCATGGAGGTGAGCAGGATTTCACCGGCCCCCAGAGCCACCACCTTCTGGGCCCAGGCCACGGCATCCAGGCCCGTGTTGTGGCGCCCCCCCTTGACGTAGACATCCCAACCCGGCGGCGCGGGCGGCTGCCGTTGACGGGCATCAATGGCCACCACAATGCACTGGCAACCAAAGCGCTCTGCGCCACGGGCCACCAAGTCCGGATTGGCCACCGCCGCGGAGTTGAGACTCACCTTGTCCGCCCCGGCCCGCAACAGTTCCCTGATGCCCTTCAGGTCGCGGATGCCGCCCCCCACCGTAAACGGCACATAGACCGTCTCGGCAGTGCGCCGCACCAGGTCCACCAGGGTGTGGCGGTCCTCGTGGCTGGCCGTGATGTCCAGAAACACCAGCTCATCGGCTCCAGCCTGGTCGTAGCGGCTGGCCAGCTCCACCGGATCCCCGGCGTCCCGGAGGCCAACAAAATTGACCCCCTTGACGACACGTCCTGCCGCCACGTCCAGACAGGGAACAATGCGTTTGGCAACCATCGTGGAATCGGCGCCTCGGAATCAGCACGTGGGGACAATAGGCATTTAAGGTTACTAATGCACCCAGTGATCCTCAACTCCATGTCTCAGGCGGCCATCAACCTCGGCACAACCGTCAAAGTTACCCGTGTGCGTGAACACATTCCCCAGGACCTGTTGAACAAACTGAAAGCCAACAGCATCGGGGAAGTCACCGGCTTTCAAGTGACGGATGGCAGTGGCATTGGCCCGGTGGTCACCTTCCCCGACGGTAGTTCCTGCTGGTTCTTTGACGACGAAGTTTCCCCGATCTGATGGGACAAACCACAGACGCCCGGCAGTTGCTGGGCATGAAGGAAGCGTCCCGTGGCCGCAATGTCTGGGTCATTCGGCTCCAGTTAATGAAGCCCATCACCTGGATTCCCTTGATCTGGGGCGTGCTTTGCGGTGCGGCTGCCTCCGGCCGCTTCCATTGGCGCTGGGACAACCTGGCGGCGCTCCTCCTATGCATGGCGCTCAGTGGCCCCCTACTGGCGGGGTTCACCCAAACCATCAACGATTTTTATGACCGGGACATTGACGCCATCAATGAGCCCTACCGTCCCATTCCCTCCGGAGCTATCCCCCTGGTTCAAGTCAGGGTGCAGGTCATCGTTCTGCTGGTTGCTGGGCTGGCCCTGGCCTGGGGACTGGACCGCTGGGCAGAACACGCCACACCCACCCTCTTCCTTCTGGCCCTAGGGGGATCCCTGGTGAGCATTCTTTATTCTGCGCCCCCCATCAAGCTCAAGCAGAATGGCTGGCTGGGTAACTACGCCCTGGGCGCCAGCTACATTGCCTTGCCCTGGTGGGCTGGTCAGGCTCTGTTTGGCCACCTCAACTGGCCCATGATCGGCTTGACACTGGTCTACAGCCTGGCGGGGCTGGGGATTGCCGTGGTGAATGATTTCAAGAGCATTGCGGGAGATCGTCAACTGGGACTTCAGTCCCTCCCTGTGCTGCTGGGCCCCCAGGCGGCCAGTTGGGTGGCTGCCGCCTTGATGGATGGATTTCAGCTTTTGATTGCAGCGCTGCTCATGGGGCTGGGCCAACATCTGGCGGGCGCCATCCTTGTCTTGTTGGTCATTCCCCAGATGGTGTTTCAAGACATTTGGCTGCTGCGGGATCCATTGCGCTTTGATGTGCAATACCAAGCCAGCGCACAACCATTCCTTGTGCTGGGCATGTTGGTCAGCGCCGTGGCGCTGGGGCACAGCACACTGGCCCTCCCCTAAAATCCCCCTTCGTTCCCCAATCGCTTCGCTGCCCTACCCATCTTCGCGTGGTGCATCCCAGACTCTCCCAGCAGCGTAAACTGGGCCGAACCGCAACTGTGGCCCTGACCCTCGGAATCCTGGGGGGTGTCGGCCTGGGAGCAGCGATTGATATCATGGATCCCCAGTTGCCGGATGTGCAGGGGCTGGGGAGCTTCCATCGGGCCCAAACCATCACCTTGCTGGCCCTGGATGGGCAAATCATTCAACAGCAAGGCCCTATCACCCGGGACAAAATCCCCGCCGGGCAGGTGCCTGAACAGCTCAAGCAGGCCTTTATTGCTGCGGAGGATCGCCGTTTTTATGACCATGGCGGTATTGATGGCTGGGGGGTGGCCCGGGCATTGGTCACAAATGTGCAACAACGGGGGATTCGGGAAGGGGCCAGCACCATCACGCAGCAACTGGCCCGAATGGTGTTTCTGAGCCAGGAGCAAACCCTGGTTCGCAAGGTGAAAGAAGCGCTCCTGGCCCTCAAGCTGGAACGTCAGCTCAGCAAAGAGCAGATTCTTGAGCAATACATCAATAATGTCTATCTGGGGTCCAATGCCTATGGTGCCGCGGATGCGGCCTGGGTGTATTTCTCCAAGCGCCCCGAGCAACTGACGCTGCCGGAAGCAGCCCTCATTGCAGGCCTCCCCCCAGCCCCCTCCGTCTATTCGCCTCTGGTCAATCCCGACCTGGCGCAGCGGCAACGGCGTTCCGTCCTCCAGAACATGCGGGAAGTGGGCTTTATCGCGGCAGAAGAAGAGGAGAAGGCCAATGCCGCGCCCCTCAACCTGGCGCCGGCAGAACCCAAACACTTCGCCAGTGCAGCCCCCTACTTCACGGAATGGGTGGAGCGGGAATTGCCCAATATCCTCAGCCTGGACCAGATTGAGCGGGGTGGTCTCACCATTCGCACCACCCTCGATCTGGATTGGCAACGCCATGCCCGGCAGGTGCTGAGGGACCATCGCCCAGGCCAGGAAATCCAGGGGGCCCTGGTGGCCATGGACCCGGTCACCAGTCAGGTGCGGGCCATGGTGGGGGGCCAGAGCTTCTATGACAGTCAGTTCAACCGTGCCACCCAGGCGCTGCGCTCCCCTGGCTCCACCTTCAAGTTATTTGTCTATACGGCTGCCCTGCGGGAGGGGCTGAACCCCAGCACGGTGTTCATTGATCAGCCCACCTGCTTTGGCGCATACTGCCCCAGAAACTTTGGCAACAAGTATTTGGGTCCTATCACCATGAAGACCGCCCTCAGCCGGTCGGTCAACACCGTCGCCGTGCAAGCCATGGCCCGCATCGGCGTTGATCCCGTAATTGAAACCGCTCAGGCCTTGGGGCTTCAAGGGGAATTGGACCGCTACTGGCCTCTGGCATTGGGCGCCTATGAGCAGACCCTGTTGGACATGACCACGGCTTACGCCACCGTGAACAATCGGGGCGTCTATACTCCCCCTACCCCCTTTCTGACCATTACGGGCCCCAGTGGGGAGGAGCTATGGAATGGTGAACGGGATGGACGGCCTGGTCGACGGGTTCTGGACGCCCAGGTGGCCGATACCATGGGGTGGATGCTCCAGGAGGTAGTGAAATCCGGCTCAGGCATTGCTGCCCAACTGCCGGATCAGCGTCCCGTGGCGGGCAAAACAGGGACGTCCCAAAGGAACCGTGATCTTTGGTTCATTGGCTCCGTCCCCCAGTTGACCACAGGCATCTGGTATGGCTACGACGATGAGCGGGACACAAGACAGGTGAGCGGAGAAGCCGCCTGGACCTGGAAGCAGTTCATGCTGCCCATTGTGGCCACACTCCCCAACCAGGACTTTCCGCCTCTCCCTAGACCCATGATGCAGCGCATGAAGCGCCAGCAGGTGCAAAACTTGAAAATCCTGCCCCAGGGCAACCAGGAATCGCTACCCTTTGCCTCCCCTGGCGAGGGTCCATCCCCCAACCCTAGAGTGCCGGAGCCACAGGCTCCCCAGGAGGCCCGTCCCCCTGGAGACAATGGAGAGATTGGAACCCAAGGGGAGGACCCTCCTGTGGCGCTGCCCTCTCCCCCACCCTCTCAACAGCCACCGCCGTTGCGGCCCCTTGATCCGGAGACCAACGAATTTGACCTGGGGGACATCCCACCGTTTCAAGGGTGAACGTCAGTTACGGACTCAAGGGCCACGGCAAAAAATCCATCACAGCCATGGCGCTGGGGCCAGAGCCGGAGTTGGGTGTTGTGACCACAGAGACGCTGCAACGCCTCAGGCAACAGGCATTGGCGCCAATGGGGATGGTGGTGGAGCAAGGCATCAATTTGGGCCTGGTTCTCCCCGGGATGAACCGTGCAGGTGGCATAGACAAGCCGTCCACCAGGGCGAACCAGTTGAAGCGCCTCATTGAGAAGCTGCTGCTGCAGCGCCTGCAACTCCCCAATGGCGGCTGGGCTCAGCCGCCAGCGAGCACAGGCATGGCGGGCCAAAGTGCCCAGACCGGAGCAGGGGGCATCCAGGAGAACACGATCCGCACAGCCATGGAGGTGGGACAGGTCACGGGCATCGGCACACTGGATCCGGATGGACCGTAACCCCAAGCGCTGGGCATTGCGTTGTAAGCGGCGAAGGCGGGCCGCAGAGCGATCAATGGCAATGATCTGGCCATGGTCGTCCATCAACTCAGCCATATGGGTTGTCTTGCCACCGGGGGCGGCACACATGTCCACCACCACATGGCCGGGTCGGGGCTGAAGCAAGGGGGCCACCAACTGGGCGGCCCGATCCTGCACAGACCACTGGCCAGTGCTGTAGCCAGGTTGCTGAGCCATGGCCCCCACCCCTTGGGGGAGTTGTAGGCCTTGTGGAGCCATGGCAATGGGTAACAGTGGCTGATCCACCGCTGCCCAGGCAGCCTGCACCTCGGCCACAGAGGTCCGCAGCCGATTGACCCGCACATCCAGACGGGGCGGCCGGTTGGCCAGGGCTGCAAAATCCACGGCTTCCGCTTCCGGCAGCCATTGCAGCAGCAGCGCCGTCAGCCAGTCCGGCAGGGAGTGTTGGACTGCAAGATGGGCGGTGGCCTGTTGAGGCAGTGGTGGTTCCTCCTGCTGCTGGCGGCAACGCAGGGCGGCGCGCAAGAGGCCATTGACCACGGAGGCCAGGCGCCCCAAGCCATGGACCTTGGCCAGCTCAACGCTGCTGCTGACCGCTACCGCCTCAGGGATGCTGTGCATGAAGAGCAGTTGATAGAGCCCCAGATGGAGCAGCCAGCGCAGCATTGGGGGTTGCTGTTGAGCGGGGAGCGCACCACAATGATCAAGCCAGTGATCCAGCAGACGCCGCTGGCGAACACTGCCATAGGCCAGTTCCATGGTCAGGGCGCGGTCAGCTGGGCCGAGTTGGTGGCCGTGGCGCCGGAATTCCCGCGCCAAGGCCACATCGGCAAAGGCGCCGGCAGCAACACTCCGGAGCACCTTCCAGGCCACCAGGCGCGGAAGGGACACACCCGTAGAGGACCTGGGCTTAGCCATCAGCCAGGGCCTGGAAAACTTGCAGAGGATCAGGGGTCCACAGATAAGTGCGCAGGGGCAAACGGCCAGACCGATCCACTGGAATGCCCTCCCCCAGCAGCAACTCCCGCTGGATCCAGTCGGACCCATTGCGGCCGGCGCTCATGGAGATGGCTCCAGTGGCATTGACCACCCGGTGCCAAGGGATGGTTGTATTGGCGGGATCCTGACGGTGCAACACCCAACCCACCTGGCGAGCAGCGCCAAAGTATCCTGCCAGTTCCGCCACTCGGCCATAGGTGGTAACGCACCCCCTGGGGATCATGGCCGTCACCCGCAAGATGTTCTGCTCCGCAGTGGGTGGCATTGTGTGCAACCAATGCATCAGGCTAGGGCTGCAAAGCAGGATTGGCGCATCTGCTGCAGCAGGAGGATGAACCTGGACAACCACCTCTCCAGCTACGACTACACCCTTCCCGATGAAGCCATCGCCCAGGCGCCGGCGGAGCCGCGCCACAGTGCCCGATTGCTCTGCGTGGACCCTGGCGCCGGCTGGCAGGACACCACCATGGCCCAGTGGCCTGCCCTGCTGCAACCGGGTGACCTGCTGATCCTGAATGATACCCGTGTGCTGAAGGCCCGCCTGAAGGCCCATCGGGCCAGTGGCGGCCTTGTGGAACTTTTGGTGCTGGAGCCCCATCAGAACAACACCTGGTTGGGTCTGGTGAAGCCCAGCCAGCGGGTTCGTCCTGGGGAGTGGCTGCAGATCCAGCCGCCCCCGGGGCAACCACCCGTGGCGGTCCAGGTTTGGGGACGGCACGGTGAGGGTGGAACCCGTCTCCTGCGATTTGCCGCGCCGGAACTGGAGGCCATGGAGCAATTCCTGAATACCTACGGGGAACTCCCCTTACCGCCCTACATTCGGCCAGGCTGCCATGATGAGGAGCGCTACCAGACCACCTATGCTCGCCGCCCCGGCGCCGTGGCAGCCCCCACGGCAGGCTTGCACCTGAGCAAGGAATTGCGGCAGCAACTGGATGCAGCCAGTGTGGGCAGTGCAACCATCACCCTCCATGTGGGCCTGGGCACGTTCCAGCCCCTTCAAACAGAAGACCTCAGCCAGGTGCAACTCCACAGCGAACGGGTGGAAATCAGCCCTGCCACGGTGCGCGCCGTGCAGCGAACCAAGGCCCGGCGCGGGCGGGTGCTGGCGGTAGGCACCACCAGTTGCCGGGCCCTGGAGGGGGTTGCCGCGCTCCATGGAGGCCAACTCCAGCCCTACAGTGGCCCGGTGGACCTTTGCATCCGCCCCGGCTTTTGCTTCCAGGTGATGGATGGCTTGCTGACCAATTTCCACCTTCCCCGCTCCAGCCTCCTGCTGCTGGTGAGCGCCCTCATTGGCCGCCAACGGCTGCTGACGCTATATCAGGAGGCCCTGGCCCAGGGTTACCGCTTCTATTCCTTTGGGGATGCCATGTGGATTCCCCCTGAGGCTGTGCTCAGCAGTGCCCTGCCCCAGGGGCAAGTGTTCTGGCCCCATTAACCTTGATGGTATCCCCAAGGCCGCTGCCGCCCCCAGCGCTGGGGTCTAGGGTCAGGACTCATAATGTGATGATCCTCTCACCAGAGAGAGCTCCCCAAGAGAGTATCAGGAGGATGGGTGATGGCATCCGCCCCTTGTTTCCCAAGGAACGGGGTAGAAGGGGGTGGATGCCCGCAAGGTGTTGAGCGGCATCATGCCTGTTATTCAGAAGGGTCTGCGCTGGGTGGATGCCCCTGCTGCCGATGGCCCCCACAAAATCCTCTACAACCGTTGCCGCTGCTGGTGAGACAAGGGTGTTTTTGATCTGATCCTGTCTGAGTTGTCAGCGTCCGATGCCGCAGAGCCAGAGGTGCTGATGATTGACGCCACTGATCTCAAAGTCCATCCCACGGCGGTCCAGCCTCAACAAGGGGGGGTGCCCCCCGCCTGATTGGTGGCACCAAGGGGGGCATGACCAGCAAGCTCCATGGGGTCTGTGACAGCAAAGGTGGTCGCCTGCGGCTCCACCTGCGTGAGGGGCAATGCAGTGACTTCACTGGTGCTGATGTGTTACTCAAAGACCTGCTGCCGCCTGTGGCAACGGTGATTGGCGGTAAAGGATATGACAGGGACAAAATCCGTAAGATGCTGTCCCAGCAGGGCATCCCGCCTTGCATTCCGCCCCGCCGCTGCCGCAAGAAACCAGTCCATTACAGGAAAAGATTATATCGCAAGCGTTATAAAATCGAGAGTCTTTTTTCCGACTGAAAGACTGGCGACGCATTCCAACCCGCTACGACCGCTGCGCCCACGCCTTCCGTTCTGCCATCCTCCTGGCCGCCACTGTCCTCTTCTGGTGATGAGTCCTGACCCTAAGGCATTGCTTGATGCAGGAGCCAACCCCCAGGCCCACACATTGGACGGTTGCACCCCATGGGATTTGATACAGCACAATGATTCCCTGGAGAAAGCTGATGCCTACTGGCTTCTCGCTGGTGTCAACAACATTGAGAAACTAAAGGAAACCCTGGAAAACGTCGCAGTGCCTTGGGGAAGAGGTTAGAATGGTGAGGAATTGAAAGAGAGGCTATGTGGAGCAAGGAGGGTCAGCTGGATTTTGGCGATTATGAGCGCAGCTTTGTGAAGAAGCAGACCAGGC
>JAJDUS010000028.1 GCA_022826535.1 Prochlorococcaceae cyanobacterium jk18x1bzbins.87
GGTCGGTGGCGCCCTACGCTGAACAACTCCAGGGGGAACCATGGGAACTCTCCCTGACGGGCCAGCGCCAGGAGCAGAACACCGCCACCTCTCCTGTGGAGCATTCCCTCAAGCTGACCTTCTCCACCCTGTTCTGAGGGGAATGACGGGATCAAGGGCCCTAGCCTGGTGACGGGTCAGCCAGTGCGGACTTATGCTTGACTTCCCCGCCCACAACGACCACATCACCCTCACCCCGGCAGTGGCGCTGGCCCTCTCCTCCACCAGCAGGAACTACGGCCTCCTCTGGTCACTGGCGCCCTACGCTGAACAGCTCCAGGGGGAACCATGGGAACTCTCCCTGGCGGGTGAACGACAGGAGCAGAACATCGCCACCTCTCCTGTGGAGTATTGCCTCAAGCTGACCTTCTCCACCCTGTTCTGAGGGGAATGACGGGATCAAGGGCCCTAGCCTGGTGACGGGTCAGCCGGTGCGGGCTTACACTCCTTGCCTCCTTGGCAGCCCCCACCATGGTGCATCTTGTTCAGGCCGGTGGCGTCGCCACGGGTCTATGGCGTGCCGCCAGGGATGGACTTCCCGGCGGTTTTACTGACGGGGCATACTAGAAGAGGCCAATGGCGGCCAGGAGGATAGCAGAGCGGAAGACCTGAGCCCGGCGATCATAGCGGGTTGCTAATGAGCCGCCAGTCCTTCAGCCGGGAAAAGAGAGTCTCGATTTTGTGACGCCTGCGATCCAGCCTTGTGTGGTCATGGACTGGTTCCTTGCGGAAGCGACGGGGCGTGATGCCCTGCTGGGACAGCATCTTACGGGTTTTGTCCCTGTCATAACCTTACCACGGCCGCAGGCGGAAAATCCTTCAGCACCCTATCAGCGTCAGTGAAGTCACTGCATTGCCCCTCATGCAGGTGGAGCTGTAGGGTCAGGACTCATACCAGAAGAGGCCAATGGCGGCCAGGGGGATAGCAGAACGGAAGATGTGGGCACAGCCGTCGTAGCAGGTTGCAATGGGCCGCCAGTCCTTCAGCCAGGAAAAGAGAGTCTCGATTTTGTGACGCCTGCGATCCAGCCTCTTGTGGTCATGGACTGGTTCCTTGCGGAAGCGACGGGGCGTGATGCCCTGCTGGGACAGCATCTTACGGGTTTTGTCGCTGTCATAACCTTGCTTATCCCCAATCACTGTTACCATAGACGGCAGGTCCTTGAGCACCCCATCAGCACCGGTGAAGTCTACGACCAACCAGGCGGGGGCACACCCCCTTTGTTGAGGCTGGACGCCGTGGGATGAGCTTTGATGTCAGTGGCGTCAAGCATCAGCACCTCTGGCTCTGGGGCATCAGGCGACTCTTGGGCATCGGGTGGCTCTGCGGAGTCGGATGCTGACAACTCAGAAAAGATCAGATCAAAAAAGATCAGATCAAAAACACCCTTGTCTGAGCAGTGGCGGCGACGGTTGTAGAGGGTTTTGTGGGGATCATAGACCGCCGGGGCATCCCCCCAGCGCAGACTGCTCCGGGTCCCATGGATGATGCTGCACAACACCTTGCGGTCATCCACCCTCTTCCCACCCCATTCCTTGGGGAAGAAGGGGCGAATGCGGACAACCTGCTCCGCGCTGAGCCTCAACAACTGGGCCATCATCCATCCTCTTCGGTGTCGGTCTCATCGTCGAACGCGCCGCACTTTCCCATTGCCGTCGAGCTCGATGGTCACCAGCGGCTGACCGGTGGCGGTGTAGACCGTGCCAGACAGCTGACGGAGGAGACAGCCCAGACTACCCACCGCCGTCGCGTCTTGCAGGAGTCGTGACAGGCGGTGCCACTGCAAGGCTTCGAAGGCAATCTGGGGAGCTCCGTCGACGTCCACCGTGGAGATTCTGACGGGTACATTCGGGATCCCGGCGACAACGACGAGGCTGCTGCAATACTCGGCCTGCCTAGCGACAGATAGTCGTTCCGGGGTGGCCATCACCGGCACTGCCATGGCCACGGTGGCCACTAGACCGGCGGCACCTGCCCCCCCTGACATGACCGTGAACGGCTCCTCTCCCCGGCATCCCTGCCGCGCCCCCCAAACCAACCCATCCTCCAGGGATGGAGTCGACGGGGCTGGACACGCTGTTGTCGATAAGGTCTCTCAAAGAACTGAAGTACGACGTGACGGTGAGCCCGAGTGACGCATCTGCGGGCAAGCTGGACGGCGACGAGAAGGCAGCGATGTTCATGGGCTGCGCCGTCATCGTCGCGGCGCTGACGCTGATTTTCGTGCCGATCCAAGGCGTGAACAGGGATCTGCTGGTCGGTGATGGTCGGCTCCGCGTCCGGGATATCCAGGATGGACATGACCACGTGATGACGGTGGAGAGGGTGGGGCATACGCGTCCTGATGCCCGACGGGCCTACATGACCGTGGCTATGGCTGTGGTCACCATTATTTCACAATTTGGTTGCGTATTATAGATCGTGCGAGGGTGGTTACATTCTGAAACATTTTCTGCCGCCTTCCGCAGCACCGCGAGCCGCTCGGCCATCGTCGCTGTCGGTGGCGTCGTAATGACCCCGTACGAGACCAGGGTCAGCGGCAGCGACGATTCCGTTTCGATGACTGCATCGCACTGCTGGTACCGCCGCTGGCGGAGGCGCTGGTCATCAGCCGACTGTCGGACACCACATCGATCAGACTGGTGCCGTCAGGGCGCCTGCACCGCGCCTAGGCCGAGATCCACCGTCACCAGCGACTGGACGTTCAAGATTATCGACACGGCGTCGGGACAGATTGGCAGACTCGTCCCCTGGTCGGCCCCCTCGATGCCACCATCAGCACGCCGCACCTCCTGCGACGGCACCATGTGGACCGGCACGCATGGCTCTGGTTCGCCCTCCACTACCACCGTCGGTGATGACGGAGGGCGGTAAGTGGTGCCGTCATCACTGGTGCTACCCGGTAGATGGGTGGCGATGCCGATCACTACCCCGGTGACGGAGGCAACGGCAGCAATCACTGCCATGGCCGCTTACTGCTCTCTTGGGGGTCCCTCTCTGGTGAGAGGATTATTCCTCATGTTATGAGTCCTGAACCTAGGGTGCGGCGTGCTGCTCCAGGAAAGCGGCAACGGCGTCCACTGAAGGCTGGGGATCAATGGCGCCTGCCCCTGTGCAGACCATGGCGCCACAGGCACTGGCAAAGGCCATGGCCTGGGCAACGGCGTCCGCTGAAGGCTGGTGCAGCAACCGGGGCTGGCGCGTCAGTTGGTGGAGCAGGCCCGCCAGGAAGGCATCTCCCGCACCGGTGCTGTCCATCACACAGACCGGATAGGCCGGATGGTGGCCACGGCAGCCACCCATCCACCACGTCACCCCATCCCCCCCAGCGGTCACCACCACCGCGGGCTGCTGGGGTAACGCCAGACCAATGGCCTGGGGATCCCGCTCATCCAGAAGCCACTCAGCCTCCTCAGCCGCCAGCTTGAGTAAATGCACCCGTTCCAGCAAGGGGGTGATCCACTGCCGGGCCATGGATTCACCGCAACGCCAAAACGTGGGCCGCCAGTTCACATCCAGGGCCAACTGCACCTGCCGGGCCTCAGCCATGGCCATGGCCTGTGCCAACGCCGCTGCCGCCATGGGACTGGCCAGGGGGATGGTACCGAACAGCAGCCAGCGGGCGGACCGGAACAGGGAGGCGGGGATCTGGTCTTTGGCAAGGGCCATATCGGCAAAGCCCTCGCCAGTCTCCCCTAGGAAGCCCCCAAAACTACGCTCACCGCTGTGCTGCCGTTGCACCAGCACAACCCTGGAGGGGCGTTGTCTATCCCACTGTAGTCCCCGCTGGTCCACCCCTCGCCCTTGAAAAACCTGGGCAAAGGCCGCGCCAATGGCATCCTGCCCCAGGCGGCCCAGAAAGCTGGTGGATGTACCCAGCCGAGCCAGTCCACAACACACATTGGCGGGGGCGCCCCCCAGGCAATCCTCTCCCCCCTCGGCTGGATTTCCCCCCGGTGGACCCAGGCGATCCACCAGCGCCTCTCCGCAGCAGATAACGTCAGGCATTCTTCCGCAAGTCAACTGGATTCAGCATGCAATGGCCATGGTGAACCCGGCAAGCCGGCCAGGTCGCCTGCTGGAGCCTTGCCGTTACGGAGCAGGGTAAAATCAGGGGCCTCAGGATCACATCCCATGCCGGAGTTGATCGTTGCAGCGACAGCAGAGGATTACCTTGGGGCGAGGAGGTTGCTGTGGGAGTATGGGGCCAGCATTGGGGGAACTGTCTGTGCTGAAGGGATTGAAGAGGAATACAACGCCATGGAATCCACCTATGGACCACCAACAGGACGATTTCTCCTGCTGCGCATCGGAACCAACTATGTAGGCTGTGTTGGTCTTCGGGACTCTGGATCAGATGGTCTTGAGTTAAAGCGCCTTTACGTTCACCCTGCATACAGGGGTCGCGGTTGGGGGAGACGACTGGTGGAGGCGGCTGTCTCCATGGCACAGGAAATGGGCAGTCCTGCCGTCAAACTCCATACACTGCCTGCAATGGTGGCGGCCAGGCATCTTTACCGCTCCATGGGTTTTGTCTCCATGGATTCAACCCTCAACAATCCTTGCCGTGGGGTTTTGCCCATGGAACTGCAGCTTAACTCTTGAGGTGGGACCAGCCGTTCCATCGACAAAACCATCTTCCCCTCGGCTGGTCCTAAGCAGCCAACTGCTCCTGGTCTCCCGGCAGGGTGATGCCCTGAATCAGGGCTTCCCGTTTCTCCCATGTGTCTCCACCCACTTGGCCTTTGGCGGGATTGGCGCAGCGAAGACCACCACCATGGTCCGTATTGCACACCAGACCGGCAAGATCAAGATTGTTGCCGCGGGCGCCTGTGAACCAGAAGAGTTGAGGGCCAATCCAGCAGGCTTGGCACACTTGGCAGCGACGGATGGTGGACGAGGACATGGCAATCCCTAAGGGAGCACCAGAATTTTCCCTATCACATCAGGAAAGGTTTGAAGCCAAGACTACAAAAACAGAAATAATGTTGCGTGATGTGTAGCGATTATTGCTTTCTTGAGATCCTTACCCTAGCGAGGGTGCGACCACTGCTATCCGGAGCCCTTCGCTGAGTACTGGTGGGGCCATCCCAAAAAAACAAATGCGGGGCAAGGGGAGATCAGCACACCTTTCAAGGGGAGCTGTTAAACCCATGGTCAACTTTCAGAAGATCTAGAATCGATACGCATATCCAGGGTCAGGACTCATCATGTGAGGGGTGATCCTCTTACCAGAGAGGGAACCCCAAGAGATCACCAGGACGAGATTGGGTGATGGCCCAGTTGTTGGGGCTCAGCGCGGAGCAGGTGGCCCGCATCCGCCCCTTGTTCCCCAAGGAACGTGGTGTGAAGCGGGTGGAGGACAGGAAGGTGTTGAGCGGCATCATCCCTGCCATTCAGAAGGGGCTGCGCTGGGTGGATGCCCCGGCCGCCTATGGCCTCCACAAAACCCTCTACAACCGTTGCCGCCGCTGGTCAGACAAGGGTGTGTTTGATCTGATCTTTTCTGAGTTGTCAGCATCCGACTCTGCAGAGTCACCCGATGCCGCAGAGCCAGAGGTGCTGATGATTGACGCCACTGACATCAAAGCCCATCCCACGGTGTCCAGCCTCAACAAAGGGGGGTGCCCCCCGCCTGATTGGTGACACCAAGGGGGGCATGACCAGCAAGCTCCATGGGGTCTGTGACAGCAAAGGTGGTTGCCTGCGACTCCACCTGAGTGAGGGGCAATGCAGTGACTTCATCGGTGCCGATGTGGTGCTCAAAGACCTGCCGCCTGCGGCCACGGTGATCGGGGATCAAGGGCATCATAGCGACAAAATCCGTAAGATGCTGTCCCAGCAGGGCATCACGCCTTGCATTCTGCCCCGTCGCTGCCGCAAGAAACCAGTATATTGTAGCAAGAGATTATACTGCAAGCGTCATAAAGTCGAGAATCTTTTTCCCGGCTGAAGGCCTGGCGGCGCATTGCAACCCGCTACGACCGCTGCCCCCACATCTTCCGTTCTGCCATCCTCCTGGCCGCCACTGTCCTCTTCTGGTAATGAGTCCTGACCCTAAGGACACCCTGGAAAAACACCAAAGCGCTTTCACATGAAGACTCTCACTCCCCTCTTACAGCAAGGCTTTTGAAAAGCCAGGACTGAGCCGGAAAGGGGTTTCCCAGCGGTTCCTTAATGGCATGAGCACTAGCAAAAGAACCCTGGCCACCCCCCTTAACCCAGTCCAGGTGCTTTGCCAAGCCTTGCTCCAAGAGGGTAGTGGGAATTTTGTGTGAGCCTGCGTCGGGTTTTCCAGGTTTTCCCTGAATAACATTCAGCCACCTCCCTCAATACTCAATGCCGGGCTGAGCCTTGACCCCTTGCTCCCGGAAGGGGTGGCGCACCATGGTCATCTCGGTCACCAGGTCAGCGGCGTCCACCAGGGCGGGGGGAGCGCCCCGTCCGGTGAGGGCCACATGGGTGAGGGGTGGCCGTTGCTCCAGCCCGGCCAGGACAGTCTCCAGGGAGATG
>JAJDUS010000070.1 GCA_022826535.1 Prochlorococcaceae cyanobacterium jk18x1bzbins.87
CTCGGCCACTCGGCCACTCGGCCACTCGGCCACTCGGCCACTCGGCCACTCGGCCACTCGGCCACTCGGCCACTCGGCCACTCGGCCACTCGGCCACTCGGCCACTCGGCCACTCGGCCACTCGGCCACTCGGCCATTGTACATGATCATCCTGTGCCTGTGCCCCCTCATTGAGTCCA
Organism: Prochlorococcaceae cyanobacterium jk18x1bzbins.87; assembly: GCA_022826535.1. Lineage (GTDB taxonomy): Bacteria > Cyanobacteriota > Cyanobacteriia > PCC-6307 > Cyanobiaceae > Synechococcus_B. The sequence continues at coordinate 180 of JAJDUS010000070.1, forward strand.
TCAGGTTTTGACACATCCCTGAATAATTCTTCACACCCGAACCCCCTAGATGGGCGGGCGCCGGATCTCAAGTCATGCATAAGCGGCGGAACCAGTCAGAGTACTTATAGTCTGCCCATTGCCAAGCCCGCTGTCAACTACTCACCTCCTTCCTGCAAAAGAATCGCTCCTGGGGAGCGCATCAACGGCATTTGCGAACCCCAAGTTTTGGGTAAGGGAGGGCATCTCTGAACAAATCTCCTACGAGTGTGAAGACTTAAGTTCATGATTTGGAGCTTTACTGGCATTGAAGAGCATGGAGAAAAGCGTTGCGGAGCGGACCTTGAGTGTAGGAGAGCAAAAGCGAATGCAAATGGCGCAAACACCTCCTCCAGCGCCAGGAGCTTGCCGGGATCACCGGGGCAACTTCCAGGGTGAGGACATCCTCAGCATGGCCAGGCCATAGCGGGAAGCATCCAGCAAGGCAAAGCGTGGAATCAGGCCAGGGTTTCCATGCCTTGCACCATGAAGTCGAAGTAAGGCGCCGCCATGTTGGCGTCTTCGGTGGAGAGCAGGGATAAGGAGGCTTCCCGCAAGGTCACCATGGCATCCACCATGCCCGCCATGGGAACCTGGAGGGCATTGTACATTTCCCGGGCGCCAATCAGGCCCACCTGCTCAATATAGTCGGTGCTGGCGGCCAGGATGCCGTAGGTGACCAAGCGCAGATACCAACTATAGTCCCGCAGGCACTGGGCCCGCTGCTTCTGGCCAAAGGCATTGCCCCCCGGCGACACGTACTCGGGGCGCTGCTTGAAGAGTTGTCGCGAGGCTTTATCAATGATCTTGCGCTCGCTGCTGGTGAGGACATCCGCCACCCTGGCCCGATCAGCGCCTTGATCGAGGTAGGCCACAATGGAGGTGAGTTCGCCACTGGTGGGGTAGCGCAACTCATCATCGGCTGTCAGGATCACATCCCGAACAAGGCTCATGGCACCCAATGGAAGAGCCCCCACGCTATCCCCACCGGGCCTGGTGGTGGGGTGTCCCGCCCAGGTGTATGCAAGGTGTAATACACCAGAGGTTCTGCTCAGGCGCGTCGCTGCGCCTTGAAGCGCTCTTCCAGGGCAGCCATCACGGTGGCGAGGGCCGCTTCCACCTGGGCGTCGGTGAGGGTCTGCTCCCCACGAAACACCAGCCGGAACGCATGGCTACAGACGTCAGGCGTCAGGTCGCCCCCATCAAAACGGCTCAGGTAATGGACAGCCTCCAGCAGGGGTTGACCCGTGGTCCGGATGGTGGCCATGAGGGCGCCGCTGCCGATGGCCTGGCTCACCACCACGGCCAGATCCCTCTCCGCGGCAGGCATCAAGGAGAACGGCTGGAAGCGGGGTGCGGAGCCGTTATGGCGCTGCTCAGCGGCTGTCAGCAGTGGCATGAGTTCCGCCTCAAACAGGAACACATCCTCCGGCAGGTCCCAGGATTTCGTCACATGGGGATGAACTTGGCCAAACCACCCCACAAAGACCCCTCCTTCCAGGGACAGGCCCACCGAGCGGCCAGGGTGGAGCAGGGGTTCAATCCCCTCCCCGGGCGCAGCCATGGGCTGGCGCCGTACTTGGATCCCCAGGCTCGTCAGAACCCGCTCCATCCCCCCCAAGGCCTGGTGAAAGTCCAGGGGAACCGCCTTGCCGCCATCACACCAGAGGGAATGCTGCCGTTGTCCGCAGAGCACCGCCCCTAAGCGCTGCTGCTCCCGCTGGGGGCCAGCGGCGGCAAACACCTTGCCCACCTCAAAGCCCCAAAGTCCCCCATTCCCCTGCTGGGCATTCCTCTGTGCTGCCCGCAGCAGGCCCGTATACAGCACGGTTCTCAGGCAACTGTGGTCGTTGACCAGGGGATTGGCCAGGGCCATGGCTGCAGCGCTGCCCTGATCCAGGCTCATGTGGCAAAGTTCCTGAAGCCCTGTGGCAATCAACCGTTGGCGAAGCTGGTGGAGGAGAGTCTGCTGGCGGTTGCGCCCACCGGGCGCCAGGGCCGTGGGCAGGGCCGCGCTGAAGCGGTCATAGCCCACAAGACGGGCCACCTCTTCAATGAGATCCACCTCCCGGCACAGGTCCTGACAGCGGCTGTGGGGAATGGTCACCAACCAGCCTTCTTTTGTGGGGGCAAGATCACAGCCCAGGGCACGGAGACAGCCCTCAACCGTGGCATCCTGCACAGGGGTTCCATCGGCCATGGGGCCCAGAAGGCGGTGGATGGCCTGGCGGCGCAGGGGCACCTGCCGCTCCTCCAGCACCCCTGGATGACAGGCCACCTGGCGCTCAACCCATGTGCCCCCACAAAGCTGCTCCAGCAGGGCCACGGCCCGGTCCGCCGCCGCCAATGTTGCCTGGGGAGCAACGCCCCGCTCAAAACGGGAGGACGACTCACTGCGCAGACCCGCCAGACGGGCCGAACAGCGCACAGATGTGGGGTCGAACACTGCCACCTCAAGGAGGATTTGACGGGTCTGGGGGGTGATCTGGGTGGGGGCACCCCCCATCACCCCAGCCAGCGCCACGGGTCCTGCGGCATCAGCCACCACCAGATGGCCAGTTTCCAGGGAAAGCTGTTGGCCATCCAGGGTGTGCAGGTCTTCCCCTGGCTGGGCAAGGCGCACATGAATGGCGGCGGCGCCGCCGGTCACCCGTTCCCCGTCAAAGGCATGCATGGGCTGACCGGTCTCCAGCATCACCAGATTTGTGATGTCCACAGCAGTGTTGATGCTGCGCAGCCCGGCCCGCTCCAGACGCCGCTGCAGCCACAGGGGAGAGGGGCCGATGGTGACGTTCTCAAGGGTGCTCAAGGAGAAGAGGCGGCACCCCTGGGCAAAGCGGTTGAGGTCCATGGCGGTGGCCCTCCGCTGCGGCGCCGTGGGGGGACTGACCGTCTCGCCACACAGGGCCGCCACCTCCCGGGCAATGCCCACCATGGACAGGCCGTCCGGTCGATTTGCAGTGACCGCAACATCCAGGACCACATCATCCAGCCCCAGGAGGGGGGCCACCGCCGCCCCTGGGGTGAGGGGACCCATGGGGGACTGGTCCTCCAGGACACAGATGCCGGTGCGATCACCCTCCTGCCCCAGCTCAGCAAGGGAGCAAATCATGCCCTCACTGTCCACACCCCGCAGCCTGGTGCGCTTGATGGTCAGATCAATGGCAGGCAGACGGCAGCCAACAGGAGCCACCGGCACATGGATATGGGGCCGCACATTCGGGGCGCCACAGACGATTTGCAGATGCTGGGGACCACCCACATCCACCCGACACAAGCTGAGTTTGTCGGCATTGGGGTGGGGCTCGCAGTCCAACACCCTGCCCACAACAACGCCAGCCAGGGGCTTGCCCAGTTCAATGACGTCCTCCACCTCAAGGCCGGCAATGCTGAGGCGCTCAGCCAACAGGGCCACAGGCCAGGGACAGGGAACCAGTTCCTGAAGCCACTGCAGCGAAACTCGCATTGTCCAAATTTCAGACCAGTAGCCCTGATCCTACGCAGCCAGTCCATGCTCCACCGGTCATGGCCGTGGCAAGGTAGGATATGGAGTTTGTGCAGCTACTGCTCAGCAGTGGAGTAACGTCCTCCCCATGGCCAAGAACAAGGGCGTCCGCATCGTGATCACCCTGGAATGCACGGAATGCCGGTCCAATCCCACGAAACGCTCCAATGGCGTCTCCCGCTACACGTCACAGAAGAACCGCCGCAACACATCGGAGCGGCTTGAGGTGAAAAAGTTCTGTCCCCACTGCAACAAGCACACGGTCCATAAGGAAACCAAGTGAGTGCCCTGAAAGGCGCCTCAAATTTCCTTGTCCTTGAACACCATTCCCTCTCGCCCCCATGGCTGCCCCCTACCGCAAGCGACTATCCCCCATCAAACCCGGTGATCCCATCGACTACAAAGATGTGGATCTCCTGAAAAAGTTCCTCACCGAACAGGGCAAGATCCTGCCGCGGCGCATGACAGGGCTCACCGCTCGGCAGCAGAGGGACCTCACCACGGCTGTGAAGCGGGCGCGTATCATGGCACTGCTTCCCTTTATCAACACAGACGGCTGAGGCAACTGAAGCGACCCCAACCCGCACGGCAACAACCTGCACGGGGCTTTCCACCAGCCCTGCGGGTCCCCGTGCAGCGTTTACGGTCCCTGGCAAACCAGGAATGCCCTGGTGACCAGGATCGGCAGGATTTGACCGGCCTGGCCAGTCTCAGCATCGACGATGCCGGCACCATCGAAGTGGACGATGCTCTGGCGTTGGAGCCCCGCGCCGCGGGGGGATGGCGCCTGTGGATTCATGTGGCCGATCCCACCGCATTGCTCTCCCTCACCAATCCCCTGACCCTTGAAGCCTGCCGTCGAGGGTGCAGCACCTATCTCAGCCATGGCGCCACACCCATGTTCCCTGAGTCCCTGGCGTCGGGGGTGTTCAGTCTGCAGCCGGGGCAGCGCTGCCGCGCCCTCAGCTTTTGGGTGGATGTGGACGGGGCCGGCCATGCCACAGCCGAGGGCTGGCATCCCAGTTGGGTGCGCCTATCCATGGCGCTCACCTATAGCGATGTGGATGACCTGCTGGGCATGGCCCCACCGGAAGAAGACAACCTCTTGCAACTGCACCGCATCACACGCCAGATGAATCAGGAGCGGCGGGCCGGGGGCGCCTTGTGTCTGGAGCAGCCCGAAGCCCGCTTCCGCCCCATGGCGGATGGACACATTGCCCTTGAGGTGCTGGAGCCCACACCGGCCCGCCAACTGGTGGCGGAGTGCATGGTGTGGGCTGGGCAAATTGCCGGGCGCTACGGCCAACGCCATGGCCTGCCTTTGCCCTACCGGGGCCAGGCGGCCAGCAATTTGCCGTCTCCACAGGAGTTGGCAGCCCTCTCCCACGGCGCTGTGCGCAATGGCGCGTTGAAGGCCTGTCTACAGCGGAGCAGCACCGGCGCCTGTCCCCAGTCCCATTTTGCCCTGGGGGCGCCGGTGTATGTGCAGGTGACCTCACCCATTCGGCGTTTCACGGACTTCCTGGCCCATCTCCAACTGAGGGCCCACCGCCGTCAGGAACCGGTCCTGGCGGAGCCGGACCTGCAGCATTGGCTGGACCAGGCCTTGGCAAGCGCCCAAGAGGCGGGACAGCGGGCCAAGCAGGATCGCACCTATTGGCTCCACAGCTGGCTGCGGCAGGAGCGTGGTCCCTGGATAGGCTGTTTTGTGCGTTGGCTGCGGGAATCCGAGGGGCTGGGACTGGTGTGGTGTGGGGACATGGCCTTGGAACTGGCCTGTAATTGCCCCCCCCATAGCCGCCCTGATGACCAACTGACCATCACCCTGGTGGAGGTGAACCCCGAGGGGGGTCTACTGCGTCTCAAAGCCCACTCCGCCGGTTAGGTGCCCAGCACCTGCTCCACGCGGAACCAGGGGCCACCGTCATTGCGGCAGCCCCACAATTCCACCTGTTGCCCATCCACCCACCGCTGAAATTCCGCCTGAACCTGGGGTTCCAGGGTGATCAGGGGCATGGGACCGTCATCCGAATCCCCCCGCCAGCCCTGGCCCTGGCGTGTCACCCGTCCCCGCCAATACCGTCCATGGGCACTGAGGCAGCCCTCAGGCGGGGGCAGGGGCTTAACGGCGGGCATGGGCTCACCACGATTCAGGGCCTTGAGACCCTGCTGTTGTTGCTGCCGCCAGTGGGGGTGATGCCAGGCCAGGTTGGGGTTGGGGAGCAGTCCGGCAGGGGCCAGGGGGTCATTCAACAGGGCCTGCTGCAGGGTGGCGAGGTGGAGGGCATGGGGCGGGCAACGGGCCTCCACAGACAAGGCCGCTGCCAATCCGGCCACCTGACCCAGATTCATGGCCATGGGCTGGAGACGGGTGGCGCCATTGGCCATGTGGCTGGTGCTGATGGCCTTGTCCGCAGCCAGAAGATTACTGCAGTGGGACGAGAGCAGGACGCCATAGGGCAAGGCAAAAGGGGTGCCGCTGTGACGCCCTCCCCAGATCATCTGTTTGGGTGCCAGGGGCCATGGGGGACCTGGGTAGTGGTGATCATTGGGATAGTTGCCGATGATGACCGTTGCACAGCTCCCCTGGGGCTGGCGCGGGATGGGGCCATGGCCTGTGACCTTATCCGGGAGCAGATCCCCTTCAGTGGCCACAGCTATTCCCTTCATCCGCCGCCCTTCCCGCCAATAGGGCATCAGGGCCATGGAACCGGGCCCGCCCGCGACCGTGGGGAAATGGGCAGCGGGGGTGAGGGCATTGCCCGTCGCCATCTGCAAAGCCTGCAAAAAGGCCCGGCTGTGGGCTTGCATCTCCATGGCCATGGCCTGCTGCTGCTCCTTGTCAGCAATGGCCCGCTCCAGATTGCAGTGGAAATCATTGCCCTGCTGGGGCCAATTGAGCATCACCAACTGGTCTGGAAGCTGGCCGTAGCGCAGGAGGCGCTCCAGACCATGGCCATCCAGGGCGCCGGTAAAGGGTTGAGGCAGGGGCTGGCGCTGTTGAACAACAGCCTGACCATCCAGTTGCCCCAGAACCACCCAGGTGGGGGACTGCACCGGCTGCTGGCGGAACCATGGCTCCTCTGCCAGGCGAGATGCAGGAGGGGCGCTGGGTTCCTGCCAACACTCCTGGGCCTCCCACCCCCAACGGAAGGGAATCCCGGCCACCGGCAGCAGGTCCCCCAGATCGGAGCCATCAACCACAATCGCCCCCCGGATGCCCAGGGCCTCACCCCCACGGCTCACCTCCAACGCCTGGATCCGGTCACCACAGCATTGCACTGCTTCCAACTGCACCTCCCGCAGCACCCGCAGCCGTGCATGTTCCGCCGCTAACCAGCCCTGCAGCAACGCCTCGGCCCGATCCGGCCGCCAGGTAAAACAACTCACCCAGCCATGATCCATGCCGTTGGGCTCCATTGCTGCCATTCCCCGCAGAAACGCCCCCCAAAGCCCCGTCTGCCAGGCACTGAGCTCATGCCCATCCCCGGCACTCACCCCAGCGGCGCTGACCATGCCGCCACACCATGGGCCAGGGAGCAGGAGGATGGTGTGGGCACCGGATCGGGCCGCCTGGAGAGCGGCACAGGTCCCCCCCAGCCCTCCCCCCCAAACCACCACATCACTGCCCCATTGCTCCATGGCGCCTCCGGTGCCTATCGAATCATGGGCTCCCTAAATTACCTCCAGTTCCGGATCAGTGCATCAGGACCGTTGCCGTAGACCCCTGCATGGGGAGCAGGAGGACTCTAGCCATGGGACAGTGTTGCGACCACTTGCCTGCAGAAGGGTCTTGCCTTGAGAAGGGTAAAGATCAGAAGAGCAAGGGGAAGCGCAGCTTCAGGAAATGATCCACTGGCGATGTGGGGGCATTCTGCTCCTGCCGCTCGCCCGCCAGGGAGGCTTGCCATCGTTCCCCGCCGGAGTCGTTCAGAGCAGGCCGCCAAGGACCAGAGGAGGCTGTAGATTCTGCTGGGGGAGGAGAGAGCCAATGCCAGTGCTGGGGTGCAGGAGAAACGGTTGTTGTAGGCAGGGAAGCCATGGACCATTTCTGCTTCAAACTGCTGGGGACGGCATCCAGCCTCTCCATGGTGGTGGAATTCAGCAGGGCATCCATCCCACCTGATCGGGTGGTCTCCACTGCTCTCCACTGAGTCGGATCAAGGGCGGGTAAAGCAGAATAACTGCTCACCAGCTTCTTCAGGACCATGAGCGACGGCACGGCACTTGAGCGGGATTGGCGCAGAAAGTCTTTGCGGTACGTCTCCACCTCGGCCCTTACCATGGGCATAGATCATGTCCCGGTAATCCGCGCTCAATTCCTCGTGCATCTACTTCGGAGCATGGACCAGCAGGTGGCGACGGTGCTGTGAACCGTGCAAATGCTGGATCGGCAACTCCCCATCTCCAAGGGCTGTGGGGGCGGCCCCAAGACCAGGAGCGCCTCAGCGATGCCAATCACCTAACGTGGGGCGTTGCAGATCGCGGGCATCCGGATCCCCAAGGAACCATTGCCATGCTGCAGTGCTTCCCCTCCCATGTTGCCATGGCCAGCACCCAGAAGAGGCTGCACCACTACTGGAGGCTTTTCGTGGCTATGGCCATGGTAACTGGTCGGTGTCGGGTCATTCCATGGAGAGTAACTGTCAAACCTGGTGGCGGCCTTTCAGGGATTCGTCATGCCCTCAGTGACAACAGGACACCATGGACAAACATTATCGGACGGTCCAAAGAATACCGTCAGACACGGTGTTTCGATCACAAATAATGGGATGGGCGTCAATTGTCTTCAGCCGCTTATTCCTCTTGCCCTTGAACTTCTTCTAGAGAAAATCACCACGGCTGATGGTATTCTACCATAGTCTTGCGCCATAGCCGATTGTTCCAAGTGCAGCACGACTTCCCAGCGGCTGGGGAAGATCCCCCTCTCCCTGGTGGGGGCCTGGGGATGCTGCCTTCTGCCAGGCTGAGGAGCCTGCTGGGTCACAGCACTCCCCAGCAGAGGCTTTACCCCCACGGAGGGACTCACACCCCAGCGGGTGCTCCCCCCTTCTTCGGAACCAGGTGATCTGTATTGAACAACTACGCGGTAAGGGAGAACAAAGGCCTCTCTCAGCCGGTGATCCAGTCACCCCGCCGACCGCCCCCCTCTCCTCAGAACAGTGTGGAGAAGGTGAGCTTGAGGGAATGATCTGGCGGTGCTGTAGAGGAGAGCTGCTCCTGCCGCTCACCTGCCAGGGAGAGTTCCCATGGTTCCCCCTGGGTCTGATGGGCATGGGGCGCCACCGACC
>JAJDUS010000119.1 GCA_022826535.1 Prochlorococcaceae cyanobacterium jk18x1bzbins.87
CCAAGGACAACAAAGGGGGAGGGATTTGGAGGACTTTGTAGAAAAGATTATCCGCACAACCTTCGGCGATGCTTACAAAGCACGCTATATCTTTCAAGCAATCGATGGAACTGCAAAGTGTGATTTCTCAATTCCAAATAAGGAAGAACCTCTTATCTTGGTTGAGGCTAAAGCCTATGGTGCAACTGGTTCAAAGATGAGTGATGTTATTGGTGATGTTGACGCAATTATTCGTGCAAAACAACCTGCCGCCAGTCTGTTTCTGTTTACAGATGGGCTGACATGGAAAGAACGGCCAAATGATCTGCAAAAATTAATTCAATGCCACCATGAAGGCCGGATTACCCGAATTTACACAAAGCAAAATGGCACAAGAATTCAGCTCCGATCTCGTGACCCTGAAAGATGAATACGGGATTTGGCTGATAGGATGGATGCTTGGAGACACTGGGGCAACGTCCCCTCATTGGATCCAGCTCGTCAGGCAGCAGGCACTGGTCTGCTCAACGCCTGATCCGCCAGAGAGCCACCCGCCAAGACCTGGTGAATGGTGAAACGACAGGGTGACTTTCATTGGGAAAAGGAGCCAAAGGAGCCATACGCATTCTCGTTGTTTGCCCAGCCGTGGGGCCATTGGCCAGGGCCGTGGTGGCAGGGTGGGGAGGTGACCATTGGTTCCCTGGTGGGTGGCCTGGCGGATCGGGGGCATCAGCCCATGGCGCTGGTGCCGGAAGGGTCAGATTAGCCCAGTCCAGTTCCATTATGTGGAAATGGGGCTCTTCTGTCCCTGCCTCCGCTCTACGGGGACAGGGCTGTAAGTGTGAGGCCTCACACTTACCCTTGGAACAGCGTGGAGAAATGCAGCTTCAGGGAATGCTCCACCGGCAAGGCGGCGGCGTTCTGCTCCTATGGCTCGCTCGCCCGCCAGGGAGAGTGGCCACGATCCACTGTGTCGACAGCGCCAAGCTGGCGGTCTGTCACAACGCCCGGATCAGGCGCAACAGGGTGTTCCGAGGGCTGGCCCAGCGGGGCACCACCTCTATGGGCTGGTTCTTTGGCTTTAAGCTCCATCTGGCCATTAACCATCGGGGCCAGATCATGGCCGTCAAGATCACGGGGGTAATACCGATGATCGCCAACCGTTGGGGCACTTGACCGCTGCTCTACAGGGCAGGTGGTCGGCGATAGGGGATACAGTTCCCAGTCCCCCATGAAACGTCTATGGCTGCGGGGTCTCCACCTGCTCACCAGCTTCGCCGCAATAGGAAGAACTCCCTTCTTCCCTTGCTGGACAAGCTGCTGCTGAGAAAGCGATCCATCATCGCAACCCTCTTTGCCAAGCTGAAGTCAGGCATGGGGTTGGAGCACAGCCGCCACCGCTCTCCAATCAATGCCTTCGCATCTCCTCTTCTGTCTGGCGGCCTACACCTTGGGCCAAATCAAGGTCGACATCGGGCACAGTCCACATCCCTACTCTCTCCTGAGCTTACCCGGAATTGGGGTTTGATAGGATGAGGGATGACAGTTGCCGCGAGGGGTCCAGTTGGCGGCATGGCTGCTGGCGGTTTGGTCGTAACCGGTGGCAATGACCTGGTACGCCTTGATTCCGGCAAAGCAATTTGCCATCAGATGCCGCCAGGGAACCCGTTCCCCCACTCCGGAACAGGCCACTCTGCCGGGTCTTTCACATCACGGGGATCGTTCCAGCAGGGTTCTCAAGGTTGGCTCCCAAGGGCCCTGCGGTTGTCTTTTATCCAGTGCTGGCGGGGGTCAGGATTGATCCAGCGTCCCATCTCGTCTCCAGTGCATTGCTGTAACCACAGCGCCAGGGGGAAGTTTACTGGCCTCCATCTTCCCATCGCCTCTCAGCGGCTGGGGATCAAAATTCCTCATTCCTACAGCGGTGTTGCCTGGCAGAAGTTGCCCACGGGGGGTCCTGCCAGGCAGTCCTTATGATTCGTCCTACTCTCGTCATTGCCACACCCTTATCTCATTGCCGTCTTTGGCAGAGCACAAATTGACTTTCCTGTTCACAGGTCCAGCCCAGATTTTCAAGTTGCTCAATGGTAGCGGCAGTGCGCTGGGGGGCAGTTGTGGAATATGATGCCCCAAGCCATGGACTCCTCCGATCCAGTAGGACCCCATCAAATTCGGCAAAGTCCGGGGAGTTCAGGGGATAATCACTGGATAGTATTTTCACCACAGGGCGGTGACTGACGTGGGGGGCTAAGTGATTCTGAGTGAGCACAGACGAATGGGCAGGAAGCCGCCGGATCATGTTTTGAATGGGCTGTGCTTCATGAAATCCTGAAATTAAATGATAACCTAAAACATGTCCTCGATTCACCAGAATAACGAAACATAAGGCTGCCCAGAAGTAGCACAATGGCAGCCGTCCTGTGAGCCAGAGACGGCCTTTGCGCAGGTCCACAGCCAACCCATCCATGCTGGCCACAACTAACAGGACAGCGAGGGGTAAACTGTACTGATGGATCAGATCCCGCTGAGTTGAGGCAGACGAGAGGATATTGGCGGCAAGTAAAGGCAAGGTTGCCGCAAGCAGGGGCAAGGAGGAGCGGCGCCAATAGAAAGCCAGGGGTAGGATGAGCAGGAACAGATAGAAGAGAATGCTTGCCCAGTCCAAGGCGCCGAGAAACTCCACTGGGCTGAATAGTGCGTTCTGGAGAATATGGCCAACATCATCGCCAAGATGTTGATACCGCCCAAGGGCTCCTGGTCCAACGCCGTTATTGAGGATGGGATAAAGACCCTTGGCCAGCAACAAAAGCCAGCCCCCCCCCAACACCAGCGCCTCCATGGCCCAGCGCCAGCGACGGCGCAAGGCTTGCTCCATGGACAGGCCAATCACAATCAAAGTCAGCCCGTCCCGGCAGCCCATCAAGAGAAACAGGGAGAGGAGCCAAAGCCAACGCTGTTCAGCACGGTTGGTCCAAATGGCCAAGGCCAGCAGGGGCATGGCCCAGGTCTCCGGGTGGAAATCAAACAAGTTCACGTTGAACACCACAGGCTGGAGCCACCACAATCCACAGACCAGCCACCGTTCCCGTGGCCTTAGCCCTGCCTGCACACCCAAATGCCACAGGGGCCAGGCGGTGAGAATCAACCCCAGCGCTTGGGTGAAAAATAACCAGTGTACTGATGGAACCAGCCGGTACAGCGGGGCAATAGCATAGAACATCCAAGCTCCATGGTTGCCCATGTGGTGTAGACCCAGAAGGGTGGAACGGGGCTCCAGCCCTTGGCTCATCTGCCAGGCCACCTGATCGTAGATGCCCAGATCAAAGCCGGTGCTCTGGAGCAGGGCGTGTTTGAGGGCGGCCAGGCACCAGAACAGGCCAACCAGTAGGGCGGAGATCAGCCAGAACATCCTTGGCGGGCCTTGGAAATCTACGACGGCAGGCTTTGTCCGGAGCTTTGTCACTGACAGGATGGGCAAATGAATGAAGCGGTGACCGCTGGCTCGGCTTGGGGATCTCAGGCTTTGATGGAAAACCCCAAAGGCCCTTGCCTCCCCCCAGCGCTCTGAGGGTGGTTGCATTGCGTGTGAACTGGGAAGGAAAGGATAGGAGTGAAGGAGCGTCAGCTGGGCTTCAGCGACTGGGAGCATAGCCGCGTGAGGAGGCAGACCAAGAAGGAGAAGTTCCTCCGTAAGACGGAGGCGGTGCTGCCGTTCTCAACCCTGGGGAAAGCCCATCCTGCGGGATGTGGATCTGCAAGTCCATGGGGGGCAGATGGTGTGCCTCATTGGCCGCAACGGGGTGGGCAAAACCACCCTGCTCAAAACCGTCATGGGGCTGATCCGTCCCCAGCGGGGCCAGATTCACCTGGCGGGGCGAGACCTGCTGTCCCTGCCTCCCCACCAGCGGGCCAGGGCGGGGATTGGCTATGTGCCCCAGGGGAGGGACATCATGCCCCAGTTGACGGTGCGAGATAACCTTCGCCTTGGCCTGGAGGCCCGCCCCGATGGCCTGACCCGCCATGGTCGTCCGGATCCCCAGGCATTTGACCTGTTCCCGGCGCTGGAAACCATGTTGGAGCGGCGTGGCGGAGACTTGAGCGGTGGCCAGCAACAGCAACTGGCCATGGCCCGGGCACTCCAGGGCAAACCCCGACTGCTGCTCCTTGATGAGCCCACCGAAGGCATTCAGCCCAACGTGGTGGCCGACATTGAAACAGCCGTGCAACGCATCATGGCCCAGACCGGGGTCAGTGTGCTGCTGGTGGAGCAACACCTCCACTTTGTCCGCCAGGCCCACACCTAACTACGCCATGCAAAAGGGCGGGATTGTGGCCAGTGGCCCCACAGCACACCTGTCCCAGGCGGTGATCAACCGCTTTTTGAGTGTGTGAAACCCCGGTTCCTGCCCTCTTCTATGATCGCATCGTTGTCAGGTGGCTGACGGGTTGGATTCCAGCATTAGCAAGCCACCCATGGCCCTGCATGATCCACCCCATCCGGGCAGCCGGGTGGGCTCTCCACGAAGACGGCCAGACGGCTAGCGGAGGCGTTCGGCTCGACAGCGGAGACCATGGCTTGGGATGCAGAGGGCCTATGACCTGTGGCAAGTCCGTAGTGGCGCGGGGGAACTCACAGTGGAGCAGTTTGCTGGTTGATGGTGACTTACAGGGTTGCGTGGTCTTCGTCTTCATCATCAGCCTCAAGGGGAGCATCCGGATCCACATCAACAGCCCCCACAAGGTCGTCCAGGCGAGCCACCAGATCGGTGGTCATGGGTTGGGACTACTCGGGGGGTAGAGTGTGATCATCCAGCACCTGCAGGAAGGGGGGCCATGGCTGGGTCTTGCCCCTGGTGCATGGGCTGAACCTGCTTTCTGGAAGTATCCCGAAATGCTTGCCTTGACCCAGCTAAACGACAGCAAGGTTGCCCGCCTCAGCACAGGATAAAGCCGTGCAGCGCCATGGCCCAACCGTTCACGAATGCCCACTTAAACTTCAATAACCTCGTTCGCTCCATTCGTTCCAACTAGTACAAGACGTATCGATGTTCCCGCCAGAATATAGAAAGATATTACAATTTCTGTCGTGCGTTTCGTTAGGGATAGGCCATTGTCTATCCACCCACCTTTCAGTTATAGGAGCTTCTACGAACCACTCAGTCCTATAGGACTCACCCAATTCCCCACATGATGCAGACCATTGGGGATTCAAGGAAGATCCAATATCTCTACGCTTTCCCCCACTGCCATATTGAATCTCAAAAGCTTTATCAGCTCGTACACAATACTCTATATCCCCTGCCCGGGAGTTCCTTGGTGGCCAATGCGTATTCGTAGCATAGCTTCTTGCATAGAAATATCCAGTGGTAGTTACAGGATAGGAATTTGTGCCTGAGCTGGGATACGACCATGTAATACCAATAGTTTCATCACACTTTCCAGCACCAACCTTATACCAACCTTTCGTAGACCGGTTGTTTCTGCCTGAATGCGTTGCATACCAGAGGTCCTGATCTGTTTTATTACAAAAGAAAAGCCTATCACCAGCCGAAGCTGGACGGGCAATTAGGAACAGCCCGGATAGCAGCAGTCCTGTGACCAAGAGCGGTTTTGCCAGGGAAGCGAGAGCAGATTGACGATGGGTCATGAGGTGAGACAGGGAGAGAACAAGAAGATGGGGAGATGAAGCCTGCTGGTGTGATAGGGGAGACACCAACGGTCCAGGCTCCCCGCCCGCTGGTGCGCTGAACTCCACGCTGGGTTAAAGATCAGAGCGGAGTTGAAGGAAGAAGCGGTTGTCGTTGTTGCCGTTGGAGCGTTGTCTGTGGCTGGCGCTCAGGTCCAGGTTGAGGCCGGAATCGAGTTGGTAGCGGAGGCCGGTGGTGTAGGTGTTGGCGTTGTGGGCCAGGTGTGCATCGATGTAGGGGGTGAGGAGTGCGTGGTTGCCGGTGGGGAAGCCGTAGGCGAGTTCAGCGTTGAAGCGTGCGGTGAGGGGAGAGGAGCTGAGGGCCAGTTCGTTGGGATCGGAGAAGGAGAAGGGGTCCAGGTGGAGATGGGAGAGGGAGGCGTTGGTCTGTCCGAAGGAGG
>JAJDUS010000019.1 GCA_022826535.1 Prochlorococcaceae cyanobacterium jk18x1bzbins.87
CCTCAGTGATCCAGCCACCGAAGACATGCTGTACGAGATTGAGAGGGTGGGACGTTTTACCGGTATCAGTCTGAAGAAGATACCGGACGAGACGACGATTCTGAACTTCCGCCACCTGCTGGAGCGTCATGGGTTGGGACAGGTGTTGTTTGAGAGCATCAAGAACCATCTGTCAGAAGAAGGGCTGATCCTCAAGGAAGGAACGATTGTGGATGCCAGCATCATTGAAGCGCCCACCTGGACGAAGAACCGAAAAAGGGAACGGGATCCGGAGATGAAGCAGACCCGAAAGGGGAACCAGTGGCACTTCGGTATGAAGCTCCACGTGGGAGTGGATGATCAAAGCGGCCTGGTCCACAGCCTGGCGACAACCTCTGCCAACGTGCATGACCTGACAGCATCAGAGGGGTTGCTCCACGGAGAGGAAGTCCGTGTCTGGGGGGATGCAGGTTATTGTGGAATGGAGAAGCGTGAGGCCCATAAGGATCGCCAGGTGGCATGGCACATTGCCATGGGTCCGTCACAGCGCAGGAGACTAGCCAGAGATGGACTGGAGCGGCTGATGGAAGCGTGCAAGTCCAGTGTGAGGGCCAAGGTGGAACAGGTCTTTTTCTATGTGAAGCAGATGTTTGTCTACGGCAAGGTGCGCTACCGCAGCTTGGCGAAAAACGAGAATCGGCTGGCCTTACTGCTTGGATTTGCCAATCTGCTGCGTGCAGAATCCTGTATGGTGTGATGTCCAAGGGATAGCTGTATCTGATTATCGTTAATCAGACAAAAAGCTGATCATTCAGCACCACTTTTGACGACGATTAGCCCTTTTTAAGGGGTATATCTCACTCATCACAACCCAACATCTTGCATGGTCAATCTTTATGGGCTTATTCAGAGGTTTCCTAGACCCTAGATTGTAGCCAACGCGAAGTAGTGTTTTTTGACGATCAGTTAATTCCCCGTACAGTTTGTTGAACGTGTTGTTCTCGCCATTGGCATAAAATAAGATAATGTCGTGGTTGCGCTGGAAGTAACGAGCTGTGTTGGTCCATTTTTCATATGACCAGATAATCTCATTCTTGAAGCTGCCATGTCCAAAGATCCCATCCATGAGCAGCTTCAGGTAGTGGCTGGCGGTGGGGTCACAGTGGAGGTAGATGGAGCCAGTAGGCTTGAGAATGCGCTGCGTCTCCAGCAGCCGGACAGCCATGAAAATGAGATAGGACTGCATTCCCTTACCATGGGCTTGGCGAGCGGCCTCGATCACGGCATAGGCGGCAGGGTTCCGGTCTGCCAGTTCGCCGTGCTCGTACACGTCCACGTCACTGAGGGTCCAGGCATCCTTAAAGCTGGCACCAGCAGCTTTGCTGCCAATGGGCGCTTCATAAGTACGATTGGAATTGAAGGGAGGATCAAGGTAAATCAGATCTACGCAGGCAGAGTTCATGCCCCGCATGACGGGCAGATTGTCGCCAGTCCAGATGGTGGCGCTGGCAAAGTTGGGGGTAGGCACAGGCACAGTTTCCATTAAGCCATGACCACAAGAGGCTGGATCGCAGGCGTCACACAATCGAGACGCTCTTTTCCCCACAGGAGGACGGGCGGCGTCTTGCAACCCGCTATGGCCGCTGCGCCCACGTCTTCTGTTCTGCCATCCTCCTGGCCGCCACCGTCCTCTTCTGGTGATGAGTCCTGGGCCTAGCAAGGCCTTGATCTTCTTCACACCTTCCTTCACCTCAATCACAGCGCCTGTTCACCCTCACCTCACTGGCCCTCACCTCCTCTCTCGGATCAGCTCTGAGATTACAGCAGGCACTGACGAGCAACCCCAGCCCCCCACAGTGCCAGCCACCAGAGCGCCGGGCCGCAACCAGTTGACCAGGATATCTGCAGGCAGGGGGAACATCGACCAACGGGCAGCCTGCCCCACCCAACCAATAAGGTGTTTGTGGGGAACTGTGCAGAGGGGGGCGGCAACGGCCCTTTTGACAAGCTGATCCGCAACTGCTGATCCAGAACCGAGATTAATTCATGGTTTTCAGCAAAGGGAGCTTGTCCGGATCCCGGTTTAGCAAGGCCGGGTCTTGTTGTTGGCAGTCCAGGCGTTGCAAGAGCACGTTTTCATCAAGAATCTCAATGCCAAGGGTGCGGGCCTTATCCAGCTTGCTGCCCGCATTGGCGCCCGCCACCAGATGGGTGGTTTTTCTGCTCACATTGCTGGCTACGGTTCCTCCCGCCGCTTCAATCCGCTGCTGAGCCTCAGCGCGACTGAGGGAGGGCAGGGTGCCGGAGAGAACCAGAATCTGGCCAGTGAGTGGCCCCCCCCGGGCAGACCCGGAAGGCTGGCCACGCAGCCGAAGGCCGGTCCGATCCAGTCCCGCCAGGAGCTTTTGATTACCTGGATGGGCCAGCCACCTCTGGAGGGAACTGGCGATTTCGCTGTCAATGCCTTCCAAATCGGCGATGATGAACTTCATATCAGACGGAAACTCCTTTGCCAGCCGTTGAGCGGAAGGAAATGCCCTGGCCAGCGCCTTGGCCTTGGCAGGGCCCAAAGGCAAAACAGGGAGATCAGAGAGGGCATGGTCCCACGGTTGCTTGGCGGCCTCCAACGCCGTCAGGACTTTGCGGTTGTCCGGATGGGCCAGCCACTTCCGGAGGAGGACGGCTGTTTGGGGACCAACGCCTTCCAGATCATCAACCATGAATTGACCATCGGGTGAAAAGGCTTCCGCCAGCTGTTGGGCGGAAGGGAGTGCCCTGGCCAGCGCCTTGGCCTTGGCAGGGCCCAAAGGCAAAACAGGGAGGTCCGAGAGGGCATGATCCCATGGTTGCCTGGCGGCCTCCAACGCCGCCAGGAGCTTGCAGTTTCCTGGATGGGCCAGCCACTTCCGGAGGGGAATGGCTGTTTGAGGACCAATACCTTCCAGATCATCAATCACGAATTTCCTCTCTGGGGAAAAGGCTCCGGCCAGTTGCTCCGCTGAGGGGAAGGCATGGGCCAGCACTTTGGCATTGGCGGCGCCCACATGGGGAATCCCCAGGCCATAGAGCACCCGATGCCATGGTTGCTGCTTGGAGGATTCCAGCGACTGCATGAGACTGCGGGCCGAGGGTACAGCCCAGCCCTCCAACGGGGTCAGATCAGCTTCCTGCAGTTTGTAGAGATCATCAATGGTGCGAACCAAGCCCCGTTCCACCAACTGGTCAATGCGCTCACTGCCAAGGCCGTCAATGTCCAGGGCGTCACGGCTGGCCCAATGGCGCAGGGCACCCCGGAGGATTGCTGGACAGCTACGATTAACACAGCGGGTGGCGGCCTCCAACTCCAGCGGGGCCAACCATTGCCGTCCCCCGGCTTCCCTGGATTCCCGCACCAGCAGAGAACCACATTCCGGGCAGCGACGGGGAAACACAAGGGGTTGACCTGGAGGTGAACAGGGCTCCACCCGCACCACCTCAGGGATGATCCCCCCCGCTTTCCGCACCACAAGGGTGTCTCCGCCATAGAGCAGGCCAGCGCCCGTGAGGGTTGTGATCCAGTCAGCATTGTGGAGGGTAGCCCTTGCCACGGTGCTGCCCTCCAGTTCCACAGGGTCAAACTCCGCCACCGGCGTGACAACCCCGGTGCGCCCCACCTGGGTCACCAGTTTCCGGAGGGTGGTCCTGGCTTCCGCTTGGGTGAACTTCATGGCCACAGCCCAACGGGGGAACCTCTGGGTGTTGCCCGCCTGTTGTTGCAGGGCCAAGTCATTGAGCTTGACCACTACCCCATCGGTGTCATAGGGCAGTTGCCGGCGGCAGGCGTTCCAATGGCGATAGAAGCCCTTCACCTGGGCCAGGCTGCTGTGGAGCTGGCGGTGGGGATCGGTTTTGAAGCCGACAGCGGCCAGCCATTGCAGGGCTGCCCATTGCTGCCGGGGCTGGGGCTGCTCTGGTGAGAGGTGAAGCCCATAGGCCATAAAATCCACCTTCCGGCTGGCCACCACCTGGGGGTCCAACTGGCGTAAGGTGCCGGCGCAGGCATTGCGGGCATTGGCAAAGGAGGCCTCATCCTGCTGGCGGCGCTGTTGGTTCATGGCGGAGAAGGTGGCCGCCGCCAAAAATGCCTCGCCACGGATTTCCGCCCAGGCTGGCGGGTCCGTACACTGCAGCCGGAGGGGGATGGAGCGAATGGTGCGGACACTGGCGGTGATCTCCTCTCCCCGGTGACCATCTCCCCGGGTGGCCCCCTGCACCAGCAGGCCATCCTCGTAGCGCAAGGCCAGGGCCACCCCATCCACCTTCAACTCACAGGAATAGGCCAAGGAGTGGTCGGCGAGATGTAGTTGACGGCGCAGCCGGTGCTCCCACTTGGGTAGCTCCTCCACGGCAAAGATATTGTCCAGGCTGAGTAGAGGAATCCTGTGGGTGACGCTGGGCAGTCCGGCAGACACTGGCTCCCCCACCCGCTGGGTGGGGCTGTCGGGCCTCACCACATGGGGATGGCGCGTCTCCAACTCCAGCAGTTCCTGGTAGAGGCGGTCATAGTCCTGATCCGAGAGGATCGGTTTCGCCAAAACGTAATAGGCGTAGCTGGCTTGATTGAGCTGCTGCCGCAGGACCTGGGCCCTGGCCTCAGCCGCGGCAAGGGACGTGGAGGACAAGCTCAAGATGGTGGGGCTCCCTGCTTCAAAGCTTACGGATGCGTTCAATGCGCCAGTCCTTGTCCACCTTGATGAAGGTGAAATCCAAGGGCAAGACCTGCTTTTTGTCTTCGGAGTTGAGCTTCACGGTCAAGGTGATCTGCCCCTCCTGGATGCGGGGGCGGCCGGATTTGAGGTTGCGGTAGCGCCTGAGCTCCAGACTGGAGAGCATGCGAATGAAGTTCTGGCGACTCACATGGTGCCGATACTTCTTTGTGGTGAGCAGGTAGGCGGCATCAACGCGCCCCCGCGCCACCTGGTTGAAGAATTGCTTAATCAGCGGATTGATTCCTCGGGCGCTGATGATGAGGCGGATGGCGCTGATCAGCCAATAGGTCAGAAGCCCTGCCAGGGCTGCCAGCAGAACCTTCACCCCGTACTCCCGCAAGAGAATCATGTCCATGGACCGGGCAGCAGCGGCGAAAAGAAATTGTGCCTGGTTGCTGGCTCCTCCGGGGGCTATTCTTAAAAGTGCGGTCTGGAGAAAATGGACATGGGCGTCCTGTGCTTGCCCCCATTGTTCCATCGCTACAACCGGGCATTCTTCGCCACAGCCATTCCCTACCACCAGTTGCGCCTCAGTTGGAGCCGCCGCATGAGCCGGGCCGCAGGATCTTACCGTCGCCGTGGCGGCCTTGGGCAGATCACCCTCTCGTTGCCGGTGCTGTCACCGTTGCCCGCCTCGGCCACCCACAGCACCCTGATGCACGAGATGATTCACGCATGGGTGGATCTGGTGCTTCAGCGGCGGGAAGGCCATGGCCCCTGCTTTCGCGCCAAGATGGGGGAAATCAATGGGCAGGACATGGGTCCGACCATCAGCATTCGGCACCATTTTCCTGTTCCCCCCAGCCCGGCCTCCTGGCAGGCCCGTTGCGACTGCTGTGGCGTCGTCACCCCCTACCAACGGCGGGTGAAAGGACTGGCCTGCCGCGCCTGTTGTGGGCGCTTCAACGGAGGGTGCTGGGACCAACGCTTCCTCTTGCGGTTTGAGGCCCCACCCCCCACAGGTCCAGGACCAGAAGAGTTGGGGCTAGGCTGGCAACCATGACGACTCAACAAGATCCCCACCGTCGCCGCCCTGGTCATGCCTTGGTGAACTTGGTGGAGGCTGGCCGTGATCTTGTGCATGGCGCTGCTGGCGCCAGGCCAGGCTCACGGCGCCGCAGGAATTTGACGGGGATCAGCCAGGTCAGCCGTTGGGTTGGGGAGGGCATTAACTGGCTTTTGGAGGATGATTGCAATGGCGTGCCCCAGGAGGCACCATGGACGGAGCCACAATCCCCCCTTGGCGGGCAGCGGAGTCGGGGCAGACCCGGCAGGATGGCCAGTGATGCCTCCAGTCCAGAGCCTTCCTGGTCCAACCAGAGGAACGATGGGGGGGTGCGGCGGCGTCCCCTTCAGGTGATTCCCCACCCTGCCCCCCCCCTGCTCCGGCAGGCAGAGCCTTCCCCAGAGCATTGGCAAGGCCCTCCAGCATCTTCCGAGCCTCAACAACCATTCAGCAACCACCATCCATCAGGGGCAGCCCGCCGAGATGGTGGCGGTCGTCTCTCCCGCCCCCGTCCCCGCTCCAGCCGCCGCATTAAGCCCTGACGACAAGACGGCTGATAAAAGACAACCCCTTCCTACACTTCTTCCACCTGAAGGGTGTGCATCTGCGCCATGGGTCATCTGGTTGTGGTTGGCTTCCCCACGGTGGAGGAAGCCGAAGATGTCCGTAGGGAGCTGGCAGATCTCCAGCAACAGCACCTCATTTCTCTGGAGGATGCCGTTGTGGTGGAGAGGGACAGGCAGGGTCATGTCCATCTGCGTCAAGCCGTGAATCTCACAACCGCCGGCGCCATCAGCGGCGGGTTCTGGGGATCGTTGATTGGGTTGATTGTGCTCAATCCCCTCCTGGGGGCCGCCGTGGGAGCAGGGGTTGGCGCAGCGTCAGGAGCCCTGGCAGATATGGGCATTAACGATGACTTCATGCGGGAGTTGGGACGCACCTTGCCTGAGGATAGTGCCGCCCTTTGTCTTTTGGTGCGAACGGTCACCGTGGATCGTGTTCTGGAGAAGCTGCAAAGCCATGCCACACACACCAGGCTGTTGCACACAAGTCTCGGCCACATGGATGAGCAAAAGCTTCGCAATGCCCTGGAACTCAGCAAGCGCCTCCAAGAAAAACCAGCAGAGGAAAAGGATTCAGCATCCCATGGTTCTCCAGAAGTTTCTTAGGGTCAGGACTCATCATATGAGGAATGATCCTCTCACCAGAGAGGGACCTCCAAGAGAGCACCAGAAGGAGATGGGTGATGGCCCAGTTGTTGGGGCTCAGCACGGAGCAGGTGGCCCGCATCCGCCCCTTGTTTCCCCAAGGGAACGTGGTGGTGGCAAGCGGGTGGATGATAGGAAGGTGTTGAGCGGCATCGTCCATGCCATTCAGAAGGGGCTGCGCCGGGTGGATGCCCCTCGATGCCCCAGAGCCACCCGACTCCGCAGAGCCAGAGGTGCTGATGATTGACGCCACTGACATCAAAGCCCATCCCACGGCGTCCAGCCTCAACAAGGGGGGCATGACCAGCAAGCTCCACGGAGTCTGCCACAGCAAAGGTGGTCCCTGCGTGAGGGGCAATGCAGTGACTTCACTGGTGCTGATGTGTTGGCAAGGACTGCCGCCTGCAGCTGCGGTGATGGGGGATAAGAGGGTATGACAGGGACAAAATCCGTAAGATGCTCATCCAGCAGGGCATCACGCCTTGCATCACGCCCCGTCGCTGCCGCAAGAAACCAGTCCATTACAGCAAGAGGCTGGATCGCAAGGGTCACAAAATCGAGACGCTTTTTCCCGACCCAAGGACTGGCAGCGTAGGGCCAGGACCATCACTGGAAAAGGGGTTAGCCGCTGCGGCGTGAGCCCCTCCATGGGGGGAAAGCCTTGCAAGAGGCCCCCTCAGAACAATTCTACCGTGGCGCTGTTCTGCTGCCTTGATGATTTTGCTCAGCTTTCCCAGGGAAGGCTTCAAGCATTTCTGCTGCTCTGTCGATAGCGCCAAGCTGGTGGTCTGTCACAATGTACGGATCAGGGGAAACAGGGTGTTCCAAGGGCTGATCCAACGGGGCCGCACCGCCATGGGCTGGTTCTTTGGCTTCAAGCGCCACCTGCCCATCCACCACCAGGGCCAGATCATGGCCTTCAGGATCACAGGAAGCAATACCGATGATCCCCAACCGTTGCAGTCCATGACCGGCTGCTCTGCGGGGCAAGGTATTTGGCAATACTGGCGGCTTATTCCCTATCTGGAACTGGGGTTGGAGAATTAAAACGGGTCCATGGAGGCCAACCAGACGGTTGGGGCCATGGATCATGAAGAGATACGGTAGACATGAATGAGTGGGGAGGGAAGACAGCCCCTGAAAGCCGTTTGTCTCAGCCAAAAGTATCTTCCAACAGTGCGTTAATGCGCTTGCGCAGGTTCTGTCTGTCCAACTGGCGCAGCAGGTTGTGGCGGGTGAAGATGGCGATCTGTATCAAGCCCACCAGCATCAAGGTGTTCCCCAAGAGGGGAATGCGGTTCAACGCTTCGGCAACACCACTGACCAGTTGGAACACCACAAAAGCGGTGATTAGCAGGAACAGGTTGCGAATGGGCCGTCCAAGGCTTTTTAAGGACAGGCTCCAGCCCTGCTGATCCACCCAACCCTGCAGGAGGTTCAGCAGAAATTGAAATTCCCCACCCTCTGCAGGGCCATCAGCCTGCCCAGGGGCGGGTGTTGGAACTGCTGATGTGGTGTCAGTGGACTGGCGGGGGGCTTCAGCTTGCTCGGGCATATCCTTCATGTCCTGCATCGTTGTTGTTTGGCTGGGGACTGTACGCATGGAAGGAAGCAGAAGATCAGACTCTCTGTGGGCCTCAACAGGCAGAACTCGGAAGATCCATTCACTGCATGCCAATCAAGACTAGCTGTTGACGGGTGTCAAGGTCGGTTTCTCCGGAAGGGGCTGGAAAGGGGCAACCAGAGGAAAAGACCCATCTCGTAGTTTCTCTGCCAGAGTCGCCATGATGTCGTCGGTGAGCCGCAGACTGGTGGCGGATGCCGTGGAGATCGTCTGTCCCTTCATGGTGATCTGCCCACCGAGAAGGTCTTTGTAGGAGACACAACCAAATCCGGGACGGACCCGTCGGGGAATTGAAAAATCCAGCACAGGCGCCTGCAGTTGATGATCTCCCAAGCCGGCTGCCGCCGCCGCCTTGATGGTGAGGAGGGGGACCGGGGCGGCCAAGGCCACCATCACCCCTGCTCCCAATTCCCCAAACCAACAGGGGCGCAGCCAGGCCGGCTTGATGTGTTCCGCATCAGCACTGACCGCTGCAGTGGCTCCCGGCGCCAGGGCATGGCCGCTGGGCAGCCGTTTGCAGTGGGGCTGGTGGCCAATGCCCACCCCCACCACCACCCCAACGGCCCCAGCCACAAAGACAGGAGAGCCCACCCCCAGACAGTGGAGGCGAGGGCTGCTCAAACCAATACTGCGCCCTCCAGGCGCCGTGAAAACCGCATTGCCCAGCCGCTCCAGCAGAGGTCCATGGAATGACCAGATCCGCATCTCGCTGCTGTTGACCGCCACAATGCCGTTTTCGCTGATGGCCCGCGGCAGCAGAAGACGGGTCATGCCCAGGCTGGCCAAATCCAACTGGGTCACCAGCTCTTGCCGTGGAAACTGGGGCTGCCTCTGCCCGGACGCCACAAAAGGCACAGAAGCCCCCTTGAGCAACCCATGGAAAGCCGCCGCGCCACTGCGGTCCGGGCGATCTCCCCCACCAAGGGGCATGGTCAGGCTGTTGTTGCTGCCGTGGCATTGCAGGCGCACCCCTGCCAGTTCAGCGCGCTGGATTCGAATTGGGGGGTCACAGGGACCCAGACCAATGGCGAGGCTGGCCTGAGTGCTGATGCTGCAGCCCCCTGCAGCCAGAACATCCGTCCCGGCAAATGCCCTCTGCAGGCCCACCATGGCTACATCCGCACGGAACTGTGTGCTGGTGCGCACCCGCAAGTCACCAGCAGCCTGACGTTGCTGCAGTTGCTCCATGGTGCGGCGTGATGATGGGGGCACGGAACCGTCGGGAGCACTTCGCTAACCTGATTCCATGGTGGCTATCACCCTGCTCATCTGCTGCCGGTGAATCGTCTGCTCCAGCTTCTGCGGCATGCCTGAATCCATTGACTTTCCCCCTCCAGGGGGTGACCCGAATAGCGAAGGGCGCATTGTGCCCACAGATCTGCGGCGCGAGATGTCCCGCTCCTATCTGGAGTACGCCATGAGCGTCATTGTGGGTCGGGCGTTGCCTGATGCCCGCGATGGCCTTAAGCCCGTGCATCGGCGCATTCTCTACGCCATGTATGAACTGGGACTGACGGCTGAGCGGCCGTTTCGTAAGTGCGCCCGGGTGGTGGGGGAAGTGCTGGGTAAATATCACCCCCATGGGGAAGGGGCCGTTTATGACGCCCTGGTGCGCATGGCCCAGGACTTCTCCATGCGGGCCCCCCTCATTGATGGCCATGGCAATTTCGGCTCTGTGGACAACGATCCCCCGGCCGCCATGCGGTACACGGAGTCACGCCTCCAGGCCCTCAGCACCAACGCCCTCTTGGAGGACATTGAAAGCGAGACCGTCGATTTTGTCTCCACGTTTGACGGCTCCCAGCAGGAGCCCACGGTGCTGCCGGCACGCATTCCCCAACTCCTGCTCAATGGGTCAACCGGCATTGCCGTGGGGATGGCCACCAATATTCCCCCCCATAACCTGTCCGAGCTGGTTGCTGGCCTGGATGCCCTCATCATGGATCCCCAACTGAGTGACCAGCAACTGCTCCACATGATTCCCGGTCCCGATTTCCCCACCGGCGGTCAAATCCTGGGGCGCCGCGGCATCAAGGAGACCTATCGCACCGGGCGCGGCTCCATTCCCGTGCGCGGTGTGGCCACCGTGGAAACCATGCACACCAAAGGCCGCCCTGACCGGGATGCAGTGATCATCACCGAACTTCCCTACCAGGTGAACAAGGCCGCCTTGATTGAGCGCATTGCCGAGTTGGCGAATGAGAAAAAGCTGGAAGGAATTGCTGATATTCGGGATGAGAGTGACCGGGAGGGGATGCGGGTTGTCATTGAGTTACGTCGGGATGCCTATGGCCAGGTGGTGCTCAACAACCTGTTCAAGCTCACCCCCCTGCAGGCCAATTTCAGCACCAATATGGTGGCGCTGGTGCAGGGTGAGCCCCGGCTCCTCAATCTGCGCCAGCTTCTGGAGACGTTCCTGGCTTTTCGCATTGAGACCATTGAGCGGCGCACCCGCCATTTGCTCCGCAAGGCGGAGGAACGGGACCATTTACTGCAGGGCTTCCTCATGGCCCTAAGGGACCTGGATGAAGTGATCCGCCTGATTCGTGCTGCTGCGGATACCCCCACAGCCCGTAGCCAACTGGAGGAGCGCCTGGGTCTCAGTTCACAGCAGTCCGAGGCAATCCTGCAGATGCAGTTGCGGCGCCTTACGGCCCTGGAGGCGGACAAAATCCGCCTGGAGCATGGGGATCTGCTGGCGAAAATCACCGACTACCGCGACATCCTGGCGTGCCGCGAGCGGGTCAGCGGCATCATCCGCAGGGAACTGGATCAACTGCGCTCCCGCTTTGCCACGGAACGACGGACCGTGATCCTTGATAGCGAAGGGGATCTGGAGGACATTGACCTCATTGCCAACGAGCGCTCCGTGGTGCTGCTCACCAGTGGCGGCTACCTGAAGCGCATGCCTGTGCGTGAGTTTGTCGCCACCAACCTGGGGACCCGGGGCAAAGCCGGGACCCGCAGTGAAAGTGCGGAGCAGGTGTGTCTGTTCATCAGTTGCAATGACCATGACACCCTGCTGCTGTTCAGTGATCGGGGCATTGTCTATGCCTTGCCCGCCTACAAGGTGCCCATTGCCAGCCGCACCGCCAAGGGCTCTCCCATCGTTCAACTCCTTCCCATCTCCCGGGAGGAGGACATCACCTCCCTGCTGGCCCTCCCTGACTTCAGTGAAGCTCAGCACCTGCTCATGCTGACCCAGGCGGGGTTCATTAAGCGCACACCCCTCAGCGCCTTTGCCAATATTCGTGTCAATGGGCTGATTGCCATCCATCTGGAATCCGGCGATGCCCTCCGCTGGGTCCGCCTGGCGCGGGTGGGTGACAGTGTGCTGATTGGCTCCCGGGGGGGGATGGCCATTCATGTGCCCATCAATGACAACCAACTGCGTTCCATGGGTCGTACGGCCCGTGGTGTCCGGGCCATGGCCCTACGGGAGAGGGACCAGGTCATTGGAATGGATGTTTTAGCGGGCGACCCTCAGGCTGGGTCACCCCCTTGGGTGCTGGTGGCTTCGGCCCATGGTCGTGGCAAGCGGGTGACCATGGAGGAATTCCCCTTGCAGGCCCGGGCCGGGATGGGACGCCGTGCCCTCAAGTTCCGCCACCATGGTGATGCCCTCATTAGCCTTCGCATCCTTGGAGAGGCTGAGGAGGTCTTGCTGGTGAGCGAGAACGGGGTCATTGTGCGCCTGCAGGCCGATCAGATCTCCCAACAATCCCGGGCCGCCACTGGTGTCAGGCTGCAAAGGTTAGGGGCTGAAGATCGTCTGGTGGAAGTGGTGCTGGTTCCGCCGGACTCTGAAGACGAGGAGGATGAAAGCGGCAACCGGGACGCCATGGCGCTGGAGCCGCCAGCCCTGGTGCCTGAACCTGAGGTGGACCCTTGAGCGCCACAGGTCCACTGGTGATGGGGGTGACCGGTGCGTCGGCACAACAGTTGGCTGTGCGTGCTCTCCACTTGCTACTCAATGCGGGGGAGCAGGTGGAGTTGGTGGCCAGCCGGGGTTGCGCTAGCGTGTGGCGGGATGAGCAGGGGCTGATCCTGCCCAGGCATCCTGGTGCCCAGGAGGCGTTTTGGCGCCAGCAGTGTGGCTGCCAAGGGGGCCAACTGCGCTGCCATCCCTGGAATGCCCTCGGGGCCACCATCGCCAGTGGCAGTTATCCAGTCCGGGGCATGTTGATCCTGCCCTGCACCATGGGAACCATCGCACGCTTGGCGGCCGGGGTGTCTTTGGAGTTGCTGGAGCGGGCTGCGGATGTACAGTTGAAGGAGCGCCGCCCCCTGGTCATTGCCCCGCGGGAGATGCCCTGGACCCTCATCCATCTGCGCAATCTCACGCGGCTCGCAGAGGCTGGGGCCCACATCGCGCCACCCATTCCCGCCTGGTATCAACGCCCGGAGTCCCTGGAGGACATGGTGGATTTTCTGGTGATTCGCATCCTGGACAATCTGGGCTGTGATGTGGGGCAGAAGCTGGGCCGTTGGCAAGGCCCCAGGAATCCGGCAGTGGGGCCTGGGCCATGAAGCGGTTTCTGCTGATCCTTCTACTCTTGAGCCCATGGCTGGTGGCGCTGTGGGTGGGGCTCCACAATTTGCGTCAGCCGCGCCCGTTGCAACTGCTCACCCGGACCACCCCCTCCCTTCCCATCGGGGGCTGGCTGCTGGTCAGTTCCAGCCTTGGCGTCACCTTAGGGGCCACCGCTGCGGGTGTGCTGCTGCAGACGGAACGCTCCCCGCGCCGCCGCTGGCCACAGGCTAGCCTAGGGGAGGAGAATGTCCATGGGAACGGAACAGAGGGGGAAGAGTCCGATCCGAGACGTTGGCAAGACCCCGAATCCAGCCTGGGGGAGCTGCCCCCCATCATGGATGTGCCATTCCGGGTGGTGCGCCCAACGCCCACATCCGGGCCTACCCCTGATGCTGCCCCATCTTCCCCGTACAACGATGATGATTGGCAGCCACCCCAGTCTGAAGACTGGTGAGCGGATGGTCAGGGACGGGGCTTGTCGAGGCTTGTTCGGCGCTATGGTGAAGGGCATCCATCACCACATGGCCTGTGACCAGAGACGCAAAAGCCTCTCCAGCGCCCCGTGGAGGTGCGTCGGCCAAGGCCAATCCAGCAGCCAGGCCACCTGCCCGGAAAAATCCCCAACCAGAGGAGCAACCCTTTGCCGAGTTTGTCCCCAAGCTGCTGATCCCGGCCATGGCCCAGGCCTGCGCCGCCCATGGGGGACCTGAACCCACACTCCAACTGCAGGAGGGTTCCATGCCGGCGGTGGGGGGTCGGTGTTGGCAGATTCAGGGGGAGTTACCAGGCCCGCGCCGTTTCTGGATCTGCTTTGAGAAACCGGATATCAACAGCCGTAAAACCTTTGCCCTGGCGGAGTCTGGGGAGGAACCTTCCCTTCTGGAGCCTTTTCTTATCGATGAGAAGCGCATGTCCTTGGCTCTGCTGGCGGCACGGTTGGCGCAGCGCCTCAACGGCCAGAAGTGGCTGGGCCCAAACTGAGTATCTGGCCTTACCCACCTGATCCCGGCCAGCTGACTCTGTAACAGAACCGAGCGCCCCTTGGCGCCGCGTCAGTAAACTGGACTGCAAAAGGTGCTCATTGTCGGAGCGCCATCTTATGTCGCACGCCTGTCTTCCCATGGTCAGCACTGCCCCAGCACCCACCGCCTCCGGCTTTGAAGAGCTTCGTCCTGGTGTGAAGGCGCCGGTCAAGGACACCATCCTCACCCCCCGTTTCTACACCACGGACTTTGATGCCATGGCGGCCATGGATCTACGACCCAATGAAGCGGAGTTGGAGGCTGTCTGTGAGGAGTTCCGTAAGGATTACAATCGCCACCATTTTGTCCGGGATGAGGAATTTGAAGGTGCTGCGGACAAGTTGGATCCCGACACCCGGCGCGTGTTTGTGGAGTTTTTAGAACAGAGTTGCACGTCGGAGTTTTCCGGTTTTCTTCTTTATAAAGAATTAAGTCGCCGCATCAAACAGAAAAATCCGCTGCTAGCAGAATGCTTCCAGTACATGTCTCGCGATGAGGCTCGTCATGCGGGATTTCTGAACAAGTCCATGGGAGACTTTGGCCTTCAGCTTGACCTGGGCTTCCTCACCGCCAACAAAGATTATACCTTTTTCCAACCAAAATTTATTTTTTATGCCACCTATCTCTCGGAAAAGATTGGCTACTGGCGCTACATTACAATCTTCCGTCATCTTGAAAAGCATCCGGAGAGCAAAATCTTCCCCATCTTTAATTTCTTTGAAAGATGGTGCCAAGACGAAAACCGCCACGGGGACTTTTTTGACGCCTTGATGAAATCCCAGCCCGACACGGTGCGGGGCCCAGTGGCCCGACTCTGGTGTCGCTTCTTCCTGCTGACCGTCTTTGCCACCATGTATGTGCGGGATGTGGCCCGCAAGGAGTTTTATGAGGCCATTGGCCTGGATGCCCGTGATTACGATAAGCTTGTTATTGCCAAAACCAACGAAACCTCTGCACGAATTTTTCCAGTGGTTCTGGATGTGAATCATCCGGACTTTTACACCCGTCTGGAGCGAATTGTAGGCAACAATAAACGTCTCTCCGATGCCGATGGACAGCAGACTCCCGTAGTGGTGAAGGTGTTGCGCAAATTCCCCTTCTGGGTGGCCAACGCATGGGAAATGGCCCGGTTATTCTTCCTCAAGCCCATTGTCTCAGAAGCTCTGCAACCCGCCATTCGGTAGCCCTTCCTAAAAGCGTCAAGATTCTCTAGGCTGGACCAAGCCTTCGGAGACCCATCCTGTCTCCTGCGGAGGCGTCTCTGCTGTCCCTACTGCTCGGCTTATGCCTTCCCTCTGCCTCGACGCCCCTGTCACCTCCCGCCTGGATCAAAGCTGGCAGCCCCGCCTGGAAGCACTCTTGTCGGCAGGTATGGGGGCCGGTGCGGATCTGGTGGAAGTTTTTGTTGAGCGCAATAACCAACTCAGCGTGTTGGCGGAGCAGGAGCGGATCACCAGCGTGAGTCCCGTCATGGGGTGTGGCGCTGGAATCCGTGTCTTCAAGGGAAGTTGTGATGGCTTTGCCGCCACCAATGATCTCAGCGCCTCTGCCCTGATGACTGCCCTGGAGCAGGCCCTCAGCATGCTGGGTCTCTGCCGGGGCGCCAGAGCCAGCGCCTGGCAAGGCTTGGCAACGTTTCAAGACCACGGCAGCGGCAAGGAGCAGTGGCTTAAGGGCTGCCCTGCCGTGCCGGATAGTGCGGACCGTTTGCGGGAAGCCACAACTGCTCTGGATCGCCATGGTCGCCACCTCCAGGCCCGGCGGGCCAGCTATGCCCGGGACTGGCAAGAGGTGCTGGTGGCCGCCAGTGATGGAACCTTTGCCCGTGACCTGCGCCTCCATCAGACCACAGGCCTCACCCTGCTGGCCGCCGATGGGGATCATCGCGCCTCCATTAGCCGCCGCGATGGGCGTGCAGACGATCCCGGCTTTCTGGCCGCATGGCCCGTGGAGAAGGAGGCCATCTCCGCCTGCCAGAGCGCCGGCAAAATGCTTTACGCTGACGTTGTAAAGGCTGGCGACTATCCCGTGGTGTTGGCCAATCGTTTTGGGGGCGTCATTTTCCATGAGGCCTGTGGCCATTTGCTGGAGACCACCCAGGTGGAGCGGGGCTCCACCCCCTTTGCCAATAAGCTTGGCCAAGCCATTGCCCATCCCGCGGTCACAGCCATTGACGAGGGACTCAGCAACAACAGCTTTGGCTCCATGACCATGGATGACGAGGGTATGACCCCCCAGCAGACCGTCCTGATCAAAGATGGGGTTCTGCAGTGCTTCCTGAGTGATCGTGCCGGCGAGATGCGCACGGGCCATCCCCGCACGGGCAGTGGGCGGCGCCAGAATCACGGTTTTGCGGCCGCCAGTCGGATGCGCAACACCTTCATTGCCCCCGGACCCCACAAGCCTGCGGAGTTGATCGGTTCCATAAACCACGGCCTCTATTGCAAACAGATGGGGGGGGGCAGTGTGGGACCCACCGGCCAGTTCAACTTCGCTGTGGAAGAGGCCTATTGGATTGAGAACGGCTGTCTACGGGAAGACAAGCCCGTGAAGGGGGCCACCCTCATTGGCGATGCCGTGACGACCCTGCCCAGAATTTCCATGTGCGCCGACGACAGCGCCCTCGCGGCCGGCTTCTGTGGCTCCGTCAGCGGCAGTGTCTATGTCACCGTTGGCCAACCCCATATCAAAGTGGACCGCATGACCGTTGGAGGCCGCTGAACCCATGACATCACCATCTTCTGTGGCTTTGGATAGCACCGCCTTGCGACAGCACATGGCGGAGGGGGCCTCCCGCATGGGCATTGCAACGTGGGATCTGGGGATCACCTGCGGCCATGACGCCTCCGTTCAAGTGGATCGTGGTGAGCCCAAGCAACTGAAGGCCCGCCAGAGCACAACCGCCATGGTGCGTGTCTGGAATGGGCAGGGTCTGGTGGGCATCACCAGCACCAACGATTTCTCCCCGACAGGGCTGACAGCAGCCTTGGAGGGGGCCAGACAGGCCAGCGCCTTTGGCGATGTCCAGAGTCCACCCCGACTGTCCGCCCAGGCCCAGGATCCCCTCACCCTCCTCGACCAGCCCCAGCATCCAGCGCTTCCCATTCATGTGCTTCTGGAGCAACTCCTGGATGCCGAGCGGCAAGTGCTGAACTGTCATCAGGCCATCTCCACCTTGCCCTACAACGGCCTGTCCCAGTCCCGGCGGGAGCGCCTTTACATCAATAGCGCCGGTGCGTTGCGCAACCAGACCACCACCAGCGCCACCCTTTGGCTCTACCCCCGCGCTGAGGAAGCGGGCCGCAAACCCCGCAGTGCCGGAGCGGTGCGGTTGGCCCCGGGTGTGGATGCCCTGGACATGGAGGGCTGCATTGACGAGGCCACGGAACGCACCATCAGCCACCTGGATTATGCCCCCATTGACACCGGCATCTACACCGTCTGTTTTGGCCCTGAAGCTTTCCTGGATCTCCTATGGGCCTTTGGCAGCATGGTGAATGCCCAGGCGGTGCTGGATGGCGTCAGCCTCTCCCAGCGCAGCAGCTTGGGGACCCAGGTGGCTAGTCCCCTGCTCACGGTGGCGGACGATGCGCGCCATCCCCGTCATGTGGCCGCGCCGGAGTTTGACGGGGAAGGCACCCCAACCCGGCGGTTGCCCCTCATCGAAGAGGGCCATCTCCGCCATTTCCTCCACAGCGAAGGCACTGCCAGGACTTTTGCTGATGGCTCAGTGGCCACGGGCCATGCCGCCATGGGAGCAAAAGTCACTGTGGGCCCCCAATGGCTGGACGTGGAGGGCCGGCGGGGGGACTCATCCCTCAGCTGTCAGGGCAGCAGTGGCGTGGTGCTCATTGACTCCCTCTCCGCTCTTCATGCGGGCGTCAAGGCCAGCCAGGGGTCCTTTTCCCTGCCCTTTGACGGTTGGCTCCTCTCGGGGGGGGAACGACGCTCCATTGAGGCGGCAACAGTCGCTGGGGACATCCGCTCCACCCTGCAAAACATCGTGGCCTGTGAAGGGGAGCCGCAATGCACCCCCAGCGGCTGCTCCCCCCACATCTGGGTGGAGGGACTCACCATCACAGGTGAAGCCTGAGGGCTTGCCCCATGCGCATTCTCTTCTGGGGCACCCCCGCCTATGCCGTCCCCTGCCTTGATGCCCTTGTTGCAGCGGGCCATGACGTGGTGGGGGTGGTGAGCCGGCCGGATCGACGCCGGGGTCGGGGCAGCCGGGTGCAGCCCTCCCCCGTTAAACGCCAGGCCCTGGACCTGGGGTTGCCGGTGTGGACGCCACAGTCCCTGCGCCAGGACACTGCTCTGCAGCAACAACTGGCAGAACTGGCGGCTGATGTGTTTGTAGTGGTGGCGTTTGGGCAGATCCTGCCGCCAGAGATTCTGGCCCAACCCAGGTTGGGCTGTTGGAACGGCCATGGCTCGCTTCTGCCCCGCTGGCGTGGCGCCGCGCCCATTCAGCGGGCTGTGCTGGCCGGTGATGGGGTGACCGGTGTCAGCATCATGGCCATGGAAGAGGGGTTGGACACGGGGCCGGTGCTGCTGGAGCGCAGCCTGCCCATCAACCTCTGCGACAATGCCGCCACCGTGGACCAGCGTCTCAGCCGGCTCACAGCTGAGTTGATGGTGGAGGCCATGGCCTTCCTGGCTGGCGGTCCTGCCCCAACCCGACCCCAGCCCACCACGGGCATCACCATGGCCGCCAAGCTCAGGAAGGAGGAATTCCGGCTGCCCTGGCATGGGACTGCCCTGCAACTCCATCGCCGGGTGATGGGCTTTTATCCCCGAGCCGTAACCCAGTGGCAAGGCCAGCGGCTCCATGTGCTGGCCACAATTCCCTTGTTGCCGGAGCGGGCTGAAGATCTGGGGGCCCCCATGATGGCATTGGCCCAATCACCGTGGCCCCCAGGCCAACCAGGGGAAGTGGTGGCTGTGGCGCCCGGTGAGGGATTGGTGGTGGCCACCGGCGAAGGACACCTGCTCCTTCAGGAGATCCAGTTGGCTGGCAAAACCCCCTGCCGGGGTCCACGCCTGCTGCAAGCGCTCAAGGCTGAAGTGGGGCAGCGGTTGGACTAGGCAGGGGCTGGTAGAGAACACCTCTGAGTTTGTAAAATTAATGATAGCCTGAGAAAAGGGTTGACAAAGAGCAATGGCACCTTCCATGGGCAGGCAACGCAGCAGGTCCCTGGCAGCGCGGGAGTGTTTTCGGCGCTCGGTTGCTGCGCGAAAAATGAGGTGGTGCTCCGCCGTGACTTGAGCCGCCTCGGCAGTGCATCCTAGGTGAGGCAACTGATGGCCGATGGCAAGCTGGTGCGCATCGGCATTGGGGTGCGCCAAGGTAGCATCATCCCCCTTATCGGGCCAACCTGCGCCTAGAGCAATCCTTGAAGTCTTGACTGCTAAAACATTTGATCGCCTCGGCATTGCCTGGCAGCAGGGTAAGGCTCAACGGCTCTACAATGCTGGACTGACAACCCAAGTGCCTTGGCGGACCACTTTCGACACAGGTCGTCGCCACATCAGCAGACGGCTGCAGGTGGGTAAGACTATTATAGAGTAACCCGAGTTCTGTATAAGGGGATTGGAGGGAAGATCCTCTTGGCTTGGTTGAGTGCTGTGGGAAGCCTGATGGGAAGAGGGAAGAGGGGGAAGAGGCGACCCTGTTGCGACCTGCTTTCAGGCTGTCCAGCTCTTGGGTGGGGGTGAGGGGGAGGTTCCCAAATCAGGCATGACCTGATTCAGTATCCATCTGTACCACACAAACGGAAGGC
>JAJDUS010000069.1 GCA_022826535.1 Prochlorococcaceae cyanobacterium jk18x1bzbins.87
AATCCGGTCAGCCCGTCGAAGTCCCCCAGTTTCAGGCTTGATATATTGGCAAACCTAAAGCTCAAAGTGCCGGTGATGGCGGCCAGGTGAGCAGCCGTCACGTCGCCACAGTTGCTAATGCCAGCCACCTTGGCAACGATGGCGGTGCGTACTCGGGGTGTACGGTCACACACCAAATCATCCCGCTCCGTGCCATTCACCCGTATCTTCATCACCCCGCCGTCACCCCTGCTGGAAAAACCACTATCGACTCTTCCTAAAACCCAACGGCCATTCTCCCGTTGCTCATGACGGGGAAGAATGGTCCAGCCAGCAGCCGCGCCGCTATCAATACCGGCGTTGGAATCGACAGCCTTAAATGTTAAGCCGGTTAAGCCGCCTCGCACCACCACCCAATAGGTTGCATTGGCATCCAGTTTGGCGCCGTTGGGCGCGGTAAAGGTGTTCAGCCCGGTCCTGATTTGACCGGGATTGCTCAGGGTATAGAGATCCCTCCCACTGGGGTCGCCCCCTGCATCCCTCCGGATGGACACAGTCGGTGTCCTAGAGTAAGGTGGTTGAAGAGACGACTGGAGCTTCAGCTCCACACTCTCCAGGATATAACCGGCGTCTACGTTGGTTCCCGTTTGAAAGGGCTGGGCCCGCCATGTCTGGTCATCAGCGAGTCTGTTGCCAATCTCCGCCTTGCCCATATTGCTCACCAGGATGGCGGCCTGTGCCCCCGCAGCAAACCCCACAACCAGTGGCAGGCTCAGCAGAAGTGCAGTGGCCGCCCGCCCTAGGCCTGGAGCGTGAGGGTGGCTGCCATGACCACCAATGTCCGCTGCCATGGGGGTGGCAGCCAGGGCAGGGCTGTCCGAAGACCAGCAAAGGGGGCGGAGGACTCTCCACCTCGCGGCAACAGAACAAGAACTCCTCACGGATTCACTCCACAAGAAGCAGAACCTCCCCGCCTTCGCGGCAACAGGTGCAGGGTCGCTAGAATCCCGGCGATCCGGCGATCCGGCGATCCGGCGATCCGGCGATCCGGCGATCCGGCGATCCGGCGATCCGGCGATCCGGCGATCCGGCGATCCGGCGATCCGGCGATCCGGCGATCCGGCGATCTAGATATACCATACCACTTTTCATGGGGGGTGCCCCAACGGGATGGATCAACCGGAAACGTCACTCCCCCCTTGGCCTGGCTTACCTTCCTCATGATCCAGCTCTCGTCCTCAGGGGTGGATTTCATGGTGGTTCCCGCTTCGCCATAGCAAGTGCCGGGGAATAATAGCACAGAACGAATGACCCTGAAGTAGCGCATCGGGACATGAGGTAGGCAAAGATTTGGGGATTGTAAGCCCTTGGCATCGCCTTGGAAAGATTCCCTGTGTGAAGGGCGCCGGGTTCACGCGCAAGCAGGAATGATGGGATATGGGGTCCCACGGTAACGGTGACCCTTTCTTGTTGGCGCTTTGTTGATCCAGGGCCAGGGTTGGCAGTGGGGTTAGCGGCGGGGCCACACCACAGTGCAGCCCATGCCCCCATCCCCTGGCTCGGCATCGTGGAAGCGCTCCACCTGGTCCGTGGTTTTCAGCCAGTCCCACAGGCCCTGCTTGAGGCGACCCGTACCGATGCCATGGATCAGCCAGACGGGACCGTTGGCGCGGCTGAGGTGATGGGCCACGGCGGATTCCGCCTCATGGAGCCGCAACCCACGCAGGTCGATGGTATTAGAGGTACAGCGTACCTCCGGGCCGGGGGGCAGGGGCTGGCGGTGGGTCACTTGCACAGGGGAGGCCCGGCGGGCCTCTTCCCCTTTGAGGGACTCCACCTCCTCCACAGGGGTCTGGAGTCGCATGGGGCCACAGCGTAACTCCAGCGTCTGACCCTCATCTTTCACATCCAGCACCTCCGCCACCTTGCCCAGGCGCCGCAATCGCACCCGCATGCCCACATGGGGGGACCACCCTTGTTGATGGGGCAGTCGTCGTGGATCCGCCGGGGTGGCACCCTGGGGATGCTGGAGTTGTTTGAGGGCTTTAAGACGTTGGCCAGCCCGGCGGGCCTGCTCCCCATCCGGTGCCCCTTGGCGCAGGGTGCGAATAATGCGGGCCACCTCCTGCTGGGCCACAT
Organism: Prochlorococcaceae cyanobacterium jk18x1bzbins.87; assembly: GCA_022826535.1. Taxonomy (GTDB): domain Bacteria; phylum Cyanobacteriota; class Cyanobacteriia; order PCC-6307; family Cyanobiaceae; genus Synechococcus_B. Next base: position 2,119 of record JAJDUS010000069.1, read on the forward strand.
GGATGGAGTCCTCCAACTGCTGCTGGCGCTGCTGCTGCTGTTGGGCGATTTCATTCCGTTGCCGTTGCCAATGGCTGAGCACTTGGGCATGGAGTTGTTCCGTGCGGGCCAGGAGGGCGGTGGCGGCGGCGGCGGCCTCCTCCTGCTGGCGCCGTTGCTGCTCCAGACCACTGATGATGGAACTCACCTCACCCACTTGCTGGGGCTTGAGCAGGGCCCGGGCCTGGCGGAGAACCGACGGATGCAACCCCAACCGCTGGGCAATGGCCAGGGCGTTGCTGCGGCCGGGGATGCCCCATTGCAGGTGGTAGGTGGGGGCCATGGTGGCCTCGTCAAAGGCGACGGAGGCATTTTCAAAACGGTCGTCTTCATATTTGAGGGCTTTGAGGGCGCTGCAGTGGGTGGTGGCCATGGTGAGACGCACCCGATCCGCCATGTGGCGCAACAGGGCAATGGCCAAGGCGGACCCTTCACCGGGATCCGTGCCGGCCCCCAGCTCGTCCAGCAGGACCACACCGTTGATGGAGGCCGTGGGGGAGGCCTCAACCGCTTGAAGAATCCGTGCCAGTCGCTTGATGTGGCCACTGAAGGTGGAGAGGTTTTGCTGGAGGGATTGCTCATCGCCGATGTCAGCCAATACCAGGTCGGCCCACGGCAGCCGGGCCGGGCCAGCGCAGAGCACCGGCAGGCCGGCACGGGCCATAAGGAGCGCCAGACCCAGGCTTTTGAGAACAACGGTCTTTCCCCCTGTGTTGGGTCCAGTGATGGCCACCACCCGCTGATGGGGGGCCACTTGCACATCCACCGGCACCACATCGGCCCCGCCAGCCCGTTGTTGCCACACCAGCAGCGGATGACGTAACTGCCGCAGCAGGATGGGCTCCTGGATCACCCCGGTTTCATCAGCTTTGGGGCCGTTCCCTGGAAAGTCCGGTTGAACGCCCCCCATGGCGGCGCCATAGCGACCCCGCGCCAGGGCCATATCAAGCTGCAGCAGGGCTGCACAGATGTCCAGAAGCGGTTGGGCATCATCCGCCACCAGTTGACTCAACTGCCGCAACACCTGCTCCTCCTCCTGGTGTTCCTGGGCCTCCAGATCACGGATGCGATTGCCCAGGGGCACCAACGTCCGGGGTTCCACAAACAAGGTGTTGCCGGAGGTGGAGCTGTCATGCACCAGACCGGGTAACTGATCCAGGGCACCAGCCTTGAGGGCCACCACGGCGCGCCCATGGCGGGAGGAGATGACCGTGTCTTGTAACACCGCCTGATGGCGTCGCAGCAGCCCATGGAGCTGTTGACGCAGCTCAAGGCGCACCACGCCCAGTTGGCGGCGCACCACCCCCAGGGCAGGGCTGGCGCGATCCGCCACATGACCACCTTCCTCCAGGCAATGGTTCAGGCAGCGTTCCAGTTGATGCAGGCCCTGCAGTTGGGCCAGGCAGGCGGTTGTCACCGGTTGCTGGTGGGGATCGTTGATCTGCCGCCGCAGCTTCCGCACAGCAGCCATGGTGGTGGCCACCCCCAGCAGGGCCTCCCCTGTCCCAATCCCCCCCTTGCGACAACGCTCCACCAGGGGCTTCAGGTCCACCACCCCCCGAAAATCCAGCCCCCCCTCCAACTGCTGGTCCCGCTCCAGGAGTTCCCGGGTTTCCTGTTGAAGGCGCTGACTCCAGGACGGATCACCGGGCAGGGACAACCCCAGCAGCGCTTGACGTCCCATGGTGGTGGAGGCAAAGCCGGCCAGGTGTTGACACAGTTCCGGCCACCCCAGCAGCTCCATGGCCTCCTCCTGAATTGCCGGCAGGGGGCTGTGCTCCACCACGCCCCACTCAAACTGTGACGCCCATGGCTGGCGTCACATTGGCGGGAATGCCCCCCTGGGGCTCATAGAGCATTTCCAGCCAGTTGCCTTCTGAATCCCGCAAATAGAAGGAGGCTGTGCCATCCCGGTGATCATGCACCGCGCCAACAGCCACACCGGCAGCCTTGAGCTGGGCATGGGCGGCATCCACAGCGGCCCGATCCCGAAAATGAAACGCAAAATGCGGTCCTGCAGCGCGGTAACCGGGTCCCAGGAGGGCCAGGCCCTCCCGCCCCGGCCTGGTTTCCAGGTAACACCAATCTTTGGCGTCCCACACCAGTTCCATGCCAAGGGAGCAGTAAAAGCGCTTGGCCCGCTCCATATCCTGGACACGGATGGCCACGTGACCCAGCCGTTCAACAGCAGCCATGGATTTTCCCAGGGGGACTTCCATTCTGGCCTCTTTGCAGGGGCGTCAGCCCTTGGTCACCACCGAACCGGCCATCTCCTTGAAGGGCTTCATGCTGGCGCCGGGGCGGCGACGGCCAGAGGGAACAGTGGCTCCCAGGGAAAGTTGATCCGGGGCAAAGTTGGCCACCACTGGCTCCGGAGCCTCCTGGGGGGCGGGGGGCAGGGGTTCGAGGGGGGGGGCGCTGGTCTCCACCGCCGCATTGTCTTTTGTCGGGGCCGCCTGTTGAGCATCAGGAGATGCCCCGGACCCAAACTCCGCGAAGGCCTTTTTCCCGGACCCACGGCCGCGGGTCCAGACCACCACCATGCCAACCAGGAGTGCAGCAACGGCCACCCCCCCCAGAAGGAGGGGAAGGGGAAGAGCGTCAAGCATTGTTTCCACTGAACTGGTTGCATTATCTGACCCAACGCCACAAAGGCCGTCAGTTCGCAGTGGAGTGCAACACAGGCCGCACCAAAGGGGGCCGTGGGCCGTGGGCCAGGGGAGAGGCCGCCCGCTCATAGGCATGGGCCACCTGGAGGAGTCTGGCTTCCTCCAGCACATTGCCGATCAACTGGAGCCCCACCGGCAAACCATGCTCATCCAGGCCACAGGGCAGGCTGATGGCCGGTAGACCCGCCAGATTGATGGGGATGGTCATCAGATCGGCCAGATACATGGCCAGTGGGTCATCAGTCCGCTCGCCTGCTGCAAAGGCGGTGCAGGGGGATGTGGGGGTCAGCAGCAGATCAAACCGGGCCAGGGCCTGATCAAAGTCCTGGCGGATCAGGGTGCGCACCTGCTGCGCCTTATGGTAATAGGCATCCACATAGCCTGCCGAGAGAGCATAGGTGCCAATCAAAATGCGCCGCTGCACCTCCGGACCAAACCCCTGGGCCCGGGTCTGGGCGGTCATCTCCCCACAGCTTGGGGTTCCTTCGGCCCGCAGGCCGTATTTGACTCCATCATAACGGGCCAGGTTGGCGGAGGCCTCCGAGGGGGCGATGATGTAGTAGGTGGCGATGCCGTCCTTGAAGCGGGGACAACTCACCTCCTCCACATGGCATCCCAGGCCCTCCAACTGGGCCGCCGCCGCCTGGATGGACTGCACCACCTCCGGCGAGACGCCTGCGCCAAAACATTCCCGAATCATCCCCACCCGGCAGCCTTTGATGGGGGCCCCAAGGCTGGCGCAGTAGTTGGGGACAGGGGCCTTCAGGCTGGTGGCATCCCGGGGATCATGGCCGGCAATCACTTGCAGAATCTCCGCTGCATCCGCCACGGAGTTGCTTAAAGGACCCACCTGATCCAGGGAGCTGGCAAAGGCCACCAGCCCCCAACGGCTGACACGGCCATAGGTGGGTTTCAAGCCCACCACACCGCAAAAGGAGGCGGGCTGACGAATGGAGCCCCCCGTATCCGAGCCCAGGGCTGCGGCACAACCGCCAGCCGCCACTGCCGCTGCGCTTCCCCCTGAACTGCCGCCGGGTACACAGCTTGGTTGCCATGGATTGGTCGTGGCGCCAAAAGCGGAGGTTTCCGTAGAACTCCCCATGGCGAACTCGTCCATATTGGTCTTCCCCACCAGGACGGCCCCCTGCTGCCAGAGCCGCGCCGTCGCTGTGGCCTCATAGGGGGGAACAAAATGCTCCAACATGCGGCTGGAGCAGGTGGTGGCAATGCCCTTGCTGCAGAGATTGTCTTTCACGGCAATGGGAATGCCGGCCAATGGACCGAGAGGCTCACCAGCCTTGCGGGCAGCATCAATCCGTTCCGCATCCGCCAGGGCCCGTTCGGCTGTCACCGTGGTGAAGGCATGGAGGATGGGCTCCACTGCAGTGAGCCGCCGCAGGGTGGCTTCGGTCAATTCCCGGGCGGAGCATTCGCCGTTGAGCAGTTGCTGGCGCAGGGCGGCAATGGCCATGGGCAGGGGCATGGGGGACACAAGGGACGCTATCAGCGCCTAGGCCCCATGCGCTGCGTCAGCGTCATGGGCCGGACAGGGAATAGGTGAGTGGTTCCCAGCAGCGGCAGCGCAGGCGCTGGGCCGTAACGTCTTGGGCCCCTTCCAGTTGCAGGTCCTTCAGGAAGAGGAGAAGGTGGCGCTCCAACTGGGTTCTCCGCACAAAAGGACCCACCCAATAGATGAGCTGTGGATCCTCGCTACACACCTTGGCCCACCAGGCCAGACCCAGGGCATTGGCCACACAAGCAATGGTCCACTTGAACATGAGCTGTGCCGCTGAACTGATGGTCATTGTGGCGGCTTTGACCCATTGCCGCCGGTGGTTTCAAAGGGAGACGTGGGCAGCAAGGTGCAGATCGGCGTCCGTGGCACTGGTGGACCAGAGCAGCTCCGGAGCCGGTGGCGGGGAAGCCTGCGCTGGCAGGGGCCATGGTTCAGGCTGGGGGGGTGGGGAATCTTCAGGGCCGTCAGGGGCAGGGAGATCAGCGGCCTCCTGGGGCGGTTGTTCCGCCCCTGGGATGGGGTCTGGGACGGGGGATGGCGCCGGTTCGGGTTCGCCGGGCTCAGCGGTGGGGGGATGGCGTTTTGGTGTGGGTGGGGTGGGCATGGAACCATGCAGTTCACCCAGCCGTCGCGTTGACCGGGGCAGCTCCGGAGCCACCGCCGAAGAAGCCTGCGCTGGTTCAGGCTGTGGGAGTGGGGAATCTTCAAGGCCGCCAGGGGGAGGGGAATCGGCGGCCTCCTGGGGTGGTTGCTCCGCCTCTCCGGTGGGGGCTAGGGCGGGAGCTGGTGCTAGTTCGGGTTCATCGGGCTCAGCGGTGGGGGGATGGCGCTTTGGTGTGGGTGGGGTGGGCATGGAACCATGCAGTTCACCCAGCCAGCGCTGGCGCGCAATTTCATAGAGCACCACCCCACAGGCCACTGCAGCGTTGAGGTGGGGGGTTTGGCCCCGTAAGGGAATTCTGACGATCTGATGGCAAGACTGACGGGTCAGGTGGGATAACCCGGTTCCCTCGGAGCCCACCACCACCACAAGGGGTTCCCCTGCCGGGATCTCAACCACACACTGCCCCCCCTCCCCGGCCAGGCCCACAATGGTGTAGCCCGCCTCCTTCAACTGCTCCAGGGAGCGGTTCAGGTTCACCACCCGGGCCACGGGCAGATGCTCCAGGGCGCCAGCAGCCACCTTGGCCACGGTGCCGGTGAGGCCGGCGTTGCGCCGCTGGGGCGCCACCAGGCCATGGCCCCCGAAGGCTTCCGCACTGCGGGCAATGGCCCCCAGGTTATGGGGATCGGTGATGCCATCAACCGCCACCAGCAGGGGCGATTCCGGGCTCTGGTCACAGCGGGCCAGCAGGTCTTGCAGGGTGACGCTGCTGGCGGCGGCGGTTTGCAGCACGATGCCCTGATGCACTGCGCCGCCACAGAGCTGCGCCAGGCGGGCCCAACTCACCTCCTCCACCACCACGCCAGAGGCCTTGGCCTCCCGCAACACCTCCATAAATCGGGTGCTGAACCGCAATTCTCCGGTACACCACACGCGGTGAACGGGGCGCTCACTGTGGAGCACAGCCTCAGCGGCGTGACGGCCCCACACCAGGTCCCCAGGGGGCGGCATGGTCTCCACCAAGGGAAACGAAGCGCCAGGGGCAGGGTCATGGTCAGGAGATGGCGCAGCTTGTGGATGGTGATGGCGCGGCCGGCGGTCCCCTCCACGGTTCTCCCACTCCCGCGGTCCCCATCCCCCACGGGCGGGCCGCCGCTGACCATCCGGCTTCCGGTCCCAGCGGGGACGGGGACCACCGCGATGGCCACCCCTGACCTCATCGGCACCCCGCCGCCGGGGCCGTTCCCAGGACCAATCCTCACCGCGGCGTTTGCCGTTCCCGGCCGGCCGCTGGTCCCCCTCCCCCCGGGGGCGCCGCTCTCCAGGCCCTGGACGGGGGGAACCTTTCTGTCCCCCCTTCTTGGGTCGTCCTTGGGAACCACGAAAAGGAGAACCACGAAAAGGAACAGGTGGCGTCATGGATCAGAACTGGGGAGAAGCATGGTCAATCCTCCGGGATTGTTGGCGACGCCTCTCCATGAACCGGATGAAGCGGGCGAAGTGATGATCAGCGTCATGGGGACCGGGGCTAGCCTCAGGGTGATACTGGATCCCGAAGATGGGCCGCCCCTGTAATTCCAAACCAGCCACTGTACAGTCATTCAGGTTGAGCCGGTGGACTTGCACCCCATCGGGCAAGGTGTCGGGGTCAATGGCAAAGCCGTGGTTCTGGCTGGTGATCTCCACCTGTCCCCCCATTCCGCAGGGATGATTGAGGCCCCGGTGACCATAGGTGAGCTTGAAGGTTTTGGCGCCGAGGGCCAGCCCAATGATCTGGCAGCCCAGGCAAATCCCGAACACCGGCCGCTCCTGCTGCAGCAGACGGCGGGTGAGGGCAATGCCCCCATGGACTGCGGCGGGGTCGCCGGGGCCATTGGAGAGAAAAATCCCCTCCGGCTTATGGGCCATCACCTGGTCATGGTCTGCTGTGGCGGGTAGCACGGTGACGGCGCAGCCATGGCTACTGAGGCGTTGCAGAATGCCCCGCTTGATGCCGAAGTCAATGGCCACCACCCGATAGTTGGCCCCGTGACCGGGCTGGAGACGGGGATCCAGGCTGCCATCAGGGGGCCGCTGCCACTGATAGGCAACAGGGGTGCTCACGGTGGTGGCCAGATCCAGCCCTTCCATAGGGGGGACGGCCCGCACGGCTTGCAACAGGGTGGCTGGGGAGGCGCCATCCCAGCTTATGGCCCCATTCATGGCGCCTTGCTCCCGCAGGTGGCGCACCAGGGCCCTGGTGTCCAGGCCGCGAATCCCCACCACCCCATGGTGGCGCAGCCAGTCCGCCAGGTCATGCTGCCGGCGCCAGTTGCTGGCGATGGGGGCCACCTCACGGCAGATCACCCCATGGGCCGCTGGTCCCTCCGACTCATGGTCCTGCTCGTTGATGCCCGTATTGCCCAGTTCGGGATAGGTGAAGGTGATGAGCTGGCCCTTGTAGCTGGGATCCGTGATCACCTCCTGATACCCCGTCATGCCGGTGTTGAACACCACCTCCCCCATGGCGGTGGTCTGTGCCCCGAAGCCCCAGCCCTCCATCACCCAGCCATCGGCCAGCACCAGCAGAGCGTCCCGTTGATGGTTCATGGGTGATGGGGCCTCACGGGGTGTCCAACGTCTGGATCAACGCTTGCAGAGTCTGCCAGGGCGCACCACTGGCCAACACGCGGCCGGCCTGGGCAACGCCGTCCTCCAGGCTGGCGCACCGTTCCGCCGTCAGCAGGGCCAGCCCCGTATTGAGGGCCACCACCTGTTGTTGGGCCAGGCTACCCCGGCCTTGTAACACATGACGCAGCAGGTCTGTACTGTGGGCCAGATCTCCCCCCGCCAGGGCGGTGAGGGGGGCAGGCTCCAACCCCAGCCGGACCGGATCCACCACCCCTTCCACCATCTCGGTCTTCCCTGAATCCTTGGCCACCACATGGACCACGGTGCTGGGTCCGCTCAGGTTCGCTTCGTCCAACCCTCCATGGCCATGGACCACAACAGCGCGCCGCACCCCCAGCCGGGCCAGGGCGGCGGCCATGGGGTTCAATAGGGCGGCATCTGCCACACCCAACACCTGATAGGACGGCTTGAGGGGGTTCACCAACGGCCCCAAAAGGTTAAACACGGTTCTGACCCCCAGGCTGCGCCGCAACGGGGCCAGCCCGGCAAGGCCAGGGTGCCAGCCCGGTGCGAAGAGAAAACAGAGCCCCACCTGGTCCAGGGCCTTGAGGCTGGCGCTTGGCGGGGCCTTGAGATTGACCCCCAGGGCCTCCAGCACATCGGCTGAGCCCACCTTGCCGGAAGCGCTCCTGTTGCCGTGTTTGGCGACGGGAACCCCACAGGCCGCTGCTGTGACGGCCACAGCCGTGGAAATATTGAACGTGCCGGCCCCGTCCCCCCCTGTGCCGCAAGTGTCCAACACCTCCCCCTGCAGCGCCGGAGGCAAGGGCAACTCCGGGGACACGGCCGCCTCTTGCAACACCTGGGCCATGGCCGCCAACTCCGTCCCCTGAAGCTCCTTACAGCGCAGGGCCGCCAAAAACGCCCCCGTCTGCACCGGCGTCAACTCCTCCCGCAGCCAGGCCCCCATCAGCGCCTGGGCCTGCGCCTGTTGCAGCGGCTGCCGCAGCAACAACTGCTCCAGCACACCGGGCCAGGACCACTGCCGAGGCGTCTCGTCGTTCACCAGGATGAGGCGATGCTGTCCTAGTATGGCATGGTGTAAGCAGGTGGACGATGCTTAGCCAGCAGCGATGACTTTGACTTGGTTCAATTCAATTGGTGGACTTGGGAGGTCAAACACTGCTGTGATCGGAGCTTCATTTTTCTGTGGCAACCGTACAACTAACTGCTCGCTTTTCAAGAGCTTATTGACAAATAAAGTGGGCTCTCTGACTGCTGTGATATCACACTCTATATCTCCATCGTCGTCTCTAAAGTCACGACTAATTAGCCATGTTTCTGTTTGTGCTGCCTCTGGAGGGAATCTATAGGTCACTATTTTGGTATCCTCCCAAAGGACTTCGTGCCATTTGATATAAGCCTTAGTCCTCCTGGTCTGCCCATGAAACTGCAAGATTAAACGGATTGGTTTTCCGCTGCAGACACCCTTGCTGGCGTCAAGTGAGGCAGAAATTGTTTCCGAGTCATCCATTGGGTCCGTTGACCGAGTGACAAGCCACTGCACTGCCATCGTCTTCTTTTCAACAGGGAACGGCTCAGTTTAAGCCATCAGTTTGAGCAAGTCAAGGCCCTCTCCAACGCCCAGGCTCGTGGGCTCTCCTGCCCATGCTGCACCAGTGCATCAGCAGACCGGGGGAGCGCCTCCAGTCGAGCACCGCAGCCATGGCTTCTTCGCTGAGACACTCCCCAGGTCCAGGTCCATCCATCCAATGCTCACTCCTTGATCTCGGGTTCTGCTGATGGTCTCCATTGCCCTTGACGGTTCCATTACATCCCTATGGTAAGCCATAGTGGCTCCATGGGATTCATTAAGATTTTTAACAGTGGCTGGTGGTCAAGGCAATCCATGGTGATTTCTGACGCTCTTCTTGGCAAAACATGGCCAAGTCTTGATGTTATTGTAGCGACCGACATGACTTTGATTTCTGATTTTATTGCCAAGGTTCAAACCATCCATGCCACCGGCATGGCGACGGAACATTCTTACCGTTCCGCTTTTGTGCGCCTTTTTACAGAACTGGGTGTTACTGCCCTGAATGAACCAAAGCGGGTGAAATGCGGCGCACCGGACTTTATCCTCTTGCAAGACGAGATTGTGATTGGCCATCTGGAAGCCAAAGACCTACACATACCCATTCGCAAGATGAAGAACAATAATAAGAAACAACAGGAACGCTACAGGGCAGCACTACCCAACCTGATCTACACTAACGGCCTGGACTGGGATTTCTATCGCGATGGCAACCTGACAGCTTCCGTCACCATTGCTGATGTCTTCATGGGCGGCATCGCCCCGCAACAGGATCAACATGAAACGCTGGAAAACCTGCTGCGGGACTTCATTGCCCAACGCCCCCAGACCATCACCAGCCCCCGTGAACTCGCCGAACGCATGGCCGGCAAGGCCAGCCTCATCAAGGACGTGTTGTACAACACCCTACGGGAGGATGATGAACTCCAGACCGATCTTGCAGACCAGTATCAGGCGTTCAAGGAAAACCTGATCCACGACATCAAGCCTGAAGAATTTGCCGACATCTATGCCGAGACCATCGCCTACGGCATGTTTGCGGCCCGCCTCCATGACACCGCGCCGGACAATTTCAGCCGACAAAGGGCACCGGAATTGCTGCCCAAATCCAATCCCTTCCTGCGCAACCTGTTCACCTATGTGGCAGGCTACAATCTTGATGACAGGATCGCCTGGATTATCGATGACCTGGCCCGCGTCTTCCGGGCCTGCAAAGTGGAGGATCTCATGGAAGGCTTTGGCCAACTGACAGGCCGGAACGACCCCTTCCTGCATTTCTACGAGACCTTTCTCGCCGCCTATAACCCGGCCAAACGCAAGGCCCGGGGCGTCTGGTATACGCCCGAACCTGTAGTCAACTTCATCGTGCGGGCGGTGGATGAGGTGCTGCAAACCGAGTTCGATCTGCCCGATGGGCTCGCCGATACGTCAAAGGTAACAATCGACCAGTACATTGGTCAGGACGACAAGGGCAAGCCAGTCACCATCAAGAAGGAGGTTCACCGCGTCCAGATCCTGGACCCCGCCACAGGCACCGGCACGTTCCTCGCCGAGGTCGTCAAACAGATTGCCCCCAGGATTCAGGATGTTGCGCCTGGCCTGTGGTCCAGCTACATCGAAGCTGACCTGATCCCGCGCCTGCACGGTTTTGAACTTCTCATGGCCTCCTATGCCATGTGTCACATGAAGCTGGATATGATCCTGACAGAATTGGGCTATCAGCACAGGAAAGAAAACCCGCCTCGCCTCTCCATCTATCTCACCAATAGCCTCGAAGTGGGTAGATTGAACAAACCTGACCTCCCATTTGCACAATGGATTAGCCGTGAGGCCGAAGGAGCCAACAGGATCAAGCGCGATATGCCCATCATGTGCGTAATGGGCAATCCGCCTTACTTGGGGGAGGGTGGAGCTTCCAAGGACTGGATCGGTGGTTTGATGGAGGACTATAAGAAAGAGCCGGGCGGCAAGATGAAACTCAAAGAGCGCAACCCAAAGTGGCTGAATGATCTCTATGTGAAGTTCATCCGGCTATCCTCTCATCTCATCGCGAAGAACGGTGAGGGTGTTCTCGGGTTTATCACAAACCATGGATACCTTGACAATCCCACCTTTCGCGGGATGCGGTGGCATCTGCTGAACACCTTTGACAAGGTTTATATTCTCGATCTACATGGTAATGCCAACAAGAAAGAGGTGGCGCCCGATGGTTCCAGAGATGAGAATGTCTTCGATATTCAACAGGGTGTAGCGATTATTGTTGCGGTGAAGCACGAGAGCGGCGGTGAGGGGCTGGCGCAAGTGATGCAGGGTGACTTGTGGGGGATGCGCAGGGGAAAATACGACGCACTTCATGGGGGCAGCTTGAGTGGGGATCTGTTCAAACCAATGGAAAGCCCCGCTCCGCAATACCCGCTGGTGCGGCGAGACTTTGAGGCGCAATCAGCCTATGGGGCGGGTTTTTCCATCAGCACTTTCATGCCCGTCAATTCAGTAGGTATCGTGACTGCCCGCGATGCCTTGACCATTGATGAAAGCAAAGATCGCCTGTGGCAACGTGTGCAGGACTTCGCAGTGCTTGATCCTGATGTTGCACGGCAGAAGTACTCAATCAAGAAAGATGTGCGAGATTGGCGTGTCAGTTGGGCTCAATCAGATCTCATGCGGAGTCTCTCATCTGAGAAATTAATCCCAATCGCTTATCGTCCTTTTGATACGCACTGGACGTATTACACAGGCAAATCACGCGGTTTCATGTGCTATCCACGATATGAAGTGGGCACCACGAAAAATAAGAAAAGTCCAAAACAGTTTAGGAGTGTGTCCGCAGAGGAGAGCGGCTGTTGTCTTGTAATAAGTCTATGTAAAGAGTGTGAATAAGTCTGAAGAAATCTTGCAATGTTTCCAGGTTTTCT
>JAJDUS010000055.1 GCA_022826535.1 Prochlorococcaceae cyanobacterium jk18x1bzbins.87
CAGCTCGTCGGCGCTGGCGATCAGAGGGGATCAAGTGGTGACGCTCCCCGTCCTCAACCAGCCTGGCACAATCATCGAGACAGCAGAACAAGGCAATGGTAGAATCCGTCATGAGGGAGCCTTCCGTTTGTGTGATACAGATGGATACTGAATCAGCTCATGCCTGATTGGGGAACCTCCCCCTCCCCCCCACCCAAGAGCTGGACAGCCTGGAAGCAGGTCGCAACAGGGTCGCCTCTTCCCCCTCTTCCCTCTTCCCATCAGGCTTCCCACAGCACTCAACCAAGGCAAGAGGATCTTCCCTGCAATCCCCTTATGCAGAACTCGGGTTATTCTAAGTCCTTGGCAGCATGTTGGCAAGGTTCCCTCTCTGTATCCGGAACTCGGGTTACATAGGGTTTAGGGTCAGGACTCAATCAGATGAGGAATGACCCTCTCAGCAGAGAGGGAGCCCCAAGAGAGCAGCAGGAGGAGATGGGTGATGGCCCAGTTGTTGGGGCTCAGCGCGGAGCAGGTTGATGGCATCCTCCCTTTGTTTCCCAAGGAACGTGCTGTAAAGCGGGTGGAGGGCAGGAAGGTGTTGAGCGGCATCATCCCTGTCATTCAGAAGGGGTGGCGCTGGGTGGATGCCCCTGCTGCCTATGGCCCCCACAAAACCCTCTACAACCGTTTTCGCCGCTGGTGAGACAAGGGTGTTTTTGGTCTGATCTTTTCTGAGTTGTCAGCATCCGACTCCGCAGAGTCACCCGATGCCCCAGAGCCAGAGGTGCTGATGATTGACGCCACTGACATCAAAGCCCATCCCACGGCGTCCAGCCTCAACAAGGGGGGGTGCCCTCCGCCTGATTGGTGGTACCAAGGGGTGCATGACCAGCAAGCTCCATGGGGTCTGTGACAGCAAAGGTGGTCCCCTGCGACTCCACCTGCGTGAGGGGCAATGCAGTGACTTTACTGGTGCTGATGTGGTGCGCAAGGACCTGCCGCCTGCGGCCACGGTGATCGGGGATCAAGGGCATAGTAGCGACAAAATCCGTAAGATGCTGGCCCAGCAGGGCATCACGCCTTGCATCCCGCCCCGTCGCTGCCGCAAGAAACCAGTGCATTACAGCAAGAGGCTGTATCCCAAGGGTCATAAAATCGAGAATCTTTTTTCCCGACCGAAAGACTGGCGGCGCATTGCAAGCCGCTACGACGCTGCGCCCACGCCTTCCGTTCTGCCATCCTCCTGGCCGCCAGTGTCCTCTTCTGGTGATGAGTCCTGACCCTAGGGCCTGCAATGGACCCTACTGCATCCCCCCTCCCCCCACTGGAATCAACTCAGCAGATCCGCACCCAGCGCAAGCCCGGCAAGGGGCGTACTGCACCGTCCAGTTGCAATTGAAACAACTGGGTCAGCAGCAGACCCTGATCCTCTGCGCCCACCTGCTCCTGAAGCTCTTCCAGGGTGCGGGGTTGGCCCAGTTGCTCCAGCAGCAGTTGAGCCATGGGGGAGGCGGATGCAGCCTGCCGGTTGCTGACGGTCTCCTTCCGGCGAGACAGGAGGGGACCAGGGCCAAGGTTAGTGGAAAGATCATCACCATGGAGCAGCATGGCGGCCCCCTGTTGGAGCAACTGATTGCTGCCTTCAGCGCTGCTGCGCCCGGCATCCGCCGGCACGACCCAGAGGGGCACCCCGGCCTCCTGCGCCAGGCGGGCGGCAATCAGCGCCCCGCTGCGGCGGGGGCACTCCACCACCACCAGAGCCTGCACAAGGCTCACCAATAGACGGTTACGGGCGGCAAAATGTCCCCGCCGCACCGGCTCACCGGCGGGTTGCTCGCTGAACAGAAGACCAGCGCTGCCCACCCGTTGCTGCAGACTCTGGTTCTCTTGGGGGTAGACCCGTTGCAGGTGGGTGCCCAACACCCCCACCGGCCGGCCATGGCCGGCCAGACAACCCCGGTGGGCAGCGGCATCCACCCCGGCCGCCAGGCCAGAGACCACCGGCCAGCCCGCCTCCGCCATATGACGCCCCAGCCGCTCTGCCCAGGCCAGGGCGTGGTCACTGGCGGTGCGACTGCCCACCACTGCCACGGCCTGCTTGCGGTTCAGGTAGGCCCAGGTGCTCCCCTTCCCCTGCCAGAACAACTGCAAGGGGGGACGATCCAGTTGCCGCAACGGGTTGGGAAAGGCGGGATCGGTGGGTGCCAGCCAACGGCGGGGCGGCAGGGGTGGAGACGGGTCCAGGGCTGCCGTCAGGGCTTTCATCTGGTTTTTGTTGAGGCCGCCCCGGTGTTGCAACACCGGCAGGGGCATCTGCCAGGCTGCATCCAGATTGCCAAAGACGGCCTCCAGGCGCCGCAGGGTGGCCACGCCAAAGCCGTCAATCCTGGCCCACCGGTACCAGGCCACACGGCGAGAGCGGAGATTCATGGAGGCCCCATCAGGCTGGCCTCAGTGATCCCCCGGTCCCCGGCGTGCCAGCAGGGGCAACGCCATTACACCTGGACTGCAAATGGGACACAATGGCCCCTAGCTGCTGGATAGTGGTCTTACTTGCAAAATCTGTCCAATGTTTCGGAACATTCTTGTGGCGGACTCTGGCAAAGGCCATGTGGAGACCATGGTGGGCATGATGCAGAGGGTGCCCAGCTTTGCGGGGGCAAGCTTTACCCTCCTCCATGTCCTGAATGTTCAGAGTAAAGACTCCCTGGCGGATGGCATGGAAGGGGGCGCCCGACTTCTGGCCCAAGCCGTCGGCGCCATGAAACTGAATCCTGCCACAGTCACCACCATCCTTCGTCAAGGGGACACCAAGCAGACGGTTCTGGCGGTGGCTGATGAAATCAATGCAGACCTGATCGTGATGGGCTCACGGGGTGTGGGACGGTTACGCTCCATCCTGGTGAACAGCGCCAGCCAGTATGTGTTTCAACTGTCCAGGCGGCCCATGCTGCTGGTGCGGGACGATCTCTATGTGCGCCACCCCAATCGCCTCCTGGTGGCGGTGGACGGCACGGCCATCAGCGACAGGGCCCTGAACCTGGCCTGTGACATGGCCCGCGGCGTGGCCGCCATGGCTGTGCGGGTGGTCCATGTGGGCAGCCAGCGCGGTGGCAGCCCGGTGGCGGAACGCATCCTTGACAAGGCCCGTCTCAGTGCTCGACGCCTGGGGGTGGATGTGGAGATCGAGGAGCGCAACGGCAATCCGGCCCAGGAGATCTGTGCTGCCGTTGAAGACAGCAACAGTGATCTGCTGGTTCTGGCCTCGCCGGATCGGCGCCCCACCGTGGCCCGCAACCTGGTGGATCTGGACAAGCTCTTGGGCTCATCCATCAGCGATTATGTTCGCGTCAAGGCGCCATGTCCCGTTCTGCTGGTGCGCTAGGAGTGGACTCTCGTAATCTCGCCGTCCAGATTGCGCGGCAACGCCAGCTTGTGACCCGTGGCCACACCCGCCCCCTAGCGTGGCGGTTGGAGCAGTTGGGGCGGTTGGAGAAGGCTTTACAACCGGAGGAGGAACTCCTGGACGGGTTGGCCGAAGATCTGCGCAAACCCCCTGTCGAGGCCTATTACGAAATCTCCGGCGTTCGCCAGGAGCTGAAGCTGTTTCAACGGCAATTGCGCCACTGGCTGCGGCCAGAGCGGGTGGTGTTGCCGTTCATCATGCAGCCCGCCCAGGCTCGGGTGGTGGCAGATCCCCTGGGTTGTGTCCTGATTATTGGCCCCTGGAACTACCCCCTGATGCTGCTGCTGTCTCCCCTGGTGGCGGCCCTGGGTGCCGGCAATACCGCTGTGCTCAAACCATCGGAACATGCGCCACGCACAGGGGAACTGCTGGCCGCACGGCTCCAGCAGCACCTGGATCGTGACGTGGTGTCCGTGGCCCTGGGGGGACCAGAGACAGCCCAGGCCCTGCTGCGGCAGCGATTTGACCATGTGTTCTTTACAGGTGGCAACCGCATTGGTCGGCTGGTGATGGAGCAGGCGGCCAAAACCATGACGCCCGTAACCTTGGAGTTGGGGGGTAAAAATCCCTGTCTGGTGGCGGAGGATGCCAAGATTCCCCTGGCTGCCCGCCGCATTGCCTGGGGACGGTTTCTCAATGGGGGGCAAACATGCGTTGCCCCGGACTATGTGTTGGTGGCCCCTGCAGTGCGGGATGCCTTCCTCACAGCACTACAACAGGCCACCCTGGACTTTTATGGGGAAGATCCCCAACGCAGCCCGGACCTTGGCCGCATCGTCAATGACGCCCAGTTTCAACGGCTGGCGACACTGCTGGAGGACCGCTCCGTGCTGTGGGGTGGGCGCATGGATCCGGCTGAACGTTACATTGCCCCCACCATAGTGGCTGTGGACTGTTGGGACGACCCCCTCATGGAGGAGGAGATCTTTGGCCCCGTGCTGCCTGTGTTGCCCCTCACCAGCCTGGAGGAGGCGGTGGATGCCATCAACAGCCGCCCTCAACCCCTGGCCGTCTACCTCTTCAGTGGACGTCAAGCCTGGCGGGACCGTTTGTTAACCAGCACCAGTTCCGGCACCGTTTGCTTTAATGACGTGATTCTTCAAGCAGGGATTCCCCAATTGCCGTTTGGCGGTGTGGGGGAGAGTGGCGTTGGCGCTTATCACGGCCGTGCCGGTTTTACCCGCTTCAGTCATCAGCGCAGTGTGTTGCAGCGCCCCCAAGCTTTTGATATTCCCTGGCGCTATCCCCCCTATGGCAACCGCCTGCGCTGGCTGAAGCGGCTGCTTGGATAACCCTGCTTCCGAACCCATCACCAGAAGAGGACAATGGTGGCCAGGAGGATGGCAGAGCGAAGGGTGGGGGCACAGCGGTCGTGGCAGATTGCAATGCACCACCAGTCCTTCAGTCGGGAAAAGCGATTCCTGATAGGGAGCCACCAATCAGGCGAGCCTCACACCCGGCAAAGACGCCTGAACACAACGCATAAAGCCTTCCGCCTGGCGATTCAGCCTCTCCAACAAATCCATGATTCTGCGGCTTGGCCCCCTCTGCCGGCTGGTTATGGTCTACAGGCAGGTACAGAGTGCAGGTCCAATAAATTGCTGAGAAGCTGATCAGGGGTGATGGACTTAAGGAAACACTGGGAAACCCCTTTCCGGCTCAGTCTCGGGTTTTCAAAACCTTGCTGTAAGAGAGGAGTGAGAGTCTTCTGAGAAAGCGCTTTGAAGTTTGCCAGGGTGTCCCTAAGACTTTTTTTCAACAGGCTCTTCAAAGTTTAGGGAAGGACAGGGGAAGGGAGGGGAGTGACGGTGTCCCGCATTGCTCTGCGCATCTGCTCCGCCATCTCCTCAGGAACAACGGTGAGATGCCGGTTCTGCCGCCAAAGGCCCAACTGTAACCGTCCTCCCGCGCCAGCGGACTCCACGGCCTGGAACAGCTCATCCGGGCTGGCGACCTTGCTTCCTCCAGCGGTAAGCACCACATCTCCGGCCCGCAACCCTGCCTTTTCAGCAGGACTCCGGGGCCGGACATGGACAATCAACACGCCGTGGCGCTCCGGCAACTGGAGGCCCGTGTTGTCAGGGCTCTGATTAAACTCCCGCGCCAGCACCGGGCTGAGGGACCATAAACTGATGCCCACAGTGGGGCGACTCAGCCCCGTGCGGATTAACTCCTCGGCAATGGGGCGGGCTGTGTTGATGGGAATGGCAAAACTGTGATGATCTGTTGGTCCACCGCTGCGCGCCAGGGTATTGATGCCAATGACTTGACCAGCAACATTGACCAAAGCTCCGCCAGCATTGTCACGATCCATGGCTGCGTCAGTCTGGATCAACGCTAACTGCTTCCCGGTGGCGCCCTGGTGATTGCTGCGATGATGGTTGAGGCTGCTGACCATGCCCGTGGTGACTGTGTTACCTGGTCCTGAGGGGTGCCTGCCGATGGCCGCGGTCCAGTCTCCCACCTCCAGGGTGTCGGAATCTCCCAAGGGGGCTGTGGGAAAAGGTGGTGGCGCCGCCACCTTCACCACGGCCAGATTGCTCACGAAATCCACACCCACAAGCTTACCAAACAGGACGCGACCATCGGCAAGATATATGCCCAGATGATAGTCCATCTTTTCGACCGTCTGGGCAGTGGTGAGGATCAAGCCCTCCTCGGTGAAGATGATCCCAGCCCCCAGCCCCTTTTGATGACGCTGCTGGTTGAAGAATTGCTCGAAGAATGGGTCAAGAAACAATGGATCGGAATCCAACCGATTCGAGGGAGGAGAAGGATGGCGGCCAATGGGCACTGCGTCGATGCGGACCACGGCAAGACCAACGCGACACAGGGCGCCAGATGTAAAGGACCGCTGAAAGATGACGGCTTCATCCTGGGCAAAGACTGCAGGTGTATAGGCCAGTACGCCAAGCGTCAAGCTAAAGGCTAGAATGCTAGCCCGACGGCCTACGCACTGAAAACACCAGCCCCATGCTGGTGGCGCTGATTGCAGTGCAGCGAGGGATGCCATGGTCGTCATGTTCCAACAGACATTAACTGGTCCAGGGAACTGCTGGAGAATCCCCCATTGGGGTGAAGGGATTAGACTGGGTGTGAATTGGGAAGGGAAGGATGGGAGTGAAGGAGCAGCAGTTGGGGTTCGGCGACTGGGAGCGTAGCCGCGTGAGGAAGCAGACCAGGAAGGAGAAGAGATGGAGGCGGTGCTGCCCTTCTCACTCCTGGTGAAGGTGATGCAGCCTTTCTACCCGCAAGGGGGAAGCTCCCTATGGGTTGGAGACCATGCTACGGATTGATTCACCTGATGCAGAATTGGTGGTCCCTGACCAACGACGCCATGGAAGACGCCCTGATTGACAACGGCGCCATCCGCCCCTTCGCCGGGATTGATCTTGTGAAAAACAACATCCCGGATGCCACCACCATCTTGGCGTTCCGCCATGTTGTGGAACAGCATCAATTGGCCGAGGAGATCTTCAAGACAATGGAGCAGTACTTGGAAGAGAAGGGCCTGCTGCTACGGGAGGGGACGGTAGTAGATGCCACCATCATCCATGCCCCCACCTCCACAAAAAATGAGAAGATGGACCGGGAACCAGAGATGCACCAAACCCGTAAAGGGAACCAGTGGTTCTTTGGCATGAAGGTGCAGATCGGGGTGGATAAGAATTCCGGCTTGATTCACTCTGTGGCCACCATGTCGGCTCACGTCAGTGATGGGGGGATGGCAGCAGAGCTATTGCATGGAGAAGAGAAGGTGCTCTATGGGGATGCCGGGTACCAAGGCCTTGAGAAGCGAGAGGAGATGGCAGGACGAGAGGTGGACTTTCGTATCGCCATGGGGCCAGGGAAGCGCCGCCACCTGCCTGATGATGAAGAAGGGGACGTACAACAGTAGATAGAGCGTGCCAAGGCCCATGTCAGAGCCAAGGTGGAGCACCCCTGACCGGTGCTCAAGGAGCAGTTTGGGTTCTGGAAAGCCAGGCGACGGGGCCTGGCCAAAAATCACAGCAAGGTGATGGTGTTAGGGAAACCGGGAAACCCTTTTCCGGCTCAGTCCCGATTTTTCAAAAGCCTTGCTGTAAGAGAGGAGTGAGAGTCCTTTGTGAAAGCGCTTTGGGGTTTTCCAGACTTTCCTTAGCGACCCTGACCAACTTCTTCTTGGGGAAGAAGAAATTATTAGGGATAGTAATATAACCCGAGTTCTGTATAAGGGGATTGGAGGGAAGATCCTCTTGCCTTGGTTGAGTGCTGTGGGAAGCCTGATGGGAAGAGGGAAGAGGGGGAAGAGGCGACCCTGTTGCGACCTGTTTTCAGGCTGTCCAGCTCTTGGGT
>JAJDUS010000054.1 GCA_022826535.1 Prochlorococcaceae cyanobacterium jk18x1bzbins.87
CATCTGTCTTGGGGGTGCTGGTTGGTCTGCCTCCAGGGGGATCACCACCGCCGCCCCTGCACTGCCCCTGGGGTTGCCGGGGTGTGGGGGGGCTGGGGGGCCGGGGGGCCGGGGTGGGCGCCGCCTCTGGCCCCTTTCCCACATGGCGCCAGTGTGACGATTGTAAACAAATTTAACAATCCCCCCCCCCCCCCCCATGGCGATCTTGCTTCATAGAGTTATGAGGCGTACTTGGAATCATGTTCACCATGAAACACTCTCTTCACCTGGCTTTCAATCTTGCTTTCAATCTTTCAGTTGATAAGGAAATTTCAAGTGGGAAATAACGGACGGCGTTTATCTTCTTACAGCAAGTAAATATCAAAATCGTCTCAGACTTGAGACGTACTTGCTGTGAGGGGATAAACGCCAAAGAATAAATGGACATCTACAGTGTCAAGGACCCTCTGGGCGCTTCACAGTATTTCCAGAAGACGGTAACAGCGCCATCCCAAGCCATGGCCTTGAAGATTTTCAAGGGGGAAATGCCCAGCGCCTCAGTCTGTAGTTCACCACAGAAAGCCTGATTCCCCAGCCCCATAGGGAATCATCTTTGATCCTCTTCATGCCTTACTCCACCTTTTTTCAACACATGCTTTTCATGAAAGCCGCTCCTCTTCCCTTCACATTGTCCCTTCTAAAAAATTCCCTGGCAGCCGTGCCGTTAATTCTACTGACCGCTTGTGGTGGGGGTAGCGGCGGGGGTGACAGTACAACGACCCCACTGGTCATGTCAAGACCAGTCCCCAATGAAAATTGCCCCATAGGTACTTTTGTGACCTACGGGGGCCAATGCCTGAGCAACGACGAATTAGCGGCCAAAGCCACAGCCGATGCCAATCACTTGAGGGGTCTATTCAGTAGGGAGGTTGCCAGAAGATGGAGAGAGAGTGATAACCCCATTGCAGTGTTTCTTCAAGTCTTTGCTAGCCGTACCTTGGACCAACAGTTCAATTTGGTGAATTGGCATGAAGGGATAGCCAATCTTGCGCTGGTCCGGGGCGCAGAGGAAAGCCAACAACCGGGCAAGGGGGTGACCATTGGTTTTATGAATGGCGGCATTGATGCCGCCCATCCAGTGTTTAATGATAATAGCGGCACCATCACCACCAGGGTGATGGAAAGCTCCTTAGAACACACTGGTGGCGGCATACCCACCACTGTTATTAACACGGGTACTGCTCAAGTCAGTATTGCAGCAGGTGGGATATGGGGTGCCCGTGGTGCTGATATCAATATTTATGCCTATAACCTCTCAGACAGCGACGGCCGCATAAGACCAGGCAGCGGCAACATACAACATTATCCTGGAGACGATATGTATGAAATTTTGGCTGATGATTTGGATATTTTGATGAATCCATTTGATAGTAGAAATCATAATATAGAAGATTATACGGAAAATCAAATAAGGGGACTCATATTCGATGGTACTTATGCTCCTCAACATATTCTAAGTCTGGCACAACCCAATCAGTCGGAGAATAAAACAATTCTGGTCTGGTCAGCAGGGAGAGGTGGCAACACTTCACCGGGTTTAACCCAGGCCCTTCATGCCCGTATCCCTGAATTATCCGGCCATTCCATTACAGTGGTGAGTGTGGATGAAAACGGCGTCATCTCGGATTTTTCCAACCGTTGCGGCATCGCCGCTGCAGGGTGTATTGCCGCACCGGGCGAGGTGGTCGTGCCCATAGTCTCGGATTTTTCCAACCATTGCGGCATTACCGGTACAACAGAGTGTATTTCCGCACCGGGTGAGAACGGAGCCATTATCAATAGTGATGGATCCTGGGATATCGAGGATTTTGGCGTGGCTTCAGACACTAGTTTTGCCGCCTCCATGGTCACTGGCGGCCTTGCGATTATGAAACACGTCTTTAGAGATTCATTGACCAATGAACAGTTGGTTTCCCGTCTCTTTACGACGGCAAAAGATGATGGCATCCATGGGGATTCCTCCATTTATGGCCATGGTCTGATGGATTTGGGGGCCGCCACAAGCCCATGGGGGATACCTGGATTCATGGGCACCGGATCCAGCACGACCAATAGCGCCCCCCATTCCCTCAGTGAAACCTCCCTCAGCGCCGGCAGCGCCATGGGGGATGCCTTCAGCACGGCGTTGGGTGGCAAGGAGCTGGCCACGTTTGATTCCCTTGGCGCCCCCTTCTGGCTGGATGCTGGCCAATTCACGGTGGATGGCGGGGGAACCACGCTAGCCGCCTCCCTTGACGCCTTCATGAAACCCACTGCCCAGCCTTTACCGGAAAGCTGGCAGTTTGCATTGAATAATCCCTCTCTAAAATCAGGCCATATGACTTCAATTCCCCATGGCGAGCAGTATTTCCATGTGAGCGGCCCGGACGGCGTTGGCGCTTCTTTCTATGGCCAGGGCCTTGAAGTTTCATGGAATCTCCCTGAGCTTCCCTTCTTCTTCCGTTCGGGCTACATCAAGGAAAACGATTCCCTCTTGGGCAGTGAGGGGCAGGGGATGTTCAACCAGCTTGGGGCTGATACCCTCTATCTGGGCGCCGGTTGGGATGTGGATAGGGGACTGTGGACCCTATCGGCCACAGGAGAAGTGGGTCAGGTGAAACCCTCCTTTGGCACCGGCGGCTTTATCGACGACATTTCCCCCTTGACCACCAGCGCTTTCCGTTTCATGGCAAGTAGACAGTTTGACAACGGCAACACCCTGCGTTTTGCCCTATCCCAACCCTTACGGGTGGATCAAGGCTCCATGGATTTCACCTTACCGTCAGGATCAAGTGACGGTGTGGTGACCGGATCCAGTCATTCCGCCCATCTTGCCCCCACAGGCCGACAACTGGACCTGACAACAGCCCTCGATCTGCCCTTGGGGGAAGGTGAGCTTTCCCTTGGCTTCACCATGAGTAACCAGCCGCGCCACCAGAAAGGGGCTGGTACGGAAGTTGCAGTCTTTACCGGGTATCGGGCCACTTGGTGAGCAGCAGCCTGCATAGCTGTCCATAGGGCTGCCCTTGATTTCCACAAGCGCAGGGGCGGTTCCCATTCCTTCAAGATGCTGGACGGTCTTCCATAGGGGGAATGGCAAGCCCATGACATTGCGGCGGCGGTAGCAGCTTTGAGAGCTGCGATTGCCCTATATGGATAATCCTAGTGACTCAAGCTTGTTTGTCCACGCGCCGAAGTATGGACATTTTTCGTGCGGCTTGGGCAAGCCGATTCGAGCGGCAATGATGGGACCGGAAGTCCTTTTCGCATAAGAGGGGATCTCCTGCGCGATCCTTTTGGACGGTGCTGTTTCTGAACCACCATTGATCAACTCAGGGGATGGGAATCCGGCTGCTATTTCTGTCAGTTGCTTCACACCGGTAACAGATTCGGGGTGGTGGCTCGACAACTCTTGAGGATCGGCAAGCACCAGCGCCTCGAACTCGTGAACCTGGATGTAGGGCAAAAGTCTACTCTCTCCAATGTCATTACCCATGGCATCCTCCAAAGCAGTCGCCCGTTTCCATGGGTCGGCCCCCCATGGCATCCTCATAACCAGGGAAGCTATCTGGGAGGCGAAACAGGTCAAACACGGTGGTGAAATAAACGTCGTGTCCGGTCGGTTTCGACTGGTTTGCACACATCGCACAGGTACCCAGATTGATTTATCTGCCAGATACGGCCTTAGTTTTCCTTTGACAAACGTCTCCTCGGTTTGTCCTTCCACAATAAAGTTCAGGTGGATGCCGCCCATGGCCTTCCCCCCACAACGTTCTTCTCCCATAACTCGGAGATGGAGTACTCCTGGAGCCACTCGCTCAACGGCTCCGCCTCAAGACGCTTGAACGAAGATGTGCGGCTATCCCGCTCCACCACCACGATTTCCTGTGGTTCAAAACAATCAATCAGCAGCGTGGACTGTGTAGCAACGATAACCTGTACTGTCTTGGAGGCTGCGCAAATCAGGTCCCCAACCATATTGATTGCATAAGGATGGAGACCCAGTTCCGGTTCGTCGAGAATGAGCACATCGGGCAAGTCCTCCTGCGGCTGCAGGAGCAGCGTGACCAGGGCAATAGCGCGGAGCATGCCGTCGGAAGCCTGGGCGGCACTGAACACAAGATCAGAGTTCCGCTCCCGCCAACAGAGGATAAGGCTGTTATGTCCTGGCTCCAGCTCGAAATCCTCGGAGAACGGAAGCATGAGCCGCAGGGTTGCTACGATTCGCTGGTAATATAATGGACTCTCCGTTCTGAGGCGCAGGAGGACGGGAGGGATGCTACCGGCGTCCGCCTTGAGCCATCGAGAGTCATCGACGCTCCACTTGCCGTGCAGTCGCGCCGTGTAGGATGTGTTATGGAACTGATAGACGATAATTTTCTTCAGGATGTCACCTATGACACGGGCTGTCTGATTACTGGCAGCCCGCGTCAGCAGTTGTGGTGAAGAATGACCGGATCCGGCCGTCGTCCAGTGCCATGGGGGGATTGGCCGCTAGGAACAAAGCGGTATTTTTCTTCTGCAAAAACCAGAGTGTCGCCGGCGGCGTAGCCCAGCCTGAATGCATATTGATTCTGACCGTTCTCGTTGGGGCACTACGAAAAATTGCCTTCTTTCTCCCCTGGAAAAGCTTCCTGGTCTAGGCAATTCCGCTTCAGGACTGATTTTCTCATGGTAAGACGACATCCCGGAGGGGGAAGTTGCCCAATTTTTCATGGTGCCCGTTGGATATGGAGAGTTCCGCTTCAATTTCTTGCGTGGTCTCTTGTCCATCGTGCAGAAGTGTGCTTGCGCCACCTTGCTGACCAATATGTAGCGGCAGATTGCCTGGGCCGGAGAGTGCCCAACTCAATATGCGGAAAAACGAGATGAAGTTGGATTTTCCTGCCCCGTTGCCGCCGATCAAGGTGGTTAAGCCTTCTGGCTCGAACTCGAAGGCTTCTAGCGCCTTGATGGTCTTGAAGCCTTTGACTGTTATCATGTCAAGCCAATTCTGGGTTGTCACTGGCCCTAGCCTGAGAAAGCCTGGTAGCCCAGGATATCCCCCTCAAGAGCCGTCCAACAAAGGCGCAATCAAGGCGTCCACATCCACATGATGCGGGTCGCCGGCGTGGGGTTCCGGCGCCAGGGTGTCAGCGCTCAGAAGACTGAGCACTTGGGGTGGGGTGGCGTCGGCGGGGTAGACCAGCCGCACCACCACGGTGCGCTCCTCTCCTGGGGTCAGGGTGATGGTCCCCAGCAACGGCCCCGGCTGCCCACGGCGTTGCACCAGATGGAACACCCGTTCCCCTGGTGGGCCATCCAGCCCCTGCACCGCCACCGGACCACGGAACCGCACCGGGGTGTTGGGGGAGGGCTCCACCAATTGTACCACACCGGGTTGGGGTTCCCGCTCCTGGGGGCTTTCCAGGGCCAGTTGCAGGGTCACCGGCTCCGGGGTATCGTTCACCAGGGGCAGGGTGAGGTGGTACGCCACCCCGTAGTTGCCGTGGGCTGCCCAGGCTGTGGCGGGATAAAATGCCACCAGAGGGGCAGTCTGCACCTGGGCAGTGGCCATGGTGCCCCCCGCCAGGGCGCTGATGGGCCAACCCACCGGAACTGAACGCACCGAGAGGGCATCGGCGCCCGGATCCGTCAAGCGGGCCTGCCAACGGGTGCCTCGCTGCACCCCGCTGACCCGTGAATAGACAATGGCGCCCTGGTGGCCGGGGGGTGTGGGCAGATGCCCCTTGGGGCTGAGGGGACCATCCAATAGCCCCAGCAGGGTAGGCAGGTCAGGGGGGGCGTCCTGGAGCGTCACCACCATGGCCAGGGACACGGGGCCGGAACTGTGGAGCCGCAACTGGGTGGTGCGGCCATTGACGGGGGGATCCAGGTGGGTGGTGGGAATGGGCAACAGCAGCAGGGCCTGGGTGCTGTGGGGAGACAGGCGCCAACCGGAGGGCAGGCCAGGGGTGCTGCCGCCCCGCACCATGAGGCCCGCCACCTGGGAGCCGGGACCGGCATAGATGGCCCCGCGCCCCCCCAACCCACGGCGAAGGGGCCCCTGATCCAGCCGTGCCGCCGCCACCGGGGACAGGGGCGGATGGGGGGAGTTGGGCATGATGTCCCCATGGTCCTGATCTGCGGCCAGATTTTCCTCCAGGAAGCTGGGCAGCGGCAAAAACGGGGCATCCGGCTGGCTCAGGGCCGTGGCGGCCTGCTGCGCCTTGATGGTGATGGGCTGATCTCCCCCATTGCCCGCCAGCAGCGCCAGCCAGGCCGTGGCCGCACCGTCGGTTGGACGGGCATAGACATGGTGGCTGAACACGGTGAAGCTGCCCATGAACTGCTGATCCAGATGGGCCTCCGGATGGGCGCCGCCGGGGGGAAAGGTGGAGAGCAGGATGCCGCTGGCCTTTATGGATTCCGGGTTGTTGTCGTTGAAGACCAGGGTTTGATCCAACTGGCCGGGGAGGGGCCGTAGGGCCTGGAGCCGCTGGATGCCCTGGGTCTGCGCCAGGGCAACGGGGGCAGCCCATGCCGCCAACAACGCCATGGCGCCCCGGAGGCCACGGGTGGCCATGGGCTTCATGGAAAACCGATGCATGGGTCAGGGGGGGGTGGTGGATCGGGCCAGGGTCGCTGGTGGGGGCGCCTGCCGCAAGGCCTGGGCCGTGGCGGCCGCCATGGTCTGAATCAGCCGCCGCATCCGGGGGCTGTTATAGGGGGTCGTCTCTGTCCCCTCCACCAGAAACGCGGCCACGGCGCGGCGACCATCGGGCAGTTCAATGATGCCGGCGTCCGCATAGGCCGTGCCGATATCGCCGGTTTTGTTGAGGATGCGCACCCCACGGTCAATCAACGCCTGATCCACGTTGCCTGCTGCGCCCAAGCCCGCGAGGCCCTGGAGGAAGCCCAGCGGCAACAGGCTATTGGTGCGGGAGCCCCCATGGATGGCCCGGAAACGGTCCCGATCCTGCTGGCTGAGCAGTTGACTGCTTTCCGCCATGGCCAACGTGAGGGCCAGATCCCTGGGGGTGGTGGTGTTGGTGCCCCCCAGGTCCGGCAACCAGTTATTCACCCGTGTGCCATGGAGCCGTAGGGCAAGAAACCGCCGATTCACCGCCTCCATCCCCCCCAGCCGTTCAATCAGCAGATTGGTGGCGGTGTTATCGCTGACGGTGATCATCTCCCGCGCCGCCATATAGAGGGGGAAACGGCTGCCTGATGGTTCAAAACCCATCCAGCCGGAACCACCCCCCACCAGGTGGGGTTGCAGTTGGAGGATTTCATCCCAGCGGAGTTCCCCCTGGCCCCGTGCCAGGAGGGTGAGGAGAAGAAGGGGGGTTTTAATGGCGCTGGCGGCGGCCGTGGGGCGATCAGGGTTGAAGCTGGCGTGCTCCCCATCTTCCAGAACCGCCACATAGGCCCCCGCCACCAGATCCGGCTGGGCTGCGGCCAGGGCCTGGAACCGCTCCTCCAATTCATGGAGCCTGGCGCCAGCCCCCAGGCTGGTGGCGATCCAGCCCACCAACCGGGCTTCAGGGTCATGGTTGCTGGCGTCCTGTTCCGCTGCTCCACTGGCGGCGACGCCAGCGCTGCCCGTGGGGGGGCGGTAACGGTGCAGGACGGTTCCCGTCAGGGTGGCTACACCGACGCCTGTCACCAGGAGCCGCAGGAGCAGCCGCAAGGTGTCCGGCCAGGAGGGTGGGCGCTGCTGCGGTTTCCGTGCGTCATGCCGCTGGGGGGAAGGTCTGGGCATCGGCGCTGCTTGTCAGGATTCCGGCTGTGGGGTGACGGTTGGCCCATGGCGCGCTGCCCAGCGCAATTGACGCACCATGCCCCGCAGAAGAGCCAACTCTGCTGGGCTGGGCTCAGCACGGCGTAGGAGTGTTTCCAATTTAGCCATGCGGGCCACGGTGGTATGGGGCCAGAGGAACCCCGTCTCCAGCAGCAGCGCCTCGGCATCCTCCAACAGGTCCGTCAACAGACCTGCGCCGCAGGGGGGCGGCGCCGCTGGCGTTGGGCATTCTGCAGTCCGACTTGCCGCCAGGACCACAGCCATGGCATGGGAAAGATTCATGGAGCTGTAGGCCGGGGCCGTGGCAATGCGAATCAGCCGTCCCGCCCGCCGTAACTCGGCATTCTGCAGGCCATGGTCTTCCCGGCCCCACACCAGGGCAGCGGGCAGGGGGTGGGGCTGAAGGAGCCAGGGCATCACCTGCTCCGGCGGGGCGGTGGGCAAGGGCTCCGGGGCAATACGGGCTGAACAGGCCGCAACACGGCCACAGCCCTGCAACGCTGCGTCCAGGTGGGGGAAGACGGGGGCGTTGCGCAGATAATCCTGGGCATGGACAGCCATGCGCAGGGCCTGGGGGTCATGGGGATCACACCGTGGCGCCACCAGCCGCAGTTGCGCCACCGCGAAATTGGCGCAGAGCCGGGCCACTGCCCCCAGGTTGAGGGGACCCGCCGTTGCCACCAGCACCACCACCAGCGGGGGCGGAGCGCTCATGACGCCGCTGGGGCGGGGTGGTGGTCAAGGTGGTGGAGGTGGCTGATCAGATCAGCCATGGCCTGGGGGTCCAAATCAAACTTGGGCATGGGGGGCGTTCTGCCGCTCACCACCTGCTTCACCAACTGGGCATTGTCTTTGCGATCCGTCACCCCGTGGAGGTTGGGGCCCACCAGCCCCTGGGCAGCCAGCCCATGGCAGCCAGCGCAGTTGGTGCGAAACAGCCGCCCCCCTTGCCCAGGGTCCCCATCCAACGCCAGAACGGCCTGGGTGTAAGGGTCCGCAACGGCAGCTTGATAGAGGGCAAAGGCCAGCACGGCGCAGGCGATGGCCGCCAGGGTGGCCAGGGCCGCGATGAAGGTGCGGTGGCGCAGTCCAGCCTCGGTCGGTGCTGGCGTTGATGGACTGCCCAGTGAATCTGGCTGAGGCTGCTGGTCGTCACTGCTGGCAGAAAGGGACAAGGGCGCCCACCGTATCAACATCCCCAGTGTGGAGCTCCAGCAGGGGCAGTTGTGGCTCAGCACGACGCTTCATGGCTGGCCGTGCTGGAATTTTTCCACTGCCCTTGACTCCGGCCACGGCCCATGGCTGATGAGGGCCAGCATCATTGGAGCACCAGCCAATGGGAGTGCAGATGGAGCCTGGTGTGATGGGGGAGACATCAATGGGCCAGACTCCCCTCCCGCTGGTGGGGCGCACGCCACGCTGGGTTAAAGATCAGAGCGGAGTTGCAGGAAGAGGCGGTTGTCGTTGTTGCTGTTGGAGCGTTGTTTGTGGCTGGCGCTCAGGTCCGGATTCATGCCGGTAGCCAGAGCATAGCGGAGGCCGGTGGTGTAGGTGTTGGAGTTGTGTGAGAGGGAAGCGTCGATATAGGGGGTGAGGAGGGCGTCATTGCTGTTGAGGACGCCGTAGGCCACCTGGACGCGGAACGCTGTTGTGGGCGGGCTTGTTGGCAAATGCCAGGTCCTGTGCATCAGTGAAGGAAGTGGAATCTGAGGAGTTGCTCCAGGCGGCTGGTGGTGGTGCCGAAGGAGGGTTGGAGGGAGAGGCCTTCCCCCTATTGTCCTGGCCGGAGGAGGACGGAGCCGCCAATGCCCCATTCCTGCCGCTCATGGTCGAAGAGGAGGATGCGTGTGGAGGTGGGGGCGGAGATGGGGTTATTGGTGGGGAGCCAGTTGAGGGCGCCGGTGAGTTCGGTGGCGCTGGCGTCTGTGGCGCTGGTGAGGAGGGCCAGGTCCAGGGAAGAACTGAGGAGTCCCGCTTCACAATGGGGAGTTGTGTGAGAATTGTGCGGCGAAGCGGCCTGTTGGAGATGGGTGTCTAGGAAGGAGGCGGTGGTGTCAGCCCGCCAGAGCTGGAGGCTGGAGCTGGCGGCGACGCTGAAGAAGGTATCCTCGGAGGTGGTGTCCGAGGAGTCAGCAACAAAGACGAACCGTGGGTCGTCGATGGAACCGATGGTGAGATCGGTGGTGCCCCACCCATAGCCGAGGCTGGCCCAGAGGGAGAGAGAATCTGTGGCCTCCCAACTCACGTAGGGGTGGAGGGTGAAGAGTTGGAGGTCATAGGAGCCTTCTGTTGTGAGGTCACCGTCATCGAAGTCGGTGTGGGAGTTGGTGAGGGCGAAGCGAAGACCGGTGACGAGTGGGACATCAGGGTTGGGAACGACGTCCAGACCGAGGAGATAGGAAGAGGAGCTGTCGAAGTCAAGGGCATTGTCCTTGTCATGGAAGCGGGAGAACTCAAAACTGCCGGAGAAGAGGGCATTGAACGATGTGGCGGAAGATGTGTCCTCCTCCTGATCTTGGGGGGAGAGGGCGAGGGGGATGGAGAAGCGCTGGTGAGGGAGGAGTGCCTGGTGCCAGGAGAAGGAGTCGTCCTGCAGGGCCTCATGGTTGTGGAAGAGGGTCTGGGATAAACTGTGGAATTGCTCCCCGGCGCTGAGGTATAGCCCTTTGACGGTCTTGAGGCGATCCAGGATGGTGGCTGCGCTCTCGATGGCCTGGGTATAGGGGAGGGCCTTGGAAAGGCTTTTGAGGGCTTTCTTGAGAATTTTATTCCTGTTCGCCGTCAAATCTGTCCCTGAGCCCCTGAGGCTGTCTTTCGCGTGTGACCGTCCAGGACTAGGTTTGCGTCTCTAACAGAGCCTTTGCGTGTCTACACCGGTCTTAGGCGCCGTTCAGCTCGTTTCCAGAGGCTTGCAGCCATCCTCTACCGGTACATAGGAGAGGAAACCTGGAACCAGCACCCCAGCAGCAAGCACCATGACCAGGCTGTGATGCTGACCGGCTATGCCTGTCTCTATGACCACATGACCACTTGGCAGATGCCATTGATCGTGCCGCTGTCATCGCGGATTCCTCACGTCTTGTTTCTACCCACTTAACTGCCGCCGTTAGAGAAGGTAGGCGCCACCTGACTTCTGAGCCAGACCCTCTCCCTGCTTTCCTCCAGGATCGTCTCCGTCACCTGGTCTTGCACTTCATCGAGGAGGAGGTCCCCGAATTCTGAAGCGAGTTGATCGAGGAAGGAGTCTGTGGCAGGCCGAAGATTGACGATCAAGTCAGCCGTGGTCTGCACGGCCTGGCCCTCTGCATGGGTGGTGGCGGCCACGTGGGGAGGGTAAAGGACTGTAGTGTGGTGTTGTCCGCTTCGATAATTCTGCCGACGGAGTTGACCTCTGCGGTTTGGGGCGTATTCCAGTTGGTGTTGTTGAACTGGAGGGTGGCGGGGGTGATGCTGACCGTCACCGGGTTGGGGTATTCACAACTGAGGGTGAGGTGTAGGAGTCCTGCCCCCCCTTTGAGGAGATCGGTGACGGCATGGTCAAAGGGTCGCTCATCAATGAAGAGGCTGATCTTGCTGAAGACCGCCTTGGGCAGGCTCTGCTCCATGGGGGCGGCAAAGCAGAGGCTGGCGTCCCCATCGTCCTTGCCATCGCTGGCGGTGACGGTGAGGGTGCTGCCGGCCACCTGGGCTGTGGCGGCGGTGGAACTGCTGCTGGCACTGTAGGAGAGTGGATCTCCATCCGGATCCCTGAAGAGACCTGCCAAGGGAAGATCCACTGTGGTGCGCTCCGCTGCTACACAGCTTGCCCCCACGGTGAAGGCCTGATCCGGGATGGACCCTGTGGCCACGGGGGGGCGGTTGCACATCTCCTGTTCTCCTCACAGGTCTCTTCCTCCTCCTCTTCTGGCTCTTCTCCACAGGATGGCAGGCCA
The DNA here is from genome assembly GCA_022826535.1 of Prochlorococcaceae cyanobacterium jk18x1bzbins.87. Classification (GTDB taxonomy): domain Bacteria; phylum Cyanobacteriota; class Cyanobacteriia; order PCC-6307; family Cyanobiaceae; genus Synechococcus_B. The sequence continues at coordinate 11,734 of JAJDUS010000054.1, forward strand.
TGGTTATCTATATCGTTATAGGTACTTGATGGCAAACTCGGCAGGCAGGTTAGGCTATTGCCACGCAGACGGAGCCTTTCTAGGGAACCTCTGAATAAGTCCATAAAGATTGACCATGCAAGATGTTGGGTTGTGATGAGTGGGATACACCCCTTAAAAAGGGCTAACCGTCGTCAAAAGTGATGCTGAATGATCAGCTTTTTGTCTGATTAATGGTAATCAGATACAGCTATCCCGTGAACATCACACCATACAGGATTCTGCCCGCAGCAGATTGGCAAACCCAAGCAGCAGGGCCAGCTGATTCTCATTCTTCCTCAAGCTGCAGTAGCGCACCTTGCCGTAGCCAAACATCTGCTTCACATAGAAAAAGACCTGTTCCACCTTGGCCCTCACACTGGACTTGCACTCTTCCATCAGCCGCTCCAGTTCATCTCTGGCTAGTCTCCCGCGCTGTGACGGACCCATGGCAATGTGCCATGCCACCTGGCGATCCTTATGGGCCTCACGCTTCTCAATTCCACGGTAACCTGCATCTCCCCAGACACGGACTTCCTCTCCGTGGAGTAACTGTTCTGAAACCGTCAGGTCATGCATGGTGGCAGAGGTTGTCGCCTGGCTATGGACCAGGCCGTCTTGATCATCCACTCCCACGTGGAGCTTCATGCCGAAGGTCCACTGGTTCCCCTTTCTGGTCTGCTGCTTCTCTGGGTCGCCCTCTCTTTTGCGGTTCTTTGTCCAGGAGGGCCCTGCAATGATACTGGTATCCAGAATCCTCCCTTCCTTCAGCATTAGACCTGCATCTGCCAGATGCCAGATGGTTCTTGATGCTCTCAAACAACACTTGGCACAACCCATGATGCTCCAGGAGATAGCGGAAATTGAGAATTGTCCCCTCGTCCGGCACCTTGGTCAGCCTGATACCGGTAAAACATTGCACCCTCTCAACCTCATAGAGCATGTCGTCCATGGTTGGATCACTGATGTTGTAGAAGAGCTGCACACAATGCACTCGCAAGATGGACGCTAGCCCATAGGGCGCTCTCCCCTTGCCAGCTTTTGGGTAGTACGGCCTGATCTGCTCCAACAGACCCTCCCAGGGAATCAGCACCCCCATCCGCTCCAGAAAACGCTCCCTCTGCCTCTTACGCTTCTTCCTCTCTTAACCTCAATTCTGGATAAGATCAAGAGGAGGTTGTGATGGTGGGCATGGTGTTGGGGATGCCGATGTTGCCAATGTTGCCCTTGGGTTGTGCCAGGGTGTAAGCCGCCAGGGATGAGAGAATGTGGAGGAGGGGGTTGCTGG
>JAJDUS010000110.1 GCA_022826535.1 Prochlorococcaceae cyanobacterium jk18x1bzbins.87
ACCCAACTGGGCTAGCCGGTGAAGGTGAGAGCAGATCTGGTGACTGAGGGTTGTATTGGGGGAAGGACCTGAACCGATGACCACGGCGCCAGCAGCCAGCTTGAGCAGCCCTTTCACCAGGGGATGGGTCTTGTTGACCAACAACACATGGTGATCAGGCAGGCTGGGCATCTGCCGTTGCATCAGGGCGCTCACATCATTGATCCGCCGCATCTGCTCCGGCAGAAGAATCAAGGCGGCCGGGGCGCCTTCCCCCTTGAGGGTTTTCACCTGAACGGTGATTTTGTCGTTATTCAGGGCTGCTTTGAACAGGCTGCGTAGCTTCTCGCTGTCATCTTCGCCACTGGCGTCAGCCAGCTCCGGTGTCTGGTCCGTGAAGCTCTCATCCAGTTCCGCATCCACCCGCTTGAAGCTCACCTGCTCTTCCCGCTGCTCCAGCCATGGCAGGAACTGGCTATCAATCAGGGCATCGGCTGTGAGCACCTCAATGCCCTGGCCTGTCCAGAGCTGCAGCGCCGAGCCTTGGGCAACGGGGTCCGTGCAGTAGATCACGGACTTGCGCCGTTCTTCCGGACAACGCTTCAGATAACCCTTGATGGTGGTGTAACAGCCAGCGTCTGTGGCAATGGGATCACTCTGGCCTTCCGCCGCCGGTGCGGTGGTGGCAAAAAGAACCCGATCCGCCACCTTGTCGGCAAACTTCTCCTCCTCCATGGCGCCAATTTTGATGAAAGGGGCAAGATCGTCCCAGATCTCCCCATAGCGCTGTGGCTCTTCCCCATGGAGCTGGGCCAGACGATCCCCCACCTTGCGGGCAATGAAGCCGCCAATGGAGCGCACCTGGCGATCTGTCTGCAGGGCGCTGCGGCTCACGTTGAGGGGAAGATCCGGCGCATCAAGCACCCCCTTCAAGGGGAGCAGAAACGAGGGCACCACCTCCTTGACAGAGTCGCTCACAAACACCTGGTTGCAATAGAGGCGAATCTGACCCTGGTCCCACTGGCTGTTCTCTTGCAGCTTGGGGAAGAAAAGGATGCCCCGCAAGTTGTAGGGATAGTCCGTGCTGAGGTGGACCCAAAGCAGGGGGTCCCCTTGGAAGGGATAGAGATAACGGTAAAGCTCTCGATAATCCTCATCCTTGAGTTCGCTGGGACTTTGCCGCCATGGGGCCTTACAGCGGTTCACGGTGTCCCCTTCCAGCTTCACCGGAACGGGCATGAAGTCGCAGTAGGTGGTAATCAGTTGACGGATACGGCTGGGCTCCCGGTATTCCAGCTCGTCCTCTTGCAGGTGGAGAGTCACATCGGTGCCGGGTGTGCTGCGATCACCCTCCTCCAACTGGAATTGGGGGGAGCCATCACAACTCCAACGAACGGCCCTGGCCCCCGGTTTTGCGCTGAGGCTCCGTAGCTCGACTTTGCTGGCCACCATGAAGCTGGAGTAAAATCCCAGGCCAAAATGGCCAATGATGGCGTCTTGCTCATGTTTGTATTTGGATAAAAATTCCTCGGCACTGGAAAACGCCACTTGATTGATATAGCGCTTCACCTCATCAGCATCCATGCCAATGCCATTATCGCTGACTGTGATCGTCTTTGCTTCCCGGTCAATGCGAACCTGGATCTCCCCATCCTCACCTTCCTGGCAATCTCCAGCCAGAGCTGCCATCCGCCGCTTATTGATGGCATCAACGCCGTTACTCACCAGTTCCCGCAGAAACACCTCATGGCCGGAATAAACGGCCTTTTTGATGATGGGGAAGATGTTCTCGGTGTGAATCTGAATCTCGCCGTGCTCAAGAATAGCCATGGGGCATTGCGGTAAAAGCGCAATGAAGTGTATTCCTGACCAGAAGCCTCACCAGAGCCTGTCCAGGTGGGGAATGCCGTACGTGTGAACCCAAGAGGTGCCCAAGACCTGCCCCCTAGGTTCAGGACTCATCACCAGAAGAGGACAGTGGCGGCCAGGAGGATGGCAGAGCAGAAGACGTGGGCGCAGTGGTCGTAGCGGGTTGCAAGACACTGCCAGCCCTTCAGTCAGGAAAAGAGCGTCTCGATTTTGTGACGCCTGCGATCCAGCCTCTTGCTGTAATCAACTGATTTCTTGCGGCAGCGACGGGGTGGGATGCAAGGCAGGATGCCCTGCTGGGACAGCATCTTACGGATTTTGTCCCTGTCATACCCTTGATCCTCCACCGTTGCCGCAGGCGGCAGGTCCTTGCTACCCCATCAGCACCAGTGAAGTCACTGCATTGCCCCTCACGCAGGTGGAGCCGCAGAGGACCACCTTTGCTATCGCAGACCCCATGGAACTTGCTGGTCATGCCCCCCCTTGGTACGGCCAATCAGGCGGGAGGCACCTCCCCTTGTTGAGGCTGGACGCCGTGGGATGGGCTTTGATGTCAGTGGCATCAATCATCAGCACATCTGGCTCTGGGGCATCAGGTGGCTCTGCGGCATCGGATGCTGACAACTCAGAAAAGATCAGATCAAAAACACCCTTGTCTCACCAGCGGCGGCAACGGTTGTCGAGGGTTGTGTGGGGACCATCGGCCGCCGGGGCAGCCAGCCAGCGCAGACCCTTCTGAGTGACATGGATGATGCCGCTCAACACCTTCCTGTCATCTACCCGCTCACACCCCGTTCCTTGGGAAATCAAGGGGCGGATGAGGATCACCCCTCACATCATGAGTCCTGACCCTAGCCCCGTTGGCGCTGCAGGTGGGGGCGCTCCTCCGCCACAATGGCCCCATCCACTGGACACACCTGCTGACAGATGCCGCAGTCAATGCAGATATCAAAGGCAATCCAGTAAAAGTTGGCACCCTTGGCATTTTTGCCCTCTCCAGGATGAATGCAGGCCACTGGACAGGAGTCAACGCAAATCGCCACCCCTTCACAGCGATCCGTGAGAATTGTGTGTGGCATCAACGCTGGGGAAGGAGCCTGATCCTAGTGGAAAAACAGGTGCCCCGTCGGCTTCAGGGAGCGGACCAATTTCTGGCACCCTTGACCTCTGCTCCTCCCCCTGAAAGGCAAGGATTTCTTCTCTCCTGGATGCCAGAGCATTGAAGACTCAGGTGGCTTGGCGCTTCACGGCCCGTTGCCGCCCACGTGGTCTTCCACAGGCTCCCTGCCCTTCTGGCCTCTCCACTTAGCCTCTCCCCGGTCCGGTGGTGAGGGTTCTCGTTGTCCAGAGGTTGTCCACCTGATCGCTGAGGCACTCACCTCTTCAGCTTAGTGGGTGGAAAACCGTCCTTCAGGGCGGGGCTTGTGTCCCATTTTTCCGGTCAGCCACTCCAGGCAAGGGAGCGGCCGCTGTGTCCAGGCAGCCCTGGCGGCGTCCCATGTGGGGCAAGGTTGGGGCCAGAGTTCAACCTCCACCTGTGCTGCCCGGTGGCGCTGCACACAGGCTGTGGCCGCCTCCTGGACCATGGGATGGTCATAGGTGACCAGCACCTGGGAGCCATGGGGGGAGGCGTGAACCTGGGTGTTCTCCGCAGCCATGGGAGGGGGTAACAGTTCAGCGTGTGCCTGGGCGCGGTGGTGGCGCTCCAGGCAGGCCATGGCGGCCCCCAGATGGCCGGGATGATAGGTGACCAGCACCTGGAGATCGTTCTTGTGGGACAGCACCGCGTTGCAGCCTTGCAGGAGCCCTCGCAGACGCTCCACCTTGACACTGAAACCGGTGCCGCTGGCGCCATGGTCCCCAGGGGCAAAATGCCGGAGCAGGCCATTATAGCGGCCACCGGTGGCGACCGGTGTCAGGGCATGGGCGCCTTGACAGACCAGCCGTAGCACAACCCCGTCATAGAAGGTGAAGGTGGGCAGGAAGGTGGGGTCCAGTTGTAGACGAACACCAGCCTGGTGGGCCCGTTCCGTGATCAGCGCCACCAATGCACGCAATTCCTCCACGGCAGCAGCCCTTGAAAAGGCTGAGAGCGCATCCAGCACAGCATTCGGCTCCCCCCGCATGCGCAGCAGTTGCTGGGCCCGCTGCTGATCCCCGCTCGGGAGGTCCAGGGACTGGAGCTGCAAGATGTCATAGCGGCTCAGGGCCTGGCGCAAGCCAGCCTGTTGATGGGGGGGGAAATCCGCCAGAAGGGCTGCAAACAGGGCACTATGGCCCAGCAGCAGGGTGGGCTGGTGCTCCGGGTGGAAGGGCAGCTGACGGCAAGCGTCCAGCAGGATGGCCACCAGTTCCCCATCTCCTGCCAGCCCTGGAGCACCAATGAGCTCAATGCCGCTTTGCAGTTCCTCCTGGACCTGCTCATGGCCACCGACGTCCTCCCCCTGAAACACATTGCCCTCATACCAGAGCCGTAGGGGTCTGGGCAGGGCGGCCAGGCGGGTGCAGGCCGCCCTGGCCACGCTGGCGGTGATCTCCGGCCGCAGCCCCAGAGCGTCCCGGGTGGCCACCTTGAGCAGGGCTTTCCCATCCATGGCACCAGCAGCCTCCAAGGTGTCCAGCCGCTCAATGGTGGGGGGCGCCAACTCCTGATAGCCCCAGCGGCGATACACCTGATGAAGCTGGGCGCAAATCCAGCGGTTGTCCTGTACATCCTGGGGGAGCAGGTCCCTGGCCCCCCTGGCCGGTTGTCGATTGACCTCGTCGGTGCCCTGAAGATCAGAGCGTTCTTGCCAGAGGATCATGGGGAGCCAAGGTCTGGAGCCAAGGCTAGCGCTTTGCTCGCCAGCACCCTTTACCACTTTTTGTAGGGCAAAAACTTGCCACAAAAGATCACCTTGACCCGTTCTCCTTTGGGGTCCTCCACTTTATCCACATGAAGGGTAAAATCGATGGCGCTCATGATACCATTACCAAATTTTTCCTGGATGACATCTTTCATCGGCATCCCATAAACTTGCATGATTTCGTAGAAGCGATAGATGAGGGGATCTGTTGGCACAACGGGATTCAGACATCCTTTGGTGGGATAGCGGGTCAGAAACGCGACGGCATCCTCCCCCAGGCCCAGCGCCTGGCAGAGCCTGGCCGCCTCTTCAGGTGATGCGCTGGCCTGTCCATATACCATGGCCGCGACACACATCTCATCAAGTCCCACATGGGACGCCAACTGGGCAAACGTCAGACCGGAGGCGGCCTTGGCGCCGAGCAGGGTTTCAGTCATGGTGGCCATGGGCATTGGGGGAAAAACCATGGCCATGGTCAATCTCCCAAGCCAACAGGACCGTTGGCTTGGCTACCGTTATCCACTGGTGGGCCATCCTCCGGCGGACAACTCGGCCCCTGGTTCAATCTTTGATGGCCTCAACAGCCGCCTTCAGGGCCTGGGAACGGCTGAGCTGGGTGTGATCAGCGGGCAACAGTTCAAACAGTTTCAGGGCTTCCAGCCGCTTGCGGGTGGTGCCCACGGCGCCCACAACATACACATGCCGATTGGCCTCCACCGCTTCCTCCACGGCATTCTCCAAGGCCAACGCCGCGGTGACCCCCAAATGGGAGACAGCGCCAAGATCGAAAACGATGGCTTTGCATTGGCGAATGGCATTGTGCTCACGGCCAATGGTCTTGGCCACGCCAAAAATCATGGCCCCAGTGAGTTGGAAGAGGAGCACATTCCCCCCGCCCGCATCCAGCAGCGCTTTCTCGTCCTGGGGTAAATCCAGGCTATCGTCTGCCGTGCTGATGGACTGGACCGACTCCTTGCTTTGCAGTTGGGAGAGGCGGTCAATGGTGAGCATATTGGCCAGGAACACCCCTACACCCACGGCCACGATCAGATCCCACAGCACCGTGAGGCCAATGACCACATAGAGGATCAGGGCGCCCTTGATGGAAATCCGATGGGCCCGCTTGAGGAATCCCCAATCCACAATGTCGAAGCCCACCTTCAACGCAATGCCCGCAAGCACAGCCAGGGGAATCTGGGACGCCAGACCGGAACCAGCCACAATCACCAGCATCAGCACCACCGCCCGGACAATGCCGGAGAGGGCTGATCGTCCCCCCGTCTGAATATTCACCACGGTGCCCATGGTGGCTCCGGCACCGGCAATGCCGCCAAACAGACCCGCCGCCAGATTACCCAGGCCCTGTCCCACAAGCTCCCTGTTAGAGTTGTGCTCGGTGCGGGTCAGGCTGTCGGCCACCACGGATGTGAGCAGGGCGTCAATGCACCCCAACATGGCCAGCACCGCCGCATCTGCCAGCATCAAGCCCAGTTCATCGGCACCAAAGACGGGAATCTGCAAGCTGGGGAAACCAGCACTGATGGCCCCGATGCGGCGGATGCCCTCCCCACTCCAGGCAGGATCCGCCACGGGAATCAGGGCCAGGGAGAGGAGGGTACCGGCCACAAGGGCCAGCAGTTGGGGAGGAACAATTTTCTTGATGCGCTGGGGCGTTGACCAGAGAATGGCCAGGGTGATTGCAGCGAGCGCCAGTTCCAGCGGCTTCACATCAGCCGCCAACTGGGGCAGATGCTGCAACGTCCCCATCACCCCTCCCGGCGGACCCGCCTGCCCCAGCGCCGGCCCCAACTGCAGCACGATGAGGATGAAACCAATTCCAGACATGAAGCCTGAAATCACCGTGTAGGGCATTTGGGTGATGTAGCGCCCCAGGCGCAAGGCGCCCATCAGAATCTGGAACACACCAGCCATCATGACCACGGTGAAGGCCATGGCCATGCCATGGGCAGGGTTGCTGGCCGTGAGGTTGGCAATCACGGCGGTCATGATCACCGTCATGGGACCGGTGGGCTCTGAGATGAGGGTGGGCGTGCCCCCAAACAGCGCCGCAAACAGCCCAACTAGCACAGCACCCCACAGACCTGCTTCAGGCCCTGCGCCGGAGGCGACACCAAAGGTCAGGGCCATGGGTAAGGCAATCACGGCAGCCGTGAGGCCGCCAAACATGTCACCTTTGATGTTGTTGGTACTGATATGATTAAGAACTCCCATCAGGATTCAGGCGGCATTGACCAGGTTGACCAAGGTAAAGTAGCGCAAGAGATGGCCGCTCCATTTATTGCAAGTGATCTAAACGATTCACTCCGGACAATCCCGGACTTCCAGAGACCTTCAGCCGCACCACGAACATCACCCACTCTCAAGGCTCCTAGGGAACCTCTGAACAAGCCAGAGTCGTCTGCCATCAGGCTCCTGCTTCCCCTGTCTCTACTGGGCTTCCCAAAAGCTCTCAGGGTCTCAAGGGGACTTGTTCAGAAGTTCCCTAGGGTCAGGATTCATCATGTGAGGGGTGATGCTCTCACCAAAGAGGGACCCCCAAGAGAGCAGCGGGAGGAGATGGATGATGGCCCAGTTGTTGGGGCTCAGCCCAGAGCAGGTTGCCCGCATCCGTCCCTTGATTTCCCAAGGGACGGGGGTGTGGCGAGTGGATGACAGGAGGGTGTTGAGCGGCATTATCCATGTCATTCAGAAGGGGCTGCGCTGGGTGGATGCCCCTGCTGCCGATGGTCCCCACACAACCCTCTACAACCGTTGCCGCCGCTGGTGAGACAAGGGTGTTTTTGATCTGATCTTTTCCGAGTTGTCAGCATCCGATG
>JAJDUS010000020.1 GCA_022826535.1 Prochlorococcaceae cyanobacterium jk18x1bzbins.87
CGCCTGGTCTGCTTCTTCACAAAGCTGCGCTCATAATCGCCAAAATCCAGCTGACCCTCCTTGCTCCACATAGCCTCTCTTTCAATTCCTCACCATTCTAACCTCTTCCCCAAGGCACTGCGACGTTTTCCAGGGTTTCCCAAGCTGGCGGTCTGCCACAATGCACGCATCAGACGGAACAGGATTTTCCAAGGGATGGCCAAGCGTAGGTCGTACCACCATGGGCTGGTTCTTTGGCTTCAAGCTCCATCTGCTCATCAATCACAACGGCCGGATCATGACCTTCAGGATGACGGATGGAAGCAGACACGACCGCAAACCGCTTGAGGATATGACCACTGCTCTGCAAGGGAAGATCTTTGCTGATCAAGGCCATGTTTCCAAGTCGCTGCTGGAGCAACTCTGGCAACGGAGCCTTCACCTGGTCACCAGCATTCGCCGCAACATGAAGAACGACTTGATACCCATGCTGGACAAAGGGCCGGTGCGCAAACGATTCATGATTGAAACCCTCTTTGACCAGCTTAAGTCCAGCATGGGCTTGGCGCACACCCGACACCGATCCCCCAGCAACCCCCTCGTCCACATTCTCTCATCCCTGGCGGCTTACACCCTGGCATAACCCAAGGTCAACATTGGCAACATCGGCATCCACAACACCATGCCCAGCATCACAACCTCCTCTTGATCTTATCCAGAATTGAGGTTACATACGTCAAGCCTTGGAGACCGGTGATCCTGCCGCCCAATCGGAAGCCAGGCTTGCCATGCGTAATCCGAACGGCCCCTGGAAGCATGGTTCGATTTACCTCTACATTTATGACTCGGTAAATGAGCAGACCGTGTTTAATGGTGGCTTCCCGGACAGATTTGAATTTCTCAATGCAGGAATTTCCCGAGATGCCGCCACTGGAGAACTGGTGTGGGATCTGGCCCAGGAGGCGGAAGCCGGAACGCGGCTTCCTGTTATGCCACTTCGACAATCCCAATGACGATAGTGATGAAGTTGTTCCCAAGGTGGGCTACGCACTGGAACTTGTTGTCCCGGTGACACGACAAGTTGGAACAACAACTACGTACGAATTCATTGTTGGATCGGGTTATGATCCTGATGAGGTGGCTGCTGCCCGGCAACGCAAGTCCATGTCGCTCAAGGCATGGCCCCTCCATTTTGGCCGCACCGTCTCCCAACAGATGGTGGATGCCCTGCAGGACCGCTTTGCCGCGAGTCCTCAAGCGGGTCTCGAGCTCATGGTCGCCGGGGAGTGCCTGAACAGCACAACACCGTTGGAGGAGAACCAGGAGGCCCTCTCCAAGCTGCTGGGACTTGAGACCGTCACTTCCTGACAACTGGTCCAGGGCTCCTCCTTCAGCTTCACCGCCCCAGGGGATAGCACACCGGCCCGATTCTCCCTCTGGGGCACGGAGGCATTTTCGTCCTTCAGCGGCTCGGAAGACGAGACTTCCCTTGGCGGCGACGTGACCACTGCCATGGTAGGGGTGGACTGGAGCGGCGCCCGCTGGCGGGCTGGTGCTGCCCTCACCACCCAATCCTGGGGCAGCACCAGTGATGATGGAGACCAGGATGATGGTGCATCACCACCACCTTGACGGGTGTGTTCCCCTACCCCGCGGCTGGGTTTCTGGGCCACCGCCGGCTATGGCTGGGGAGAACGCTCCTTCGAGCCGGATGACGACACGGAGTACAACCCGGACACCACCATGGCCATGGCTGCTGCCGGTATCAATGGAGTACTCCTAGATGGGGGCAGCGAAGGCACCAGCGTCACCACCACGGCCGATGTGCTGACGCTGAAGGCCACATCGGAAGAGGTGGACGAGTTGGCATCGTCAGAGGGCAGCCTCTCCCGCCTCCGGGTTGGGTTGGAAGCCACACGGCCTGTCCCCTTGGCCAATGGCGCCTCCCTCCTCCCTATGCATGGAGGTGGGCATCAGGCAAGACAGTGGTGATACAGAAACCGGCTTTGGCCTGGACCTGGGGGCTGGCATTGTCTGGAAGGTCCAGAGTGGGGCATCAGCAGTGCGTTGCGGGGACGCACCCTCCTCACCCACGCAGATGAGGATTTCCAGGACCAGGGCCTGGCCCTCTCCTGCCCATGGGAGCCCAGCCCAGCCCAGCCCAGCCCAGCCAACCTTGGGCCGTCCCTCTCGATGCGGCACTCCATGGGCGCCACAACAACTGGTGGCATGGATGCCTTGCTCAATCCCGTCACCATGGAATTTCCGGGTGCTGTCTCCAGCAGCGGGCAGCAGTTTGAAACGCAGTTGGCCTATGGCCTGGCCTTCTTCGATGACCGCTTCACCCTCGTCCCGGCCCTGGGTGGCCCTCTCCCCGGACGGCGCACATTACAGCTTGCTCTGGGCACTCCAACCCTATTCTCGGCAAGGCCAGGCTGATGTGTGGCAGCTCTCCCTGGACGTTCATCGGCAGGAGGAGAGTTCTGCAACTTCACCTGTTGATCACTCCCTGAAGCTGGGCTTCTCACTCTCCCTCTAATGACACCTTGGCTGATCTGTACCCCTGAACCTGGCCCCTGAACTACAACAACTTCTGGGCCAGCAGACCACCCAGGCCTTGACCGTGATCTTGGCCAGCCTCAGGGGCCAGCCCCTGCAGGCGTGGCTGGTGGGGGGTGTGGTGCGGGATCAATGGCTCCACCGTTACCGCCGAGGGGCAGGCCCAGGTCACCCGGTGCGGCCCATGGATGTGGACCTGCTGCTGGCACCGGATCACCAGGCGCCAGCACTCACCTTGTCCCAACTGGCGCCCCACTGGGACGGGGCGCTGGCGGCGGCGGGATGGTCTCTCAAGGCGCAGGTGCATGGCGCATTTGGCACGGCCCATCTGGCGCTACAGCCCTCCCGCCCCACGGGTGAGCCCCCACTGGCCATTGATGTGGCCATGGCCCGCACCGAGCACTACGCCGCACCTGGGGAAAATCCCCGCGTGATGCTTACGGCGGCACCCGATGCGGCCCTGGTGGATCTGCGTCGTCGGGATGTGTCCATCAATTCCATGGCCTTGCCATGGCCCAGTGGCCCACTGCTAGATCCCCACGGCGGCCAAAAGGATCTGGAGCAAGGCCTGCTGCGCTTTCTCCATGGCGCCAGCCTCCGTGATGATCCCACCCGGGTGATTCGCGCTGCCCGTTATGGGGCCCGCCTGGACATGGACCTGGCCCCTGAAGCGCGTCAACAACTCCAGGACACCATGGACCTCTGGCCATGGCGACGTGAGCCCCCATGCCCTCCGGCCCTGGGGAGCCGCCTGGGCATGGAGTTGGCATTGTTGCTCTGCCAGGAGCCATGGCGGGAGGGCCTCACCCTCCTGCAACGCTGGGGCGCCCTGGACCTGGTGGACTGGTCCGGAGCCCTGCAGCGGGACTCAACCTGGCGGCGACGCCTGCACTGGGCGGCGCGCTGGAATCTACCCCTGCTCCCGGCACTGTTGATGGGCGCTGCCCACCCCCTGGACGTGGCTCAAAGGCTACAGCTTCCCATGACCCAGCAACGGCTCATGGCCCAGACATTGGTGCTGCGGGATTGGTTGGGGGGAAAGTAAAGTTTTCCCATGGACACTTCGGACATGTTTCAACTCGAAGGAAAAGTGGCGCTTGTTGTGGGAGGTGGCCAGGGCATCGGCGAGAGCGCGGCGAAACTCCTGGCCAGCGCTGGCTGTTGCGGATATAGTGGGGGAACGTACTGATCGCGTCGCCGCCACCATCGCTGACTTGGGACAGCCTCCTGCCTCAATCGTGGGCGACGTGCTTGATGCGGCCCAAGCCAGGGAAATTGTCCAGCGGGCCGACCGTGCCCTTAGTGGTCTGGATCCGTTGGTCACCACAATCGGCCAGGCGTCGTTGCCCGTGAGTTTGCCCGCCTGCTCATCGCACGGGACAGTCCCGGATCCATCGTTTGCATCACCTCGGTGGAGGGGCTCCAGTCCACCGCGAATCACGCCTCCTACGGTGCAGTGAAGGCTGGCCTCATTCATCTGGTGCGCACCATGGATGTGGAGTGGGCGTCCCACAACATCGGGGTCAACGCGATTGCACCAGGAAGCATCATCACGGCGCGCATTCTGGCGACCCCAGAGAGGGTTAAACGCACCCGCGAGGGACTCATTCCCATGAAACGCCTGGGTACAAGCGACGAGGTGGGCAAGGCTGTGCTCTTCCTGGTTTCCGATTTGGCAAGCTACATTACGGGGCACACCCTATGCGTCGATGGCGGCTGGATGGCCGCCTCTGTTTTCGGCATCCCCAAGATCCCCGCTGCTGGTGTTCTTGGTGCCACTGCTGACGCGACGTAGCAGGAAAACTTCCAGGACGGGACGACCTTGCCACAATGCTGGGGCACCCTGAATTTGGTGGACCGGTCCAGGGGCCTGCAGCAGGACGCAAACCGGCGCCTGCACTGGGTGGCGTGTTGGAATCTGCCCCTGCTCCCGACACTGCTGATGGGGCGCTGCCCACCCCTGGACGTGGCTCAACGGCTGGAACGCCCCATGGGGATTCGCGCCATGGCCCGGGGGGTGGTTCTGGCGCCCCCACCCATCTTCCGGGATCCCTCCGGGATTCCGGATTTTCTCCACGGAAGGGAAAGTCCCGTTAAGCTACGACAACTGCATCAATCCTGTTGGACGACTTCACCGCCATCAATCTCTCCCTGCTGGTTAGTGCTGCTGCCCTGGCGCTGTTCTTTGTCAGCGACGGCTTCCCCAACGACGACGATGATGACTCCTCTGGTGGCGGCCTCATGCAGCCTGTGGGCGCTGCAATCTGACGGTCGCTAGCTGACCGCTGCCCAGGGTCAGGACTCCCCATGGGAAGGCATGACCCTTGCGGCAGGGAGGGATCCCCTCCTTTTCTGCGTTGGCAGAATCCGATCCCACGGAGCCAGGTGTGCTGATGCCTGACGCCATCCATCTCAAACCCCACTCCACGGCGTCCAGCCTCAAGAATGGGGTCTGAACATCGCTTGATTGGCGGGACCGGGAATCCATCTTCCCGACTGTGCGGGACTGGTGTCCTCCTGCAACAGTCTACGACCACTGCGCCCCCATCTTCCGCTCTGCCATCCTCCTGACCCTGGCCCGTTACCAGTTGTCCTTGATGTGGCCTTGCCCCTTGCCACCTGGATGGATCCCCCAGGATTTCAGTCACTCTTGGCAGGAGAGGAGTCGCAGCACCCGCCCCGGGTCCAGTTCAGCGGTGGCGCCGATCACCACATCAGCCCCGGCGGCCAATAGTTGCTGCTGGTAGGCGGCGCGCACCGCCGCAGTGGCGGCGGCAACATGGGGCGGGGTCACGGCCAGGGCCTTGCAACGCAGACGGGGCTGTTGCCGGCGGGCATGAGTCACCGTGAGCACATCTGCAACGGTATCCCCCACGTATCCCATGGGCAGGTGGGGGAGGGGAACGCCCCCCGTGGCGGCCAATGTCTCAGCCAGTTGGAGAAGACCGGTTGGATCCGGCTTATCGGGAGCATCCCCCATGGCCACCAGAGGGGGCTGCTGCAAGCCCAGGCGCTCCTCCAGCACATGGCGGGCGCTGGGGGGTTCAGCCCCACTGACAAAGCCCCAGCCAATGGCAGCTTCACTGAGGGCGTCAAAGAAGGCCCCATTCACCAGGAGGGACTCCTGGCGGATGAGGCCAGTCCACCGGTGGGGCTGCTGGCTCACGGTGCCCCCAGCATCCCGCCCGAAATACAATCCGGAGAACACCTCCACCACAGCGTCCCGGGAGGGCAGTTGCAGGGTCGGTTGGCGGGACTGGCGGCGGCGCAACAACTCCAGGCTGGCATCCCAATCATTGTTCCAACACCCCTCCGCCTTGAGGGCGTCAATGATCTCCGGCGTGGGGCGCCAGCCACTGAAATGGGCCACGGTTTCCGTCACGGCGAGGCGATAACTGCGCCCCACGTCACGGATTACACCGTCGATATCAAAAAGCAGCAGGGCGCGAAGCGTGGCCAAGACGGGCTGCCGGTGGTCTGCTACACTAGCGTTGAACGATAAACAGAGTTCTCCTCCCACCTTGAGCGAAGCCACCGCCACCTCATTCCCTGAAACCAACGCGCCCAAACCCGGCAGCAGTCCCACCTTGGCCCATTCCCAGGACGGGCCTGAGCCCTCTGTTGCCACCTCCGGCCACACGCCCCGTCCTGATGAGGGACGGTTTCTGCTGAAGATTCTTTGGCTGCCGGACAATGTGGCCCTGGCGGTGGATCAGATTGTTGGAGGCGGTCCCAGTCCGCTGACCAGCTATTACTTTTGGCCACGGGACGACGCCTGGGAAACCCTGAAATCCGAGTTGGAAAATAAAAAATGGATCACCGACAACGAGCGGGTGGAAATCCTCAACCAGGCCACGGAAGTGATCAACTACTGGCAGGAGGAGGGCAAAGGCAAAGGTCTTGAAGAAGTAAAACCCAAGTTCCCCAAAGTCACCTTCTGCGGCACAGCCTGATGGGTGATCTCCCTTAGGATTCCTGCTCCAACCGGCGTCATCCGCCACCGGCATGGCTTCCCCCAGCATCCAGTGGTATCCCGGCCACATCGCCCGGGCGGAAACGCAGTTGCGCCATCAACTGGACCGGGTGGATCTGGTTCTTGAAGTGTGTGATGCCCGTATTCTGCTGGCGAGCCGGCACCCTTGCCTGGGACGTTGGGTGGGGAACAAGTCCCGGGTGCTGGTGGTGAATCGCCGGGATATGGTCCCTTCCGTTGCCCGCAGTTGTTGGCACCGGTGGCTCCAGCAGCAGGGGGAAGCCCCCATCTGGTGCGACGGGCGCAGGGGCGGGGGCAGCAAAGCCCTGCTGCAGGCTGCCGTGGAGGCCGGTGCGGCCCTCAATGCCCGTCGTCAACGGCGGGGTCTGCGCCCCCGGCCGGTGCGGGCCCTCATGCTGGGCTTCCCCAATGTGGGCAAGTCCGCCCTCATCAATCGGCTGGTGGGACGGCGGGCCGTGGCCAGTGAACGGCGGGCCGGGGTCACCCGTTCCCTCCAATGGGTGCGCATGGGGGGGCAGGTGGACCTGCTGGATGCCCCTGGCATCCTGCCGCCCCGTCTCCAGGATCAACAGGTGGCCCTGCTGCTGGCCATCTGTGATGACATTGGCCAGGCTGCCTATGACCATGAGCCTGTGGCCCAGGCCTTGTTGCAGCGTCTCGCCCATCTCACGGCGCCCCATGTGGAGGAGCCGCTTGGCAGGCTGCTGGCGGGCCGTTATGGCATCACGGTGGATCCCCAGGTGCCCCATCGGTGGCTGCAGGCCGCAGCCCATGGGCACACCGGCGGCTGCACCGCCCGGATGGCCCAGCGGCTACTGGAGGATTTCCGTAAGGGACACCTGGGGGCCATTGCCCTCCAGGTTCCCCAGCAGTCGCCGCAGGGGTGATGATGGACGGACACGGGGCCGCAGCAGAGGGCAATGGTGGCGTGGCGTTTGGCCATGGTGTTGGCCAGTTGGTGCGCCTCACGTATGACAAACCATTGCCCATGCGCCTTGATCGCTGGCTGGTGCAGCAGCGGCAGGAGCAGAGCCGCGCCCGGATCCAGAAGCTCATTGTCCAACACCTGGTGCGGGTGAATGGCGCAACAACCCCGCGGGCCAAGACACCCCTGCGCCGTGGGGATCGAGTGGACATCTGGTTGCCGCCCCCAGAACCGCTGGACTACCTGCTGCCCCAGCCCATGAATCTGGACATTCTCCATGAGGATGCCGAGATCATCGTCATCAACAAGCCAGCCGGCCTCACGGTCCATCCTGCCCCTGGTCACCGGGACGGCACCCTGGTGAACGGGCTCCTTGCCCATTGCCCTGATTTACCAGGCATCGGCGGCAAGATGCGCCCCGGCATCGTCCACCGCCTGGACAAGGACACCAGTGGTTGCATGGTGGTGGCCAAGAGCCAAGCTGCGCTCATGAGCCTGCAACGGCAAATCGCCCAGCGCAGTTGCAGCCGTCGCTATCTGGGGCTTGTCCATGGGGCCCTGCCCCAGGAGCAGGGCACGTGGGACGGTCCCATTGGCCGCCATCCCGTGGACCGGCGCAGGTATGCCGTTGTGGGGGAAGGGACGGGGCGGCAGGCCTGCACCCATTGGCATGTGCTGGAACGGCTGGGGGATTATTCCTTGGTGCGCTTTGCCTTGGAGACGGGCCGCACCCACCAGATCCGTGTCCACTGCAGCCACGGGGGCCATCCCCTTGTGGGGGACCCCCTCTACAGCCGCTGCCGCCGTCTCCCCATGGCCTTGCCCGGTCAGATGCTCCATGCCATTGAACTGGGGCTCAACCACCCCCTCACCCAGGAGCGCATTGTCTGCCGTGCAGAGCTACCCCCCTGCTTCCAGGCCTTGTTGCGGCGCCTGCGGCCATTCCCGCACAAGCGGGAATCCACCACCCCTTGCCACAGGAAACGTTGACAACGTGCTGCCACGGGCGTAGAGTGAAGTTCGTTACCTGCCTCTGCCCCATGCACTGCTTGACGGCAATTCGT
Source organism: Prochlorococcaceae cyanobacterium jk18x1bzbins.87 (assembly GCA_022826535.1). Lineage (GTDB taxonomy): Bacteria > Cyanobacteriota > Cyanobacteriia > PCC-6307 > Cyanobiaceae > Synechococcus_B. The sequence continues at coordinate 8,522 of JAJDUS010000020.1, forward strand.
TCTGTACACGCCCCCGGCAGCACGTGCTTGCCTGTGATGGTGGAGCAGGAGGTCAGGAGGAATCCAAACCCTAAGGCGAAGGGTTGAATCATGGTGAAAGCAAGCAAGTCCAGAGGCGTCAGTGCAAGCGGAGATCGGGGATCAAGAGAGGGGTGGCCTTTTGGGTTGACCCAGCTCAATGACATGACCACCATAAAAGTGCTAGAATCAGGAATGCAGGAATGCAGGAATGCAGGAATGCAGGAATGCAGGAATGCAGGAATGCAGGAATGCAGGAATGCAGGAATGCAGGAATGCAGGAATGCAGGAATGCAGGAATGCAGGAATGCAGGAATGCAGGAATG
>JAJDUS010000130.1 GCA_022826535.1 Prochlorococcaceae cyanobacterium jk18x1bzbins.87
TGCTCTGGCCCTGGCCCTCTCCCCCACCACCAGGAACTACAGCCTCCTCTGGTCCCTCACCCCCTACGCTGAACAACTCCAGGCGGATCCATGGGAACTCTCCCTGGCGGGTGAACGGCAGGAGCAGAGCGCCCCTGCCTCACCGGTGGACCATTCCCTCAAGCTACGCTTCTCCTTGCTCTTCTGATGGAAATTACCTCAACAGTGGCCCATGCCAGTCTGCTGCTTGGGTCAGCCAGGGTACAAGCCTCCAGGAACTGCAACGGCATCATCCGCCCCAGCCCACAGTCCCTAACCCCACTCCCCTGCCCTTGAAACCCTACTGATCCTGAACTTGGAGACCACGGGGCTGTTCCCCGTTGACAAGAATCCTGCTCAACGGATCAACAGGATTTCACCAGAAGCCAGTTAACAGACCCAGCCATGGGAGCAGCCGCTGGTGTTGTTTCAAGTGATGGCCCAACATGCTGATGTGGCGGTGGCCCACAATGCCAGCTTTGATCGCCGCTGGTTTGGTCACCTATCCCTGCCGGCTTTGACACTGCCCTGGGTGTGTACTTGTTGTGTACTTGTACGGTCCCATGGCCGTACCCTGGCGGATTGCACCGTCCTGGCCCAGATCCGCGACTGTTGCGATGATCTGGAAACCTGCCTCCTGTCCAGCCTCGGCTGGACCAAGCCTCAGCGCCAGGACAAGACTTTGGAGGCCCTGAAGTGGTCACGCTCCAGGACGGTAGGCAGGTCTTCATCCGGATCGAGCCCAAGAAAGACCCCAAGCCGTGCTGAAGCCCGGCAGCGGTGAGATAGCAGGGGAACCGTGACCAATGGCGTCAGCAAGAAGACCACCTATCTGGTGGTGGGCGCCAATCCGGGCAGTCAACTGAACAAGGCCATTGCCATTGCCCTTGAGGTTCTTGATGAAGAAAGGCTGTTGCAGCGTTTGCATCCTGGACCCCCTGGATGAAAATTGCGCCACACTGAACAGTAGTTCCCCTATCAACCCATGGACCAAGGAATTGAGCGCTGGATCAAAACGGAGTGTGGTCGCGCCAAGTACGCCCAGTTATCGCGGCGCCGCGGTCCCTTGGCCCGCCTGCGGTTGGCCTGGTTTGTGGTCATTGCCGTCCTCCGCGACGTTGTCCTGTCCCCTGTGACCACCACCATTCGCAACTGGTTCCGGGCAGCCTGATCAGGTCTCAGGTTCGTTCCCGGTTTCATGCAGTTGCTGCCGCAGCACCCGGCTGGCTGTACGCCCCACCAACCACACCACGGCAAAAGTGGCCACTAGCCCCAGAATCTGAAGCCATAGGGGCTGCTCCACATCAACGTCAAACGCCAAATCCCGGGCTGTGGCGCCAACGCCGGTGTAGAGGATGGTGCCGGGAAAGATGGTGGCTGAGGCTGCCATGTAAGGCCAGAAGCGCAGGTTGCTGGTCAGGGCGCACACCAGGTTCACCAAAACAAAGGGAAACAACGGTGACAGGCGCAGAAGCGCCACCAGTTTCCAACCCTCATCCCGACTCAACACCTGCTCCAGCCGCTGCAGACGTGGATTCCGCTGCAGTCGCCTTTGGGCCCAGGGACGTAGCCACCAGCGGGTGAGAAACCAATTGCCAGCCATGCCGAGAAAAGCACCCGCCAGCACGGCCAAGACCCCGGCCCGCAGCCCAAACAACACCCCACCCAATAGGGTCAGAAGTGAGCCCGGCACATAGAGGGTGACAGCCAGCGCATAGAGGAGAATAAACAGGATCCAGCCCCCCACGCCAAGCTGGCTGAGGAAGGCTTCCACATGTTCGATCAGAAAGGGAACCATGGCGTTGCTGGGGGAAAGGGCCGCCAAACTTGCCAGGCTGGGGCAGGAATGGCCTTAATCCAGGGAGGCTAGACGATGTTTGGCCAGGTGCTGCTGCTGCTGGGCTTCCCTCAGATTGACCCGCATCTTGCTGACCACATCCTGGGGAGCCTGATCCAGAAACCTGGGATTGCTCAAGCGGTCTGAAAGGATGGCGATCTCCTTCTCCGCTTTTCCGAGATCTTTCTGCAGACGGTCCCGCAGGGCGTCCATATCCACGAGACCACCAACCGGCAGAAGAATCTGCAGTTCACCACTGACAGCACTCAAACAGCGGGGCAGGTTCACAGTGGTGGTGCTGATGTCCACAGTCTCAGCTCTGGTGAGGCTGGCAATGTCCCCTTGCGCCTCCCGTAACAGTTGACAGAGTGCTTCATTGTTGCTCACAAAGAGCACGTCCGCAGCCTGGGAGGGTTTCAAGCCCGCTACTGCCCGCAGGTGGCGCACCACGCGAATGGCGTCAATGAGGGCCGCAAACTGTTGTTCCAGGTGGTCATTCAGGTGGGCCTGGTCCAATCGGGGCCACTGCTGCCGGGCCAGGAAGGTCTCACCATGGGCACCGGTCAGCCGATGCCAAAGTTCCTCGCTGATGTGGGGCATGAAGGGATGCGCCAACACCAGCAGTTGCTCCATCACCAAAGCCAGAACCTGCTGGGCCGTGTGGCGATCCTCCGGATTGCTGCCATTGAGTCGCCGCTTGAGGAACTCAATGGTCCAGTCACACACATCATTCCAGGCAAATTCATAGAGACTCCTGGCGGCTTCTCCCAGGCCGTAATTCTCCAGCTTGTCTGCCATGGTCCGGCTGGTGCGCACCAGGCGAGAGAAGATCCAGCGATCTGTGATGGAGAGTTTGTCGGGATCCGGCTGGCCAAGGGATCGGGGGGTGGCCCCATCCAGGTTGAGGAGGGCAAAACGGGTGGCATTCCACAACTTGTTGGCAAAGTTCCGCGATACCTCAACGGTGTTGGATGTCTGGGTTTTGGGATCAAAATCCAGGCGAATATCTTGCCCTGCTCCAGCCACGCCCCGCACCAGGGAGAAGCGTAGTGCGTCCGCCCCATAGCGCTCACAGAGCACCAGGGGGTCAATACCGTTACCTGCGGATTTGCTCATCTTCCGATTCTGTTCGTCCCGCACCAGTCCGTGGATGTAAACATCAGCGAAGGGCATGGTGTTGGTGCAGGCCGAGGCCATCATGGTCATTCGGGCCACCCAGAAGAAGATGATGTCGAACCCGGTAAACAGGGTGCTGTTGGGATACCAGCACTGCAGATCCCCATTCTCCATATCCGGCCAACCCATGGTGGAGAAGGGCCAAAGAGCGCTGGAGAACCAGGTGTCCAGAACATCCTCATCCTGCTGAATCTTTGCATTGGGGCCATAACGTCGCCGGGCTTCCCGGTGGGCATCCGTTTCATTGCGGGCCACCACATAGGGGGTGTCGCTTTGCAACTGGAAGCCGGTTTCACTCACCACAAACCAGGCTGGAATGCGATGCCCCCACCACAACTGGCGGCTGATGCACCAGTCGCGGATATCCATGAGCCAGTTCTGGTACACCTTGGCCCACCGCTGGGGAACAAAGCGGGGGCGCCCCTGGTTCAGGGCTGTCAGGCAAGCCTCCGCCAGAGGTTGTGTGCGGACAAACCACTGGGTGGAGAGCAGTGGCTCCACCGGAACCTTGCCCCGGTCGGAATAGGGAACACTGTGGCGGTAATCTTCCACTTTCGCCAAAGCCTGTTCAGCTGCCAGAGCAGCCACAACGGCTTGCCGCGCCTCGAAGCGGTCCAGGCCACAAAACCGCCCCGCGGCTTCACCCATGCGGCCATCCTTGTCCATGATTGTCACCATGGGCAGGCCGTGGCGCTGACCCATGGCAAAGTCGTTGGGGTCATGGGCTGGGGTCACCTTCACACATCCGGTCCCGAATTGGGGATCCACATGGTCATCGGCAATAACCGGAATCTGGCGACCCACAAGGGGCAGGGTGAGGGTACGCCCCACCCAAGGGGCATAGCGCTCGTCGCCGGGATTCACCGCAACGGCAACATCCCCCAGCATGGTCTCGGGTCGGGTGGTGGCCACCTCCAGGTGGCCGGACCCATCAGTCAGGGGATAGCGAAAATACCAGAGATGGCCCTCCACCTCTTTCATCTCCACCTCCAAATCGCTCACCGCCGAGCCAGAGGCGGGGCACCAATTCACCAGGTATTCCCCACGGTAAATCAGACCCTTCTCATGGAGCCTCAGAAAAGATTCCTGCACGGCCCGGCTTAGTCCTGGATCCAGGGTGAACCGTTGCCGTTGCCAATCCACGGAAAACCCCAAACGACGCAACTGGGTCGCGATTGCTCCGCCACTCTCCCGTTTCCAAGCCCAGGCCCGCTCCAGAAAAGCTTCACGACCAAGCTGGTCTTTACTGGTTCCTTCCCGGGCCAATTCCTTCTCCAGGAGGGTCTGCACAGCAATCGAGGCATGGTCCATTCCCGGCAGGCAGAGGGTGTTGCACCCCCGCAACCGCTTAAACCGCACCATGGTGTCAATCAGGGCTGTTTCAAAGGCATGGCCCATGTGCAGACTGCCCGTCACATTGGGGGGCGGAATCACCACCCCGTAGGGTGGGCCCGGGGCGTGGGGATCCGGGTGGAATGCACCACAGCGCTCCCAGGCTGACTGCCAGCGGGCTTCTGTTGGCTTGGGGTCGTATTGCCCCATTGATGATGACGTCATCAATTGCCCCTCATTCGCCCCATCCTTGCCCAGGGCAACCACGGTCAGCATCAACTGACCGTCACTGATCTTGATGGCCATTTGATCGCCAGGCGCCAAACCCAGTTGGCTGGTGTAGGGCCTGCCAATGAGCAGATTGCCGTTGCCCTGAACCTTGGCTGCAAAGCTGAGCCTGCGGCCACCCTTGGACCCACTGCCGATCTGCACGCCTTGGGCCTGGAGAAGCGCCTCGTAAAAGGCGGCGAAATTGAGGCGTTCACGGCCATCCTTCGTGGTGGTGACATAGCCACAGGCGCGGATGACTTCCGTTTTGCCAGCGTCAGCAAGCTGACGGACCTTGTGGAGAAGCTCTGCGTGTTTGAGCATCATTCAGGTGAAGAGGTTTGCGTCAGCGTTAAACGTCCCCAGCAATGGCATCCTGTCATTGCTTCAGCGACGAACCATCACTCCTCCCCGCCGTCGTCCTCACTGCCCAGGGGAACAAGGCGGATATTTTTCCGGCCCAGCTTGATCTCAAACTCGTCACCAGGGTTCAGGCCCAGCTTTTTGGTGTAGGCCTTGCCAATGAGCAGATTGCCATTTCCCTGAACCTTGGCCAGAAAGCTGAGCTTGCGACCACTCTTGGAACCACCGCTGCGGCCAATCTCCACACCCTTGGCATCAAGAACTGCTTCGTAGAAAGCCGTGAAGTTGAGGCGCTCACGCCCATCCTTGGTGGTGGATACGTAGCCACAGGCACGAACCACATCCGACTTGCCTGCATCGGCAAGATCACGGATTTTGTTGAGAAGCTCTGCTTTTGTCAGCATCGTTTGGAGCACAGGATTCCTGGACGCTAGCAACTTTACCATGGTTTGGCGTCAGGGCAAGACAGGGGAAAAGCAAACGAATTCCAGTGGCGTGCCGCCATGGGCATCATCTACAGGTCTACAAAAGAGCCATGGGGAGAAAAGATGGGCGATCCAGGATTCGAACCAGGGACATCCTGCTTGTAAGGCAGGCGCTCTACCGCTGAGCTAATCGCCCGATGGGGCATTCAGTGTCTTAGGGTTCCACCCTCAGTGGGTCAGTGGGGAGACAGGGATCTTAACAGCATGACCCCCCAATGGATGTGGTGGGGATCCCGGCTCTGCCGTTGCCCACACCCGAATCCCGGGAAACCGCTCCTGTGACCCTGCCGGTGCGTGATACGGGCTTTTTCAGGGGTCCCTCAAGACCATGGTCCATGCCCCACATCTCTGAAACATCCTCAGCGCTTTGAGGCAGGCCTCCGCTGAACGATAGCGGCCATACATGTCCAGCTCTCTCCGCCGCAGGATGGGAAATGTTGAGTAAATGTAATGAATCTCCTCCTCGTTTGTGATGCCGTAGAGAAGAAAAAACAGGGCATCAAGTCTTGCACGTAGATGGAGGCGGCGCTGAGGATTCCAGACAAAGGGGGGACCCCGATGGCCCAGACTGCGGGCAAAGGCCGTGAGGTCCCATGCCGTATAGGTGAGTTCCAGGACAGCAGCTACGATGATCGCAGCCACTGTGGTGGACCCAATCCCCATGTTGAAATGGCCTGGAGGCACCACGGGGAGCTGCTCAAGGATATGGAGCGTCAAGCTTGTTCCATAAAGTTTCTGGCGGACAACAAAGTCAAAGACAATGGAATTCAGATTCGCGAGAATGAAACAGGCCCAAGATGACCGTCTTGTTATGTTATCGTTTAATAGCAACAGAGGAAGCTTGTGGCTGACGGCAGCTCGTGGTAGAATTCCTGCAATCATGGTCCTCATATTGGTTGCTGATGTGATGTCCTTAAAGGCAATCACCCATTCATCAGGCCAAAACCAATGCTGAGCATCCCCATGGACATAATATCGCCACCGTGGCCGTCGGTCAGGATTGACCTTTTCAGAATCCTGCAACAGACGTTGCTGGGCAGGACGAAACATGTTGGCCTGATTGACAACAATATCAGCCGCACGATGATCAAACGCTTGCATCATTTTCCCCTCATAGAGGGGTAACCGTTGGCCGTCTTCGGGAGTCTTGCCCGGATCAGCCTTGTTGATCACCTTGCCATTTTCCCCCTGCAACTCCTCTTCGCTGCAAAAAAGATGGGAATTGATACTCATATCAAACATCCTCTTGTAGGTCACTGGCCATGTAGCACTGACCCCCCCTCCTGATCGGTTGACCAGCACTGGCAGGCGCCCATAAATCCCGGTGGCGATCCGGGCATCCCGACGGGTGCGAAACAAGGGGGCGGTTCCGGTATTGGGATTGACGCGGGTAAAGTCTTCTGCACGCAGAAGAAACCGCCGCTCCGGGTCATTCAGTTGGGCGATAGTGCTGAGGCGGAAAGCGCAGCGGGCGGCGCCAACCAGGGTGTGGTGGGAGGGTTTCTGTGGTGTCTTCCAGGCGACAAAGACACAAAACCGAAACGATCCATGAACATCAGGGAAAAAGGTTTTTCTGTTCTCAAAGTCATAGAGAACTTTCAGGCGCCCCTCCTGGGCGACACGACGGAAAAAGGCTGACCCCGTCTTCCCTGACGCCAGACTGGATGGCGTCAGCATGGCCACCAGCCCACGGGACTTAACCAACGCCATGGCCCGCTCCACAAAGAGCCCATAGAGATTGACATCACCCCCGGAAAGAAGGGGATAGTCTCCACAAGATCTGGCCCCATGGGATTGCGCTGCTGCACGGGCTGCTGCACGGGCATAGGCCACAGCTTGGGGAGCCTGGATCCGTTGAAGCTGTGCGACACGCTGCCGCCGCGCCGCCGCATGGGGTGCCCGGGCCACATCAGGGCAGTTTTGGGCAAACCATTCCACCTGCTGCAGTTGCACCCTGTCCCATGGCGGATTCCCGATAACGGCATCAAAGCCACTGTCCTGATGCACCCCACCCCTCTCCGGCCAAAGGCCAGGACATGCCAATTGCCAGTGGAAAAACCCCTCTTCGGCCATGACGACCCTCATCCGATCCAGAATCCGGGCCAGGCGCTGGTCAGTGACGGGAACAACTCCCGTCACAATGGGAATGGGATTTCCCCAGCGACCACACCACAAGTCATGAACAATGTCCCTGTCCCCGGCTTGGGTCGGTCTCAACCAATGCCTTGCATGGATGGCGGAGAAGATGGTCTTCAATGGTGCATTGGCTTTGTCCAGAGCGGACCAATGCCGTGCATTGGCGTGGCGTGGCAAACTTGTCGTGTCTATTCTGGCGATGGGGGCAGCGGCGCGGCGGCTGGCCTGCAGTAGCCGCTCCAGCGTTGTGGATCCATCTGCATCACGAATTGTTGTCACAGCATCCCGAACCCAGCAGCCAAACAGACTGTTGCCACAGTGGAGATGATGATGAAGATGCCCTGCATCCATGGAATCGCCATGGAGCATTAATCCCATCCTCGCCAAATCCACTGCCATGGGGTCTTTATCCACACCGTAGATACAGTGCTGCAGAACAAGATTACGCACCGTCTCATCATCCCCTGACCGCAAATGGGTATTGCGGAGCCAGGAGAGGTCATGGTGACGGTGTTGAACGGATGGAGGGTGGTGCAATGTGGTGGCAGCCAGCACGGTGTCGCTGAGATGATCCAAAAGACCGATGAGAAAATTGCCCGTGCCCATGGCGGAATCGCAAATTTTCAGGTTGAGCAGTTGCTGGGGGGAACGGCCTTGCGCCAGGGGGGCAATGGTTTCTTGAAGAATGAGATCCACCAGTTTCCCTGGGGTGTAATAGCAACTGGCTGTTTTCCGGAATAACCTGTTGGTCTCGATTGTGAGACGACCCGCGTCACGCTTCAGCCTGTAGGCCATGAGCTGCTCATACAAAACGCCAAGTTGCTCCACAGCTAAATCGCCATAGTCAATGGGCTCACCTTGACGGATAAAACACAACCCCATCAGGGCATTGGCCACCGTCTCGTTATTGCAGATCAAGTTGTCTAACAGGGGCGCCTGCTTTGTAGAAAAGATGGGCCCACCTGATGGACCCAGGCCAGGCTGTCCGTGGCCCATGTCCTGGAGAAGGGGGGCAATGGTTGCCCAGTAACTGTGCTCTTCTCCGCCCCCCCTCTGCCCCCTGCGTCGGGCCTCGGCCACCCTGTGGGCCAGACCGTAGAGACTGTTGCCGTCACCAGATGCACGGGACTTCAGGAGGCCACGGCTTTCCCCATAGAGGAGGAACAACAGGCGATAGAGAAGAACCAGGCTGGCCTCCCGCACCGCTGCCGCCGCCGCCGTTGGAGCCACCTGGGCCACGGCCCCGACCAAAATCGGGAACACCTGATGGCATGCCTGCTGGATGAACGCAGTGGCAATGCGCTTTTGCCGGCGTTGATGGGCAGTTAAGGCGGTCTTCAGCCAACAGTGACCGTCCTGATTGCACCCCAGTGCCTGGGGACGAAAGAACACCACAAACCGGCGCAGGAGGTGAGGGTGTTTGAGGGCCTGGAGCAGTGGGATTTCCAGAAACCCCTGGGCAATGGAGCGGGCCTGGCCGTCGTACAATCGCCAACAGTCGCCATTGGTGAGGATGCCCCAGCGGGGCCGTCCCATCCTGCGCAGGTCACCCACCATGCAGGCCGCTGGCGCCGGTTGGTGGCCGTGGCCCTGGTCCAGGTTTGCTTGCCATGCCGTTGTCTTGAGCACCACAAGGCCTTGACCCTGCTGCTGCCCCGCTGGAACTCTTCCAGGCCTGGGGGGCTGCCCCCGTTGCTCTTCCCGCCATCCCAGACACCGGAGCACAGGCCAGATCACCCGATGTTTGGTGTTGGCGGTGCCTCCAGCGCTGGCACCGGAGACAATGGACTCCAGCGCCACCTTGATGGACGCCAACTGCCGGGTGTCCAGTGCTTGCCATGGCTGGGTGTGCTTCAGTTCCTGGTCCAGAAAGCCGCGGCTGAACAGGCGCCCTTTTGTTGTCTTGCCCCCCGGCTGTCCTGGGACACAAGCCCCGTCCTCCGGAGCCGCTTTTTCTTCTGCTTCTTCTGCTGCAGTCTGGGGGTGGGGCATTAACCTTGCCCTCGCCGCCTGGGTGGCCACGAGGTGAAACGGATGTGGAGCCTACGTCAGATTGTCTCTCAGGCAGCAGCAGGCCATGGGGGCAACCCACCTGAACTTCCGTGCTTACGCCCTCAGGAGAGAAGGAGTCTCTGCCCTGAAGGGCAGGGAAGACGTCAGCCGTGGTCCACCATGGGCATGGGTCACCATGGCTCCAGAGCCACTGCTTTCACCATGGTTTCCCTGCCTTGGACTCCAGAACTCCGCCATAGCCTGGAACGCTGGCTCCAGGAAGATCTGGGCCGCGGTGATCTCAGCGCCCCTGCTGTGGCGGATGCGCAAGGTTGTGGGATTTGGCTCGCCAAGGAGCCAGGCCGCTTCTGTGGTGGCCCACTTGCCGTGGAGATGTTCCAGTCGCTCAGCCCGGCGGTGCAGGTGCAGGTGCAGGTGGCGGACGGAGATGATGTGGTTCCGGGCACAGAACTGCTCCGCCTCCATGGACCCGCCGCCACGCTCCTGGCGGGTGAACGGGTGGCCCTCAACCTGGCCATGCGTCTGTCCGGTGTGGCCACAGCCACAGCCCATCTGGTGGGGCAACTGGCGGGCAGCGGCATTCATCTGGTGGATACCCGCAAAACCACACCCGGTCTGCGCCTGCTGGAGAAATACGCCGTCCGTTGTGGGGGGGGGCTGAACCACAGGATGGGCCTGGATGATGGGGTGATGCTGAAGGAAAATCACCTGGCCTGGTGTGGTGGCCTTGTCCCCGCCCTGCAGCGGGTACGGGCCCAGGCGCCATGGCCGGTGTCGGTGATTGTGGAGGCGGAAACCCCTGCCGAGGCCAAGGCGGCTGTGGAGGCTGGCGCCGAAGGGGTTCTGCTGGATGAGTTCACCCCGGAGGGGGTGGCGGGATTGGCCCCTATGCTCCGCCACATGGCCCGGCAGCGGGGGAAGGCCGTGGTGTTGGAAGTCTCCGGCGTCAGACCCGAGCAATTGCGGGCCTACGTTCCCTGCGATATTGACCTCATCTCCACCAGCGCCCCTGTGACCCGTTCCTCCTGGTTGGATCTCACCATGCGCTTCTCCAAGACTTAAGCCACAGGCATGGGGGGTGCGGCAAGATGGGAGCTGCATCTGTGCTGGCGGACCATGCTCAAGCTCCGGAACGCCCTGCAACACCGGCTGCTGGAGGCCGTGGCCCAGGCCCTTCCCTTACCGGCTGCCGTTGATTTCCCCCTGGAACCGGCCACCAAGCCGGAGTTTGGTGACTTCCAGGCCAATGGGGCCATGGGGTTGGCCAAAGTGCTGGGCCGGCCGCCGCGGCAGATCGCCCAGGTTGTGGTGGATCACCTGCAGGTGGACGACCTCTGCCATCCGCCCCAAGTGGCGGGGCCAGGGTTTATCAACTTCACCATCCGTCCGGAGGTGTTGGCGGCAGAGGTGGAAGAGCGGCTGGATCAGCCACGCCTGGGGGTGCCCATGGCCCAGCCGCAGCAACCGGTGGTGGTGGATTTTTCCAGTCCCAACATTGCCAAGGAGATGCATGTGGGCCACTTGCGCTCCACCATCATTGGGGACTGCATTGCCCGACTGCTGTCCTTCCGTGGGCACCGTGTGCTGCGACTGAACCACTTGGGGGATTGGGGAACCCAATTCGGCATGCTGATTGCCCACCTCCACCATGTGGCGCCCCGATCCCTGTCTGGCCGGGAGCAGGTGGACCTGGGGGACCTGGTGGCGTTCTATCGCCAGGCCAAGACCCGCTTTGATGAGGATGAAGCGTTTCAGGAGCACAGCCGCCGTGAGGTGGTGAAGCTGCAAGCGGGTGAGCCGGAGTCCCTGGGGGCCTGGCGGCTGCTTTGCCAACAATCCCGCCAGGCTTTCCAAGCCATCTATGACCGCCTGGATGTGCAACTGGTGGAGCGGGGGGAATCCTTTTACAATGAAGCCCTCCCCCAGGTGGTGGAGGAGTTGGAGAAGGCTCGGTTGCTGGTGGTGGATGACGGCGCCCGCTGCGTGTTCTTGCAGGGCATGACCGGCAAAGACGGCCAACCCTTGCCCCTCATTGTGCAGAAACGCGATGGGGGTTACAACTACGCCACCACGGATTTGGCAGCCATCCGTCAGCGGCTGGCCAGCCCCGATGCCGGAGGGGAGGGGGCCGAGCGGGTGATTTATGTCACCGATGCGGGCCAGTCCAACCACTTTGCGGCGGTGTTTCAGGTGGCGCAACGGGCCGGTTGGGTGCCAACGGGTTGCCGCCTCCAGCATGTGCCATTCGGCCTGGTTCAGGGTGCAGATGGCAAGAAGCTCAAAACCCGCTCCGGCGCCACCATTCGCCTGCGGGATCTGCTGGATGAAGCGGTGGATCGGGCCCGCCATGATCTTGTGGAGCGCATGGCCCAGGAGCAACGGCAGGGGGAGGAAGATTTCATTGCGCAGGTGGCGGAAACCGTTGGCATCGCCGCCGTGAAATATGCTGATCTCAGCCAGAACCGCACCACCAACTACCAGTTCAGCTTTGATCGAATGCTTGCGCTCCAGGGCAACACGGCCCCCTACCTGCTCTATGCCTATGTGCGCATTCAAGGTATTGCCCGCCAGGGGGGATCGCTGGTGGCTGCGGCCAGCCCCATTTGCCTGCAGGCCCCCCAGGAGTTGAGCCTGGCGCGGCAGTTGCTGAGCTTTGACGAGGTGATTCTGGAGATGGAGCAGGATCTGCTGCCCAACCGCCTCTGCGCCTATCTGTTTGGCCTGAGCCAGACCTTTAACCGCTTCTATGACCAACTGCCTGTGCTCAAGGCCCCAGACCAATCCCGCCCCACCCGCCTTGCCCTGTGTCGCCTCAGTGCGGAGACCATCCGCCTGGGCCTCGGGCTCCTGGGCATCAAGACCATTGATCGCATGTGAGCACCGCCATGGCAGGACCACGTCTGATCTATCTCCATGGCCTGGCGTCGTCTCCCCGTTCCGCAAAAGCACGCTTTCTGGCTGGACGGGCCCAGGCAACAGGCTTGACCCTGGAGTGTCCGGACCTGAATACGGGCGGCTTCAGCCGTCTCACCTTTGCGCGTATGTTGGAGCAGACCCGGGCGCTCATTCGTGGGCAGCCAGGTGCTGTCCTGCTGCTGGGCTCAAGCCTGGGGGGCCTGGTGGCCACCTGGTGCGCCCAGGGGGAATCCCAGGTGAGGGGCCTGTTGCTGTTGGCACCCGCCTTTGAGTTTCTCCAAAGCTGGCTCCCCCGGCTACCGCTTGAGCAGCGGATCTCCTGGGAGCAGGGGGAGCCCTTGTGGATCCACCACCATGGAGAGAACAAGCGTCTCCCCCTTGGCCCCTTGTTCCTTCAAGACATGGCCCGCTTTTCCGAGACCCGTTCCCTGATGCGCCCGCTGCCCACCCGCATCGTCCATGGCCGCCAGGATGATGTGATTGATCCGGCCGCAAGCCGTTGCTTTGCGGCACCCCGCCCATGGGTACGGCTGCTGGAGGTGGACGCCGACCACCATTTGGCGGGTGTCAGTGGGGTGATTTGGCGCCAGATGGAGGCGCTGCTCATGGACGTGGCCATAGGGGAGGGCGCACCATGCCGCTGCTGAAAGCTTCCCCCCTGGTGGAAGCGCTCCAGGCCTACAGCGCCCCTCTGGAAGGCCGTCGCGGCTTGCTACGACTGGATTTCAACGAAAACACCACTGGCCCCAGCCCCAGGGTGGTTGAGGCCATTCGGGCCATGGCGCCGGAGCACTACGGGATGTATCCGGAGTATGATGCCCTCAAATGCCGCTATGGCCAGGTGTTGGGGGTGGCCAAGGAGCATGTGGGCCTCTTCAACGGTGCGGATGGGGCCATTCATGCGGTGTTTCAAGCCTTTGGCGCTGTGGGTGAGACAGTGCTCATGGCCACACCCACATTTGGCTACTATGCCCCCTGTGCCTGCCAACAAGGCATGGTCATCCAGACCGTTGCCTATGGACTACCTGATTTCCCCTATCCCCAACAGGCGGTTGCCCAAGACCTGCAGCGCAAGCCGCGCCTGTTGATGATTTGCAACCCCAACAACCCCACAGGCACCCGTGTGGATCCCGGCTGGATTCAGGCCATGGCGGCAGCACACCCCAACACCCTGGTGGTGGTGGATGAACTCTATGAAGCCTTTACGGGGGATACGGTGCTGCCGACGGCGCTGCAGCAGCCCAATCTGCTGGTGTTGCGCTCCCTCTCCAAAACCGCCGGTCTGGCGGCGCTGCGCCTGGGCTTTGCCGTGGGCAGTCCAGGGGTTGTGGAGCGACTGGAGCGGGTTACCGGTCCCTATGACGTCAATGGCTTTGCCGTGACTGCCGCCTTTGCCGCCCTGGATGACCCTGACCACGTGCGCGCCTATGTGCAGGAGGTGGGTGCTGCACGGGACTGGCTCCTCCCTCGACTCACTGCAACGGGACTACGCCACCACTGTGACGGTGGCAACTATTTGCTGCTCTGGCCAGAGCAGGACCCGGAGACTCTGGTGGCGGCCCTGCGGCGACGAGGTGTCCTGGTGCGACCCATGACGGGCAAACCCCTCCTGGACGGCAGTGTGAGGATCAGCATTGGTAGCTGTGACCAGATGAAGCTTTTTTGGGAGCGCTACCAGGAGTGTGCCGCTGTGTCGTAACTCTGATGTGTAACATTACTTCTGTCTAACCACCAGAAATGATGACTGGTTGAGCGAATCAGCAAGTAAGGATTAACAGCGAGACGTTCACCAGGCCACTCCTCGGAGTGGTCTTTTTTTCGCATCTCAAGAAACTTAACAAAGTCCAGACAAGGGGGGCGTGGCTTGGGGGGGCTTCAAGTTTCCATAACATGGTTGAGTATCAGAACCAGCTACGTAGAAGTTCTATTTCTAACGAGCTTCCTCAAAAGCCCCCATAGCTTTGGTCCCGTAGTCATCAACCTGCTGCGATGCAGTCCTACGGCAACCCTAATGTCACCTATGACTGGTGGGCAGGGAATTCCGGAGTGGCCAAGCGCTCCGGAACCTTCATTGCTGCCCATACAGCCCATGCTGGCCTGATCATGTTTTGGGCCGGATCGTTCACCTTTTTTGAGCTGGCCAAATACGACCCCTCACTTCCCATGGGTGGGCAAGGCCTGATTTTGTTACCACACCTGGCCAGTCTCGGCTTTGGTGTTGGCGAGGGTGGTGTCATTGCCGACACACAGCCCTACTATGCCATTGCTGTTCTGCACCTGGTCTCCTCAGCCGTTCTGGCCGCTGCTGGTATTTGGCACCAATTCCGTGCTCCGGAAGATCTCAGCCAATCTCAAGGGAATGCCCGCAAGTTTCATTTCTCCTGGGATGATCCCAAGCAACTGGGCCTCATCCTTGGCCATCATCTCATTTTCCTGGGCTTGGGTGCCATTGCCTTTGTGGAGTGGGCCCAACGTTTCGGGATCTATGACCCTGCCCAACAGGTTGTGCGAACCGTGCAACCCAACATCGACCTGGGTATGGTCTGGGGCTATCAGACCAACTTCATCAGCATTAGCAGTTTAGAGGATGTGATTGGTGGTCACGCGGTCTTGTCCTTTATCCTGCTTTTTGGTGGTATCTGGCACATTCTTGTTCCTCCCTATGGGTTCTTCCGTAAAGTCCAGCCTTACAACGGCGAAGCAATCCTGTCCTACTCCCTTGGCGGTATTGCGCTGATGGGGTTTGTGGCCAGTTACTGGTGTGCCATGAACACAACGGTTTATCCGGAGGTGTTCTATGGCAATCCCCTGGCCCTGAAGTTTGCCTTCTCCCCCTATTTTGCCGATACAACGGATTTGGGACTGGGTGTCCACAGCGCCAGGGCTTGGTTGGCCAACACCCACTTTTATCTGGCCTTCTTCTTCTTACAAGGTCATCTTTGGCACAGTCTGCGCTCCCTTGGCTTCAACTTCAAGTCCGTTGAGGATGCCTTCAACGCAATGGATAACGCCAAAATCAGTTGAGCCTGATTGCGTTGTTCTCAAAACATCCAACCCAAAAGCCCCAGTCTTAGCTGGGGCTTCTTTTTTGGCCAGATGTTTTTTCAAGGGATGGCGTCAGGTCATGGTTTAGGGCCATCCCGCCTCTCCCATCACCAGCCAAGGAGAGGTAGCTTAATCACTTCTACACTCACATCTTCGGGGAAGTGAAGCTCCAGGAATGAGGTTAAGAATGATGCTTTTAAGATTGTCAGTGAAAATAAAGAGAGGCTAGCACTCACTGGCGCAAGCAGTGTGACTCGGTTGAGGAAGCGGGGGCGTTGTTCTCCCCAGCCCACAAAAAAGTGGAAGAGAGCCGGGAAAAATGCCATAAACCGACGGGGCCATTGCCCAACAGTTCCGAGGGCATAGCCACCAGGCGTTGGTCGGTTTGGATTGAATTTTAGCAGTTGACTGGTAAAAACAACGGCAAAGCGTGGAGAACGCAGTAGAGGGTTAATAATAAGTCTTTGGAATAAAATGAGAATTTTTTTAATGGCCTTAAGGCTATGGTTGATCAATCTTAGTAGCTGGGTCAACGGGACCGCAACGGATCTGAGCAACCCAAGCAGTGGATAAAAAGCAAGCCTCACATACCGCTGCTGTCCGTCAGAAGGGAATGGGACATGGGATAGCAACTGGCGAGGCGGTGTGGCAACGGAGCGTAGGGTAAGCAGCAGTGGGTTCGCGACAAATTTCAGGTACCAGTGCTGCTGGCCAGGAGTGGATGTTGAGGTCATGATTGCTCAGGGAGCGTCTGGAAATTTTAGTGTACAACAGATGCTGAAAGCCAGGCAAGCTACCTTTTTCCGGCTCAGTCCCGGCTTTTCAAAAGCCTTGCTGTAAGAGAGGAGTGAGAGTCTTCTGTGAAAGCGCTTTGGGTTTTTTCAGGCTTTCCTTAACCCCGGTTCTGGAGAAGGGACCATGGGGGAGGGGGGGTACCCCTGTGGTGTGAGCCCCTCCATGGGGGGAAAGTCTCTGTTGGAGAGTGGAGACTGCTGCTCTGCTCCAGCAGGTTCCTCAGCCTGGGGCAAGGCAGTGGGGCGCCCATGGGGGAGAGGAGGGTCTTCCCCAATCGGTCAGGACCCGACTCAGGATCCGTAGTCACCACATAGGGAGAAGGCCCCCTCAGCAAAAACTCTACCGTGGCACTGTTCTGCTGTCTTGATGACTTTGCCCAACTCTTCCGCCAGCGGCAACACCACCACCTGATCCCCCCAGAGCGTCAGCGCCAGCGAACGGGCAAGATCTCCCTCGGGGAGGTGCTTTTCATCATGGTGCTGTTCCATCTCTGGTCTGACAAGGACTTCAAGCACTTCTGGCGCTATGGGGTGGAGCAGGAGTTCCGTCACTGCTTTGCCGAGCTTCCCGCCTACAGCAGGTTTGTGGCCTTGATGCCGCCACGCCTGCTGCCCTTTTCCTCCTGCTCCATTGCGACCGTGGCCAGGCCGCTGGCATCTACTGTATCGATAACACCAAGCTGGCGGTCTGTCACAACGCCCGTATCAGTGGCAGCAGGGTGTTCCGAGGGCTGGCCCAACGGGGCCGTACCGCCATGGGCTGGTTCCTGGGCTTCAAGCTCCATCTGCTCATTCACCACCAGGGCCGGATCATGGCCGTCACAGGGGGCCAATGCCGAGACCGCCAACTGTTGGAGCGCATCACCGCTGCTCTACGGGGGCAATAGGGGATACATTGTCCAGTGCCTCATGAAATGCTGATGGCAGCGGGGTCTTCACCTGCTCACCGGCATTCCACGCAATATGAAGAATGCCCTTCTCCCCCTGCTGGACAAGCTGCTGCTGAGAAAACGATCCATCATGGGAACGCTCTTTGCCAAACTGAAGTCAACCATGGGGTTGGAGCACAGCCGCCACCGCTTCCCCGTCAATACTTTTGTCCGTCCCTATCCTCTCCTGTCTGGCGGCCTGCTCCTTGGCCCAAACCAAGGGCAACATCGACATTGTCCACACCCCTAGCCTCTCCTCACCTTATCCGGAACCGGGATTGATCCTGGTCGCAGAAGCCCGGCTGCTCCTCCTTCCCAAGCCAATTCACTCCCAGTTCAATCCCTCCGGAACACGGGAAGGATTTCCAGCGTTTCCTTGGGGGGCCAACCCATCCAACCGTGGGCCATCCCTCATTCGTAAGACCCTGGCGGATCAGGGCGTCTCGCTTTGCATCCCACCCGGACGCAACCGCAATAGGGCCATCCATGACAGCAAGAGGCTGGACACCATGCTGCACAGAATTGAGAATCTGTTCACCCGACCGAAGGACTGTCGGCCCATGGCAAAGCGCCACGACCTCGTGCCCCCATCTTCTGTTCTGCCATCCCCACATCTCAAAAGTCTTGACACCCCAAAAAGGGCCTCCCTCCAGAGATACCTTTGCCATTTCTTAAACTTCCCATTTTCCGCAATGCCCCCTGGGTCCGGCTGGATTGTCACGGGCAAGGGGCGCCATATCCTCCCCCACCCGGTGTCTCGATCACCACCATCTCCCCCGCCTGCGCCTGCACCCGATCACAGCTTGCCAATGGAACGACCTCACCGTCAACGCACTCCAGCCAGTTGCGGCCGGGGGCGCCGGGATTGCCCCCGGCACAGCCATAGGGGGGGATGCGGCGACGGTTGGAGAGGATCATCACCTCCATGGGCTCAAGAAACCGCAGGCGGCGGCGGGCCCCGTCGCCACCGCGATAGCGGCCTGCGCCACCGGAGCCCTCGCGAATCTCGAAACACTCCACCCGCACCGGGAAACGGGATTCCAACACCTCGGGATCCGTGAGACGGGAGTTGGTCATGTGGGTTTGCACGGCGGAAGCCCCGGCGAAGCCTGGCCCGGCGCCAGAGCCTCCGCCAATGGTCTCGTAATACTGATGATTGTTGTTGCCGAAGCTGAGGTTATTCATGGTGCCCTGGGCGGCGGCCATCGTCCCCAAAGCGCCATAGAGGGCGTCGGTTAAGGCCTGGCTGGTTTCCACGTTGCCCGCCACCACCGCGGCTGGATGCCTTGGCGCCAACATGGAGGCCTGGGGCACAACAATGGTGATGGGTTTGAGGCACCCTTCATTGAGGGGGATATTGGCCTTGACCAACGTGCGAAACACATACAGAACTGCAGCCCTGGTGATGGCTGTTGGGGCATTGAAATTGTTATCCAACTGGGGGCTGCTGCCGGTAAAATCCACAACAGCACTGCGCCGGTGGTGGTCAATGGACACCATCACATGAATCTGAGCACCGTTATCCAGCTCATAGGAAAATCGACCACCACTCAGATTGGAAATCACCTGTCGGACAGATTCCTCGGCGTTGGCTTGCACATGGCCCATGTAGGCTTGAACAGTGCCCAGTTGGAATTCATCCACCAGGTGCTGCAACGCCGCCACACCACAGGCATTGGCAGCGATTTGTGCATGGAGATCAGCAATGTTCTGATCAGGATTGCGGACGGGATAGGGTCCACGGTCAAGAATGGCCCGCATGGTCTGCTCTTGAAAGTGCCCTGCCGCCACAATTTTATTGATGGGAATGATGACACCCTCTTCCTCAATGGAGCGGGAGTGGGGGGGCATGGAACCGGGGGATAATCCCCCCACATCTCCATGGTGTCCCCGATTGCCCACATAGAATGGAATCGTCCCTTTTTGTAGATCAAAGACCGGGGTAATGACCGTGATATCCGGCAGGTGGGTGCCCCCAAGATAGGGGCTATTAAGGACATAAACATCACCGGGTTTCATCTGGTTTCCCTGGGCCTGGACCACCTGCCGCACACTGTCGGACATGGAACCCAGGTGAACGGGCAAGTGGGGGGCATTGGCCACCAAATTGCCACGGTCATCAAATACGGCACAGGAAAAATCGCACCGCTCTTTCATATTGACAGACGATGCTGTCTTTTGCAGCACGACTCCCATCTGCTCCGCAATGGACATATAGCGGTTGTGAAACACTTCCAACATCACCGGATCCACATCCGTCGCCGCAACAGAAATCTCCACTTTTGTGTCGATCCTTTCCAGGATCAGATTGCCTTGATCGGTGCATCGGGCTTGCCAGCCCGGCTCCACAACAGTTGTGGCCACAGCCTCACTGATTAAGGCGGGTCCCGGTAGAATGACACCGGGTTGGAGCCTGGTCCGGTCATGCACCGGTGCCATGCGGGGGCGACCGTTGAGAACCATGACCACACTGTTGATGGGCATGGCCGGCTGGGTTGTCCTCTTGTTCCGGCGAGATTGAGGCAGGGGATGGGCATGGCCAATGGCTTCCACTGCAGCCGTGGTGATGATCAGTGGCTTGTTCTCCATCAGAAAGCCGTAGCGCTGCTGATGGTGGCGCCGGAACTCCTCCGCCATGGCCGCCGGACTGCTGGCCTGCACCTCCAGGGCGGTATCGGATCCGCCATAGCGCAGGTGAAGACGGCGCTGGATGGTGATTCCACCGGGGTGGACCCCCTGATTGGCCACCGCCTGCCGGGCGGATTGGGCCAGGTGGTCCAGGATTGTGGCCACTGGTTCTTCCCACCGGCTGCCCAGGGGGCGATTGAGGGACTGCTGCCGCAGGGCGCGAATTGCGGCCTGCCCAAGCCCATAGGCAGACAGCACACCGGCCATGGGATGGAACAGGATGTGACGAATCCCCAACGCATCTGCCACCAGACAGGCATGTTGCCCGGCGGCCCCCCCAAATCCACAGAGGGTGGCTTCCCTCACATCACAGCCTCGCTCCAGGGAGATGGTCTTCATGGCTTTGGCCATGGTCTCCACGGCAACGGTGATAAAGCCTGTCGCCACGGCCACCAGGGATTGGGGTTGTCCTGTGTGTTGTGTAATGGCGGCGGCCATGGCCACCAGCCGCTGACGGGCTGCCACCGGATCCAGGGCCGACTGGCGGTCGGAGCCAAACATGCCGGGAAGATGCTGGGGTTGCAACTTACCCAGAATCAGGTTGCAGTCTGTTACTGTGAGGGGACCGCCTCGGCCATAGCAGGCTGGACCTGGATCCGCGCCGGCACTCTCCGGCCCCACCTGGTAACGCCCCTGGGCAAAGGAGCAGATGGAGCCGCCGCCCGCCGCCACCGTGTGGATATTCAGCATGGGCGTCTGGAGATGGACACCGGCCACATGGGTCTCCAGACTGCGGCTGTACTCCCCCTGGCAAAGGCTCACATCCGTGGAGGTGCCCCCCATGTCGAAGCTGATCATGGGGGGTCCACAACCCGCGGCTTTTGTCACTGCAACAGCACCCACCACCCCTGCAGCAGGGCCAGACAGGATGGCGTCTTTCCCCTGAAACTGCTGTGCTGCCGTTAATCCCCCGTTGGATTGCATGAACAGCAGGGGAACATCCCCCAGTGCTGCCACCAGGCGGTCCACATAACGGCGCAGGAGCGGGGAGAGATAGGCATCCACAACGGTGGTCTCACCACGCCCCACCACCTTGATCAGGGGGCTCACCTGGTGGCTGAGGGAGATGTGGCGGAAGCCGATGTCTGCCGCAATGGCCCCACAGAGTTGTTCATGGGCTGGGGCACGGTAGCCATGGAGCAATACAACGGCCAGGGTGCGAATCCCCGCGTCATAGACCGCCTGGAGTGTGGCGCGGGTCTGGTCATGGTTCAGGGGGTGGATGACCTCGCCTTGGGCATCAACCCGTTCTTCAATCTCCACCACCTGGGCGTACAACAACTCCGGCCGGTGAATCTCCAGATCAAACAGTTGGGGCCGGGCCTGGTTGCCAATGGACAAGGCATGGCGAAAGCCACGGGTCATGGCCAGGGCAACCCGCTCTCCCGTGCGCTCCAGCAGGGCATTGGTGGCCACGGTGGTGCCCATC
The DNA here is from genome assembly GCA_022826535.1 of Prochlorococcaceae cyanobacterium jk18x1bzbins.87. GTDB lineage: Bacteria > Cyanobacteriota > Cyanobacteriia > PCC-6307 > Cyanobiaceae > Synechococcus_B. Next base: position 21,429 of record JAJDUS010000130.1, read on the forward strand.
CTCACCTCCGCAATGGCCTGGGATGGAATGGGGTCTCCCGGAGGGAGATTCAACACCTCCCGAATGCCCTGCACCGGTGCGTCCAGGGGGTGGCGGGGGTGATCGGAGAGGAGCTTATGGGTTTTGAGGGTGCCATCCGGTGACCTGGCCACGATGTCGGTGAACGTGCCCCCCCGGTCAATCCAGAATCGCCATTGTTTTTGGGCCAGGCCACCCCCTCGGGCCATCGCCGATCTCCCGTCTTCAGGCCACAAGGCTAGGGGATCACATGCCGTCCCCAGTGGGGCGACAGGCGTTGTGGGAAGCCGGCAGACGGATTTGAACCGACGGCCTTCGCTTTACAAAAGCGCTGCTCTACCACTGAGCTATGCCGGCATGACCCCTGTGGCCTCATTGATCGGCCAGGGAGTTGCAATCCTAAACGACGCACTCAACGTCTGAACACCAGCCAGAGCAGGAATCCCACCAGCACCAGGGGCCATAGCAGGCCAACAAGGGAGCGGAAGGCCGCCAGGGCCACCAGGACCACGACGAGCAGAATCACGGAGATCCCCATGGTGCGAATCAGGGCTTTGGCTTCACTGGTCATCAAGTGCCAGCGGGGAATGAGGGGCATGGCTTCAAATCCGTTATTGGGTCAGGCGGGAGGGGGGCTGAACTCATCAGGAGCTTTCCTGATTGTAGGGGTGTTGTGGTTCCTGAGGCCTGATGGCGGACCGTGGTTGGTCCAGGCTGGTGTTGGGCAGGGGGATGAAGAGCCCTGGGGGGTGGTCATGCCGCCAGAACAGCCGCCGCAGAAGGGCCAACATGGCTTGCCATTCCATGGGTGCGGTGGGATCATGCCAGCGCCCCGGTGTGGCATAGAGCCAGTGGAGCCAGTCTTGGTGCTGCTGATGGTCTTGGGGAAGCAAGCGGCCATGGCCGGGTGTTGGTCCAGCAGTGACCATCAGGACGGGGGAGTCTTGCCCCGCCCCCACGGAAGCTGTGATGGTGAGCTGCCCAACCCATCCATGACCCAGGGCCGCCTTGGGTTCCACCGCCACCTCCTGCTCATTGATGCAGCGCACTTGAACCTGGTGAACTGTGGCGCCATGGTCTGCTGAGAGTTGTGCGGGCCAGCGCACCCGGAATGTGGGCAATCCATGGGTCCGGGGCGGATCCACACAAGCCCTGAGGGCCGTCAGCAAACCGAGGAGGTTCAGCCCACTCCAGAGGAGCCCCACAAAACGATTCCCCTCCGCCTGTTGCTGGCTGAGCATGGTGGCCATGGCCGGACTGGGGGGCAACATGGACAACAACCCCAGGAGATTCCAGCCATTGAGGGCAAAGAGCGCCAGAATGGGCAGGATCAAGCCCCAGGCCAGGCGTGCCCTGGGCCGTTGCAGTGTTTTGGATGTGACGCGAAAACCAGGCCGCCAATGGGGGGCCAATAGGGTCTGCACAACGGCCCAGGCCAGCACTGGTGTGAGCAGCCAGGTGTAAAGCTCGGGCAGCAAAGCGGAGCGGGATTCACGGTTGAGCCAGCTCACCAGCATCAGCAGGCTGAGCCAGTAGGGCAAGAACACCATCAGGAAGCTGGCGCCGTTCAGGTTGATGGGCAGAATCCCCAGAAGGCCTGTGCTCAAGGGCAAGATCAGCAGGATGAGGCGGGGAATGGCATTGAACCAATGGAGTGCCCCTTCCAGAAAAGCCAGCCGTTGGATCAGGTTGAGCCCGGAGATGCGCAGGGGTCCCCGGGGACTGCGCAGGGTTTGCAGGGTGCCGCGGCACCAGCGCAGCCGCTGCTGGGCAAAGTCCGCCACGCCCACTGGGGCAAGCCCGGCGCTGAGTTTTTCGGGCAGAAACAGGCCTTGCCAGCCCAAGGCAATGAGTCGAATGCCGGTGGCCAGGTCTTCGGAAAGGCTATCTGTGGAAAAGCCACCCACCTGATCCAGGGCCTGTCGCCTCATCAGGAAGGAGGTGCCTGCGCAGACCACGGCCCCCACGTTGTCCCGCACGGGTTCGATCCAACGGTAAAAACTCTCCTCATCCGGCAGCAACCAGTCCTCCATGGCCAGGTTGCGCATCAGGGGATCCGGGGTCATGTAGCTCTGGGGCGTTTGCACAAAACCCAGCCGGGATTCCCGGACGAACAGTCCAACGGTGCGGCGCAGGAATTGGGGCTGGGGCACCACGTCCGCATCAAACACCGCCATCAACTCCCCATGACAATGGGGTAACACTGCATTGAGATTGCCTGCTTTGGCGTGCTGGCGTCCCTGGCGGCGATGGTAGCGGGCCCCCAGGCTGCGGGCCAGGGCGCGGCGCTGCTGGGGAGAACCGTGGTCCTGGTGGTCTGTCTCCTCCTGTTCAGGGCCATCATCCAGGAGCCAGACCGTCTTGGCGGGGTAGTCCAGGCGGCAGCAGGCGATGATGGTGCGCTCCAGCAACGCCAGGGGTTCGCCGCAACAGGGAATCAGCACATCCACTGCGGGAAGGTGGGGGTGCCGTTGCAACAGGGCTTCCCCCTCCTGGGCAGCGGCGTAGCGATCCCTCCACCTGGAGAAGGACAGGCCAATCTGCAGGAGGCCCGTCAGGATGAGCCAACCTTCGCAAGCCAGCAACAGCCAGCTCAAGCCCAGCGCCATGGGAGACTCCCGGTTCAAGCCGAAGAGCACCCGCCAGATGAGGTAGCGTCCCGCCAGGCTGGTGATCAGCACAATGGCCAGGCGCCGCCGCCAGGGGGGACAGTGGGCTTCAGGGTGTCGGGTGAGCCAACAGCACATGGGGACCACCAGCAGGGTGGGCACCAGGCTGAGGGCAAGGGAAGCAACGGGTGACCACAGGGGAAGGGCCATGGGAGAATCCTTCCACGGCAAGCCTTCAGCCCACAGGATGAATCACCGTTGTCCCCAGGCTGGCCTGCTCGGCGCCCGGGCAGCGGCGGGCATTGAAATCGCACTGATAGATGGCTGGTTGCTGCCAACTCAGGGGGATCTCCAGAAGATCCTTGGACCCGCTGATCCCCTGCACCATGAACAGAATGGCCGCCGCCATGACGGTGGCCAGATGGACCCGCCGCCAGGCCAGACGGCGGGTAATCTCCGGTCGGATGGCCATGGCGAACAACAGCAGGGCCACCAGCCCCACACCGGTCCAATAGTGGGCTGTCCAGAATGCCAGGGTACGGGGGTCGTCGCTGACGCGCCACACTTCCGGCTGGGCCCCGAGCCCCAGCACCCCTGCCCAGGTGAGCAGCGCAAAAAGGATGCGCTGCCAGCGCTGTTGGACGCACCAGAGCACCAGCAAAGAAGCGACTGTGCCAGCCAACACCAGCACAAGGGACCATGCCCGTAACATCTGCTGGCCGGGGTCAGCCCAGAAGGATTTGGTGACGATGGACACTGTGATGGCTACCAGGACAAGGCTCACCACCCCTGTGGTGAGCCACTTGCCCAGATCCTGATGATCACGGCCGACGGTGGGGGGCAGTTTGGCCCGATCCACCCGACGATGTCGTGTTTGTCCACCGGAACGGGCCACCACCCCCAGGAGGGGATAGACGAAAACCACGGCAAGGGCCGGATGGAGGATCCAGAGCCAATCGACGAGCTCCATGGCTGCACCGGGGGGAGAGGTTCCGCTGCCAGCATACCGTGTGCAGCAGGGCGGGCCGGGTCAGCGGCTGGTGGGATCCGATGTGGTGGAGACCCGCCAGAGGGTGAGGACGATGGAAGCCGTGAAGAAACTCGCCGCAGCGGTGAGAAGTTGATCCAAGGCCATGGCCGGTGGGGTGGAAACAGACCCAAGCATGGGTCACAGGACGGGGCAACCGTTGCCAGGACACGGCCTCTGCCGGTGGGGATTGCCCCACAATCCCGCTGCCGGCAAGCCGCCGGTCAACAGGAACCGGGCCCAACCCAGGGGCAGCAGGGGATCCATCACGAAGAAAAGGCCAACCGTTGCGGTGGAATCCCTCCATATCCCTTGATTCCCCCGCTTCTGCCGGTCATCCCTGCTTGCGGAGGAATCCACCATGTTTTGCCACAAGAAGGGTTGCCCACTGGACTTCCATGGGGTTAGAATGGTTCAGGTTGTAGGCGTACCTTTGCCCCATGGACTGTGTTGACCAGCAAGGAATACTGCTGTTTGTCACCTGCGGCGGTTGCCTGTGGTGGTGGAGCAGGAAGGCGGATCAAAATCCAAGCCCTGAGGTGGCGGAGCGAATCATGGTAAAAGCAAACAAGATAAACAAAGGGAAGGGGACCGGTCTAAGGGGGGACTGGGGATCAAGGGAGGAGTGGTGTTTGGGTTTGCTCCAGCCCAGTGAGGTGACCACGATAGACGATAAAAGTGCTAGAATCAGGATCGCAGGATCGCAGGAGCGCAGGAGCGCAGGAGCGCAGGAGCGCAGGAGCGCAGGAGCGCAGGAGCGCAGGAGCGCAGGAGCGCAGGAGCGCAGGAGCGCAGGAGCGCAGGAGCGCAGGAGCGCAGGAGCGCAGGAGCGCAGGAG
>JAJDUS010000034.1 GCA_022826535.1 Prochlorococcaceae cyanobacterium jk18x1bzbins.87
TGGCGCACCTGGCGCATATCCTCCGAGATGCCGCTCAAACCAGCCAGGCCGCTCTGGTGCTGTAACACCGCCTCCAGACTGTCCAGATCCCAGCCGTGGCGCAGTTGATGGAGGAGGATGGCGGGATCCACGCTGCCACAACGGGAGCCCATGATCAACCCCTCCAGGGGTGTAAAGCCCATGGAAGTGTCCTGACACCGCAGGCCGCGAATGGCGCAGGCGGAGCAGCCCCCACCCAGGTGAAGGCTCACCAGCCGCAGATCCTGACGGGCCGTGGCGGTGGCCAGGAGGCGGGCCATGTGGCCGTGGCTGATGCCGTGGAACCCATAGCGACGAATGCCCTGGTGCCGCCATGCCATGGGCAGGCCGTAGGTGGTGGCCGCTGCCGGAATGGTGTGGTGGAACGCCGTATCAAACACCCCCGCCTGGGGGATATGGGGGCAAAGGGTGAGCAGCAGTTCCACGGTGTCCAGGGCGGGCTTGTTGTGGAGAGGGGCCAGGGGAATGAGGGCCCGCAGGGCAGCCAGTTGGTCCTGGCTGATCCACTGGCTCTGGTGAAACCGTTCACCGCCATGGACAATGCGATGCCCAATGGCGGTGATGGGGAAGCGTTCCGCCAAGGGTGGCAGCACCCTGGCAAGCCACCCGGCCAGGGCCTCCCGCCGCCCATGGTCAAGACTGAGGGTGTCCTGCCGCCATGGGTCCTCCCCCCACCGCCACCGCAGAAGACCACCCCCCTGTGCCCCACCCCAGTCAATCTGGGCCTGCCAGAGGCAGGGCAACCGCTCCCCCCCTATCAACTCCAGCAGAGCAAGTTTATGGCTGGTGCTGCCGGCATTCACCACAAGGCTGGTTGACATGATCAACGGACAACAAGTGAGGGGGCCTGTCTAAGAAGTGAGGTTTTGGTGATCCCTCTTGTGGGTCAGATCAAGCATGACAGAACGGGAACAGAAATGGAACGGCACCCAGTCGCCCATACCCGGAGTCTGCTGGCAGCGTCCTGGCCCTCTGCCCTGGTGTCCGAAGACAGCTTCCTCCACGGGTTTGGAGTCAGGGCAATCCATGGAAGACTAGAAGACTAGAGTTGATTTTAGCGTAGGTGTGGTGCTCCGTCTACCCATGACACTTCAAGAGGCCATGTCCATTTTCGGGCATGACGCGAAACTGAAGCTCAGCAATCCCGGTGCCAGTAGTGCATCTGAGGATCAGTTGCGGGCACCCCTGGAGACACTCATCGCCAACCTCGCGGAACTCACGGGATTGCACCCAGGCCACGTCGTCATGGTTGGGGAAGCATCCCTTGCTGGCCTCAAAGCACGACCGGATTACACCGTCACCTACAACAATGTCCTGGTTGGCTTTATCGAGGTCAAGGCGCCGGGGAAAGGGGCTGATCCACGACGATTTCGCGACCGACACGACAAGGATCAATGGACAAAGCTTCAGACCCTTCCCAATCTGATTGATACGGATGGCAACGGGTTCAGTCTCTGGCATAATGGTGAACTCCAAGGCACAGTTGTGCAGTTGGTAGCAGATGTCGAGACCGCTGGCAACAGGTTGGCTGCCCCTGATGACGGTGTCCTGTCTTTGTTTGCCGACTTCCTGACAATGGGAGCTACAGCCGCCCCGCTCAGCCAAAGAACTTGCTGAGACGGTGGCCCGCCTCTGCCGCCTGCTCCGTGAAGATGGTTCTAAAGTGCATCAGAGGCGCAAGTTGCAGAGTGGAGCAGCCCGTTGGGTGGATTGACTGATCTGCATCATCGCTTTTTTGAGCATTGTCTGACAACCTGATAAGCTGGGACTGTCTTCGGTCTTCTTGACACAATGGCGACTCTGATCTGCTTGTCTGGCCTTCCTGGCGTTGGAAAAACATCAATCGCCCGTGAATTATCAAAACAGATCAATGCAGTGCATGTGCGGATCGATTCCATTGAATTGGCCATGAAAAACAGCGTTTTGAAGATACACTCGCCTGAGGATGCCGGCTACCTTGTTGCTGTCGCTATTGCAAAAGATAATCTGAAACTTGGTTTAGATGTTGTCTCAGATACGGTCAATCCTATTTGCACAACAAGGCAATGGTGGGCAGAAGCAGCCCAGGCAACCCATGCTGCGCTTCTGAATGTGGAGATTGTTTGTAGGGACAAGAAAGAGCATAGGAGGCGGGCTGAGGCTCGCACGAGCGATCTTGATGGTCTTATTTTACCCTCCTGGAGAAAGATTGAGCTCCGGCGCTTTGATCCATGGACAGAGCAAAGACTGACGCTGGATTCTGGTAAACTCTCATTACTAGAGTGCGTTGCAGTAATTGCCGAAGAACGAGCCCATCTTTCAGGAGAGACTGGTATGAGACGGATTTGAGATCATCTTGTCTTGAAGGGCAAACGTCTTCTTGTGGAAAAGGATCGTCCCACTATTCTTGTGCTCTCGGCCCCCTTCCTATATCTCAATCACCCTTCCTGGATCTTTAAGGAAACACTGGGAAACCCCTTTCTATCTCAGTCCTGGCTTTTGAAAAGCCTTGCTGTAAGGGAGGAGTGAAAGTCTTCCGTGAAAGCGCTTTGAAGTTTCCCAGTGACTCCTTAAGGAATCGCTGGAGAACCGTGTGGGCAGGAGAATAATTCAGTGGAGCTGCTCTCTTTCCTCTCTCAAGGAGCTTTCTGAGGGTCAAACCACTGTATCTTGCCCTTGGGATGGCCCTGCTTGAGCTTGATAGCGGTCTCAGAACAGTGGGTTGGCACACTACTCCTATGTTACCAAGGTTAATAACTTCGTCCGTCCCAGGAATAAGTTGGTCAGGGCCGCTAGCCGCATCACCTTGCTGTGATTTTTGGCTAGGCCCCCGTCGCCTGGTTTTCCGAAACCCAAACTGCTCCTTGAGCACCGGTCAGGGGTGCTCCCTCTTGGCTCCGACATGGGCCTTGGCACGCTCCACCCACCATTGTACGGCCCCTTCTCCATCATCAGGCGGGTGGCGGCGCTTCCCTGCTCTCATGGCGATACGACAGTCCACCCCTGGTCCTGCCATCTCCTCTCGCTTCTCAAGGCCCTGGTAGCCGGCGTCCCCATAGACCACCTTCTCTTCTCCATGCAATAGCTCTGCTGCCACCACCCCCCTGTACCCCGCCCCAGTCAATCTGGGCCTGCCAGAGGCAGGGCAACCGCTCCCCCCCTGTCAACTCCAGCAGAGCAAGTTTATGGCTGGTGCTGCCGGCATTCACCACAAGGCTGGTTGACACGATCAACGGACAACAAGTGAGGGGGCCTGTTCAGGGGAAGACAAGCGCAATCTACCAAGCCACAAGACGCCAGGGAAACCCGGATGTTGCTGGCGAGCCATGGGTTGTCTGACAGGAGCGGTGGGGATGGTGGTGGTCATCAGTCAGGCGCCAACAACCATGGCTGAGCCGGGTTCAGATTTTCTCTTCAGCCAATACGCCTTCTTCAGCACGGGTGATCTGGCTAGGGTTCTGCTACAGATTGTGTCAACACTAAGACACTAGAATGGATGGTAGCGGCTTGATACAGAGAGCGAGTCACCCTACATTCGCCTCCATAAGAAGGCGAGCCATGAGCCTTTTTACAATCTTCCAGTGGCTTCTGGACCAGGAGGCTTGCTTGGAAGACCTTGAGCACATTCTGTGGGGCGGCAATCTCCATTGCCCGAACTGGGACTCACTGCTAAAGTAGGCTTAGCCCATTGGGCGCTTTCTTGCGTGGAGTCTTCCAGTGAACCGTCTCTATTATGGCGATTGCCTGACCGTTATGCAAAATATGCCCCACGAAAGTGTGGATCTGATTTATCTGGATCCACCATTCAATTCGAATCGCGACTACAACGCAATCTATAAAGACGAAACCGGACGACTACTTCCCGACCAGATTGACGCCTTCTGCGATACATGGACGCTCGATGAGGATCGGGAGCGCGCCATTCGGGACATGCCTGTTCTGATGCGCAATGTGGGCATAGATGACGATGTAGCTGAGTTCTGGCGTCTCTGGATGAAAGCGCTGCGCAATACCAATCCCCGCTTGCTAGCCTATTTATCCTATATGGCCCAAAGACTGGGCACCACGAAAAATAAGAAAAGTGCAAAACAGTTTAGGAGTGTGTCCGCAGAGGAGAGCGGCTGTTGTCTTGTAATAAGTCTATGTAAAGAGTGTGAATAAGTCTGAAGAAATCTTGCAATGTTTCCAGGTTTTCT
>JAJDUS010000116.1 GCA_022826535.1 Prochlorococcaceae cyanobacterium jk18x1bzbins.87
GAGGACTGGCAGGAGCAGGGCCTGGCCTTCTCCTTCTCCTGGGAGCCCTCCCCCTCCAATCGCGGCCCCTCCCTCTCCCTGAACCACACCATGGGCGCCACCCCATCACCCGGCATGGATGCGAGGAATCCCACCACCCACCCCAACAGTGGGCAGCAGTTTGAAGCAGAGCTGGCCTATGGCCTCCCCGCCCACAGCGACCGCCTCTCCCTCACCCCGGCAGTGGCGCTGGCCCTCTCCCCCACCAGCAGGACCTACAGCCTCCTCTGGTCCCTGGCGCCCTATGCCCAGCAGGCCCACCCTGAGCCTTGGCAACTCTCCCTGGCAGGGGAGCGGCAAGAGCCCAACACCGCCACCTCACCGATGGACCATTCCTTGAAACTCCGCTTCTCCACACTCTTTTGAGGGGCGTCACGAAAATGCGGCACTTCCCTCTGTGGGATGTGGTCTCGCCATGGGAAAGTCAATCCTGGAGAGGGATTGACTGGGCCAGCAGGCTTTTCCAAGTTCGGAAAGGGAAATTTTCGTGGCGCCCTGAGGGGAAGGACAACGAGGATGGGAAATGACGGGGAAGCGAATGGCACGTTGCAATGGAAGTCCCATAAAATCCACCTTTTGGAGGATGAGTTTTCAGCATTTGGGAGGATGCCATCGGTTCTGAATTCGTAGACCGTAAATATGCTTGCATCCTTTTAATGCCATCCTACAAGAGGTGTGACGTTGTCACGGAAACACGTCAACTGTTTGCTGTATTGATCCAGAGCCGTAACCAAAATCATGATACATCTCATCTACGGAACCGTATTGTTCAAATGAACAGCCGTCTGGTTCAGCAGGTGGCCAGTCGCATGGTGCATCGTTGTAGTCTGGACTTTGATGATCTGGTCCAGATTGGCCATCTGGGTTTAATTAAAGCCGTGGAACGCTTTGATCCCAACACCGGCTATGCCTTCAGTTCCTTTGCCGTTCCACTGATCCGTGGCGAGATTCTCCATTACATCAGGGACCATGTGAACCCCATTCGGGTCTCCCGCCGCCTGTTGGAACTCCATTCCCGTGGCGCCAAATTCCAAGCGGCCATGGCAAATCACTCGGGCCGATACCCCACGGAATCGGAGCTTTGCGCAGCGCTGGAGATTACCCCAGCACGGTGGCAACAAGCCTGTCAGGCCAAGCGTAGCTTACGGATCTCCAGCCTGGATACAAGTGTGGTTGGTCTGGAGGGTGAGGGGGAATGCCTGCGCCTGGTGGATCTGTTGCCTGCCCAGTCCCAAGACGAGAACGACGCTGAACTTTATGCCCATCTGCACCATTTTGTAGCGCGCCTGGAAGCAGATGCCCAGCGGCTTCTCAAGTGGCGTGTCCTGGATGGGCTGAGCCATCGGGAGCTGGCCCACCGGGAAGGGGTCAGCATGCGGGTGATCAGCAGGCGACTCCATACCACCCTGCAGCAGCTTCAGAATCAACTCAGGCCCATGACCGAGTCTGCCCGGCCGCAACCGCCACGGCAGCACTACGCCTCAGCGCCAGTCCATCCCCACAGCAGCGCCCATGGCCAGTAGCGCCGCCACAATGGTGAGGGCAACGTTGACCAGCTCATTGGTGAGCCACCCCAGGCGCCCTTGCCATGTGGCCCCGATCCAACTCTCCACCAGGGTAGCCATGGTGGCTGCCGCCCCCAACAGCACAAGCTGCGCCAATGGACCGGGACCAATGGACGGCCCCAGCAGGGCCAGGGCCAGGGCCGTATACAGGACAATGGCCACCACGCTGGCGACCGTGCCGGTGATGCTGATGGCCCCTTCCGTTCCTGCCGCCACAGGCTGGAGGGTGGTGATGAGCAGGGTGCGCCCCCCCCAACGCTTGCCAATCTCACTGCCCCATGTATCCCCCAGCTTGGCAGCGAAGCTGGCCACAAAGCCCAGGCACAGCAGGGGTGTTGCCCCGGCAGGCGCCATGGCCATGAGCACGGCCAGGCTCAATCCCGTCGCCGCAGATCCCCAAAGATTGGATGGACCACGGCGCCCCCCACGGGATTCCGCCAAGTGGAGCGCCTGCTTTTGCTTGAGGCCGAGACGGGTCACCGCTGAACCCAGTGCCAGGTAGAGGACAACAGTGAGCCAGCCACGCCAGCCCATGGTTCCCCAAAGCATGGTGCCCAATACCCCCCCATGGATCCAGCCCTGGGCGGTGAGCACCGGCAGGCGATGAAGCAGAAGGATGAGTCCCCCGTTCATCAGCAGTGCCACCCACCAGGGATTGAGAGATGCAACTGAGGTCATGGGACCACTGTACAGGCGGCCCTGGGGTGGGCTGCCGGATTCCATGCCTTGGGCCAGTTGCTTTGCTGGCAGAAGAGGGCGCGGCCCCCACCGGAGTTGGCCCTACGATTCCCACACCTATGCAACGTCTGATGTGAGCTTCGTTGCGCTGCACAACCATAGTGACTACAGCCTCCTGGATGGAGCCTCCCAGCTCCCCCAGTTGGTGGCCCGTGCCAAGGAATTGCAGATGCCCGCCCTGGCCCTCACCGACCACGGGGTGATGTATGGAGCCATTGAATTGCTGAAGCTTTGCCGCCAAGCAGGCATCAAGCCAATTATCGGCAATGAAATGTATGTTATGAACGGCTCTATTATGGCACCCCAGCAAAAACGAGAGCGACGTTATCATCTGGTGGTCCTGGCAAAGAATGATCAGGGCTATCGTAATTTGGTGAAGCTAACCAGCATCAGTCACTTGGAAGGAATGCGGGGCAAGGGAATTTTTAGCCGACCTTGCATTGATAAGGATTTATTGAAAAAGTACAAAGAAGGACTCATGATCTCCACGGCTTGCCTTGGGGGCGAAATTCCCCAGGCGATTTTACGGGGACGGTTGGATGTGGCCCGCCAGGTGGCCACCTGGTATCGGGATTGCTTTGGAGATGACTTCTACTTGGAAATCCAGGACCATGGCTCCCATGAAGATAGGATTGTGAATACAGAGATTGTCAAGATTGCCCATGAGCTTGGCATTGAGATCATTGCCACAAACGATGCCCATTACCTAAGCAATAAAGACGTGGAAGCCCATGACACCTTGCTCTGTATCCTCACTGGGAAGGTGGTGACAGACGAGAAACGACTCCGTTACACAGGGACAGAATACCTGAAATCTCCAAAGGAGATGGCGTGTCTATTTCAAGATCATCTGGAACCAGAGGTGGTTGAACGGGCCCTGGCCAACACCCTTGCCGCAGCAGAAAAGGTGGAAGACTACGACATTCTTGGCAAATGCCGTATGCCTGATTTTCCCGGTCTACCGCAGCAGACCACGCCAATTCACCATCTCCGTCACGTGAGCCGCGATGGCCTTCAAGAGCGTCTTCAGCAACCCAACTGGGAGGCCATCGCCTCTAAACATGGCACATACGCAGAGCGGCTTGAACGGGAGCTGGAGATTATTGAACGCATGGGATTTCCCACCTACTTCCTGGTGGTGTGGGACTACATCCGCTTTGCACGGGATCAGGGAATCTCCGTAGGACCTGGTCGTGGCTCGGCAGCAGGTTCTCTCGTGGCCTTTGCCCTGGGAATTACCAGCATTGATCCTGTGCATCATGGCCTCTTGTTTGAACGTTTCCTGAACCCTGAGCGCCAATCAATGCCTGATATTGATACGGATTTCTGTATTGAACGCCGCAACGAGGTGATTGACTATGTTACCCGGATCTACGGCAGTGACCGGGTGGCCCAGATTATCACATTCAACCGCATGACATCCAAAGCTGTTCTAAAAGATGTGGCCCGGGTTCTGGACATACCCTATGGTGAAGCAGACCGCCTCGCAAAATTGATTCCCGTGATTCGTGGAAAGCCTGCAAAGCTTAAAACCATGATCAGTGCTGAAAGTCCAGCGACAGAATTTCGAGAAAAATACAATAAAGATGAAAGGGTGCGCCGCTGGATTGATCTGGCCTTACGCATTGAGGGAACCAACAAAACCTATGGCGTCCACGCCGCTGGCGTGGTAATCGGCGCAGATCCCCTGGATGAACTTGTGCCTCTGCAGCGCAGCAATGAGGGCCAGGTGATTACCCAATACCCCATGGACGATGTGGAGTCCATGGGACTTCTCAAGATGGATTTTCTGGGCTTGAAGACCCTGACCATGATTGATAAAGCTCTGGAGTTAGTTAAAGAAAACCAAGGGGAGCAGCTAGATCCCTATAATCTTCCCCAGGGGGATAAGACCACCTATGGTTTATTATCCAAAGGGGAACTGGAAGGTATTTTCCAGTTGGAATCCAGCGGCATGCGCCAGGTTGTCCGCGATCTACGCCCTTCCTCGTTGGAAGATCTTTCATCCATCCTGGCCCTTTATCGACCAGGCCCCCTGGATGCAGGGCTGATTCCCAAATTTATCAACCGTAAGCATGGGCGCGAAAACACCCGTGTTGTCCATGCCAAGCTTCAACCCATTTTGGAGGAGACCTATGGCATCATGGTCTATCAGGAGCAGATCATGCGCATTGCCCAGGATCTGGCGGGATACTCCTTGGGACAAGCCGACCTGCTGCGCCGGGCTATGGGCAAAAAGAAAATCGCTGACATGGAAAAACATCGCAATATCTTCACAAGTGGAGCCAAGGATCATGGTGTGGATGAACGGATTGCCAGTGAATTATTTGATCAGATGGTGCTGTTTGCTGAATACTGCTTCAATAAGAGCCACTCAACAGCCTATGGCGCCGTCACTTATCAAACAGCCTATCTCAAGGCCAACTACCCTGTCTCCTACATGGCAGCTCTCCTGACGGTTAATTCTGGAAGTAGCGATAAGGTGCAGCGTTACATTGCCAACTGTAATGCCATGGGTATCGAGGTGTTGCGGCCTGATATTAATGAGTCGGGCTTGGACTTCACCCCCATTGGCCGGAGGATTCGTTTTGGCCTGGGTGCCGTGAAAAACTTGGGGGAAGGGGCCATCAAGACCATCCTGGCCACCCGTGACAAGGGTGGTCCGTTCCATTCCCTGGCTGATCTTTGTGACCGGCTGTCCATCGGGTTGCTCAACAAGCGGGCCCTGGAAGCCCTGATCCATAGCGGGGCCCTCGATGACCTTGAGCCCCAGTGCAATCGGGCCCAGTTGGCGGCTGATATGGAGTTGGTGGTCAGTTGGGCCAGCGACCGGGCCAGGGACCGGGCCAGTGGTCAGGGCAGCATCTTTGACCTTGCATCCACCACCAGCTCTTCCACGACACATCTGAAGAGTGCCCCCAAAGCTGTAGCCACCAAGGAATATGACCTGCGTCAGAAACTGCGGCTGGAAAAGGAGATTGTAGGCTTTTACCTCTCGGACCATCCCCTGAAGCCTCTGCTGAAGCCTGCCCGTCTTCTTGCCCCCATCAGCCTTGCTGAACTGGACCAACTGCCTGACAAGCGCAAGGTGAGCGCCATTGTCATGGTGTCCATGCTCAAGACCGTCACCACCCGCAAAGGGGACCCCATGGGTGTGTTGACTGTGGAGGATCTGGGGGGAAGCTGTGAGGCGGTGGTCTTCCCCAAGACCTACGCCCAACTGGGTCAACACCTGAGCCAGGACACCCGCCTGTTGCTATGGGCCACCGTGGACCGTCGTGATGAGCAGGCGCAACTGATTATTGATGATTGCTCTGTCGTGGAAGACCTCAACCTGGTTCTGGTGACCCTGGAGGCCAGCCGCGCCGCGGACCTTGTCTACCAGAACAAGCTGCGCACCTGTCTGCAGGGGCAAAGCAGTCAAGAGCGGGTTCCGGCCAAAAATCCGGTGGTCCTTGAACTGCATCACAAGGATGCGCGGCGCTATGTGCGTGTTGGTCACCAGTTTCGTGTCCGTGATCCGGACGCAACGGTGAAGGCACTCAACCAGGCCCAGTTCAAGGCCCGCCACTGCTCCTTCATGAAGGCCCTGGCCTAGGGTCAGGACTCATAATGTGAGGAATGATCCTCTCGCCAGAGAGGGACGCCTAAGAGAGCAGGAGGAGGATGGGTGATGGCCCAGTTGTTTGGGCTCAGTGCCGAGCAGCAGGTTGTCCGCATTTGCCCCTCGCTCTCCAAGGAACGGGTGTGAAGTGGGTGGAGGACAGGAAGGTGTTGAGCGGCATCATCCCTGTCATTCAGAAGGGGCTGCGCTGGGTGGATGCCCCTGCTGCCGCCGGCCCCCACAAAACCCTTTACAACCGTTGCCGCCGCTGGTGAGACAAGGGTGTGTTTGATCTGATCTTTTCCGAGTTGTCAACATCCGATGCCCCAGAGCCACCCGATGCTACGGAGCCAGAGGTCTTGATGATTGACGCCACTGACATCAAAGCCCATCCCACGGCGTCCAGCCTTAACAAGGGGGCCCCCGCCTGATTGGTGGCGCCAAGGGGGGCATAACCAGCACGCTCCATGGGGTCTGTGACAGCAGAGGTGGTCCCCTGCGACTCCACCTGCGTGAGGGGCAATGCAGTGACTTCACCGGTGCTGATGTGGTGCGCAAGAATCGGCCGGCTGCGGCCACGGTGATGGGGGATCAAGGGTATGACAGGGACAAAATCCGTAAGATGCTGGTCCGGCAGGGCATCACGCCTTACATCCCGCCCCGTCACTGCCGCAAGAAACCAGTGCATTACAGCAAGAGGCTGGATCGCAAGGGTCACAAAATCGAGACGCTCTTTTCCCGACAGAAGGACTGCTGGCGCCTTGCAGCCGCTGCGCCCACATCTTCGATTCTGCCATTCTCCGATTCTGCCATTCTCCTGGCCGCCACCGTCCTCTTCTGGTGATGAGTCCTGACCCTAGGGGGAGGAACCACCCATGAACCAGGAAAGCTGATTAAGGAAAGCTGATTAAGGTCCCCCTTGGCCCCTTGATCAGGCCATGACAAGGCACAATAGCAATGACCCTGCGTCACTATCTCCCATGTACACGGACTTCGCCGCAGCAATCCTGCTCCTGCTCACCGCAGTTCCCTTGGCAGCCGTCGTGGTTGCTGCTGGCTACTGGGCCTATCGGCAGAGGAAGCGGGGCAACGAGCAAGTCTCGGAGCAGCGCTGAGAAAGTCCATGGCGTCAGGACGGCGCCAGGCCACTAGCCTCCCCGCTTCATGGCGCCAATTGAGGCCCGCAACCGTTGCAGGTTGGTGCCAAATTGCTCCAATCCCAGGAGAGATCCTGGCTCTTCGTCCCAACTGGCGGACAGCACCCCGTAGCTGAGGCCCAACAGTCCCAGCACAAAAAACACGCCCGACACCGCAATGGTCACAATGGGCTCAATCTGCATGACGCCTCGGCTTGTCAGAACGTAGCTGAGCACAAATACCCCCATGGCCGACAGGGTGGGGACCCCACTCAGCAGGAGGATGCGCCGCACCATGCGGTTGGAGACATGGGCGGGAATGGCGGACCGTTGCGGAGCTGCCCTCCGCCTTGATCGTTGCTGGGGAGGGGTCTTGCGAGCCCTTCCCACACCATCCTCCGATCCACCAAACCCCTTGGATGGTTCAGCAGCTGCCATGGCCCTAGCCCCTGAGTTTCAGGCGTTTGATCAACTCCCGGTAAGCCCCCTCATCCCGCTGACGGATGTAGCTGAGCAGTCGCTTGCGGCGCCCGATCATCTTCAGCAGGCCCTGGCGGGAGGCATAGTCCTGGTTGTTGCGTTGCAGGTGCCGGCTCAATTGGTTGATGCGCTCGCTCAACATGGCCACCTGCACCGGTGCTGAACCCGTGTCAGTGCCATGGACTTGGTAGTCGTTAATCAGGGCCTGCTTCGTGGCCACCGTGAGGGCCATGGAAATCCTTGGGAGAATGAGATTGAGACAAAATCATAGCCCACCATCAGCCACGGCCCTGCTGGTGACGGGCCAGCCAGCGCAGGCAGCCACGGATCCAGTCCTCCGGGCTTTGGGCATCCTGGTCCACAGCCATGGCCGCCATGGCCTGATGCACCTCCCCAGGCCCATAGCCCAAGGCCGTCAGGGTCAACTCCACATCCTGCCGCAGTTCCCCCGTGGGCAATGGGGCAACATCCATGGGTGCCGCTGCCTCCCCTTGGCCAAAGCGCTCGGCCAGCTTGCGGCGCAGTTCCACCGCCAACCGCTCTGCACTGCGGCGACCCACCCCCGGCGCCTGGCTCAGGCGTTTCAGGTCCGCCTGCACCAGGGCCTGCACCAACTCAGGCAAGGGGAAAAACCCCAGCAACCCCAGGGCCAGTTGGGGACCAACACCACTGACACTGATGAGCTCGCGGAACAGTTCCCGCTCCGCATCCGTCTCAAAACCAAAGAGGAGCCAACCATCATCCCGCACCTGCAAATGGGTAAACAGGGCCAACCGTTGGGGACCACCGTCGGACCGGGACGGCAGCCCCCCCACATGGCTGTGGAAGCGCTGATGCAGCACCACCTCATAACCAATGCCACGGCACACCAGCAGAACCCCCTGACGAGCACCCCGCTGCCACAACTGGCGCACGTCCCCTTCTAACCAGCCAATCATGGCCGATCCCAGCTTGGGTGGATTCTAGCCATGGGATGCAGCTCCAGTTTTTGATGTCAGTGGCGTCAATCATCAGGGCCTCTGGCTCCGTAGCATCGGGTGGCTCTGGGGCATCGGATGCTGACAACCCAGAAAAGATCAGATCAAACACCCCCTTGTCTGACCAGCGGCGGAAACGGTTGCAGAGGGTTTTGTGGGGGCCATCGGCAGCAGGGGCATCCACCCAGCGCAGAGCCTTCTGAATGACATGGATGATGCCCCTCAACACCTTCCTGTCATCTACCCACTCACACCCGTTCCTTGGGAACAAAGGGCGGATGCGGGCAACCTGCTCCGCACTGAGCCCAAACAACTGGGCCATCACCCATCCTCCTGCTGCTCTCTTGGGTGTCCCTCTCTGGTGAGAGGATCATTCCTCACATTATGAGTCCTGACCCTAAGGGAATCCGGCTGCCCGCCTGGATTCGGGTCTTCCCATTCCGCCTCCAACAGCTTCCATGCTTTCTGGTGGCCGCACTGCCGCCCGTCGTCTGTGGTGGGGCCTTGGCTCCGGTCTGCTCCCCCTGTTTCTGCTGGTGATCTTCGGGGCCGGGGCGCAGGCCCAGGTGATGGAGTGCAGCAGCGCCAATGCCGACAGCTCCTACACCGTTCTCGAAGGGTGGGCGCTCATCCCTTCGAGCGTGGGCGACAAACAGCAACTTCCGGCTACTGTTTGTCGCCTCGACGAGGTACCAGCCAGACGCGACCCATATTGCCACCTATAACACCTTTGTGCAGAACCGCTCCAAGACGGGCTATGAAGCCATCAGCGACAGTTGCGGCAGCCTGTTCAAGGTGGTGGGCTCAAGCAACGCGGTGGATGCCCGGGCCAATACCGACACCGAAGCAAGTGACACGGATGTAGCGATCTATTGGCTGAACGGCGTCAAGGTGGCTCATGACTATGCCGATTTCTACGACGGAAGCTGGGACAATACCGACAGCAACGGTAAACCCGATAAGGACGAATACGGAAGAACAAGCAGATACCTGTACCCGTTTGTGGCTACAGGAAGCAAGCAACGAAAATGATAGAAAATTCCGGTACATACTTTTGGTTCAATTTCCGTCTCGAGTGTTGAATTAAGTGGAGCACAGACGTTTGATAAGGACACCCTGGAAAACTTCAAAGCGCTTTCACAGAAGACTCTCACTCCTCTCTTACAGCAAGGGAAACGCTGGAGAACCCCGATTCAAGCCAATAATAAGAAGGAGAAAGCTGAATTATGTAATTGACAGAGCGTTTTCTGGGTCAAAAGGCCTTATTTCGCTTCTCAATGGCCTTCATGGTTCTTAATAACACCGTGAAAGC
>JAJDUS010000023.1 GCA_022826535.1 Prochlorococcaceae cyanobacterium jk18x1bzbins.87
CCTCACCCCCACCCAAGAGCTGGACAGCCTGAAAGCAGGTCGCAACAGGGTCGCCTCTTCCCCCTCTTCCCTCTTCCCATCAGGCTTCCCACAGCACTCAACCAAGGCAAGAGGATCTTCCCTCCAATCCCCTTATACAGAACTCGGGTTAATCAGTCCAAACCAGCGTTCCACCTGATTGATCCAGGATGCGTCAGTGGGGGTGTAATCCACGTGAAAACGCGGACGGACAGTAAGCCAGACCTCGACCTTCCCATGTTTATGGGTACACTAGCTATCTACGTTCCGGATAGCGCCGTCGCCATTTCCCCACCGTCATCTTGCTGATGCCCGGACGACTTGCAATGGCAACATGGGACTCCCCTTCAGCACAAGCTAACACGATTCCCGCACGCTCCACCATCCCATGAAGCTATGATCGAGAACAGGCCATGCTGACCAACTGCTCTTCCCCTTGGCCATCAAGCCTGATGGGAGTTGTTGGACGGCCTCCTGACATGATCCTTCTCGTTCCCTGCCTAAGGAACTTCTGAACAAGTCCCCTTGAGACCCTGAGAGCTTTTGGGAAGTCCAGTAGAGACGGGGGAAGCAGGAGCCTGATGGCGGACGACTCTGGCTTGTTCAGAGGTTCCCTAACTCTCTTTATTATATTATCTCCTTCCCGGACACGACACTAGGGTCAGGACTCATCACCAGAAGAAGACAGTGGCGGCCAGGAGGATGGCAGAACGGAAGACTTGGGTGCAGCGGTCGTAGCGGGTTGCAATGCGCCGCCAGTCCTTCTGTCGGGAAAAGAGAGTCTCGATTTTGTGACGCTTGCGATACAGCCTCTTGCTGTAATGGACTGGTTTCTTGCGGCAGCGACGGGGTGGAATGCAAGGCGTGATGCCCTGCTGGGACAGCATCTTACGCATTTTGTCCCTGTCATATAACCTTATACCCCCATCACCGTGGCCGCAGACGGCAGGTCATTAAGCACCACATCAGCACCGGTGAAGGCACTGCATTGCCCCTCACTTAGGTGGAGTCGCAGGCGACCACCTTTACTGTCACAGACCCCATGGAGCTTGCTGGTCATGCCCCCCTTGGTACCACCAATCAGGCGGGGGGCACCCCTTGTTGAGGCTGCACGCCGTGGGATGGGCTTTGTGTCAGTGGCATCGGATGGCTCTGCAGCATCGGATACTGACAACTCAGAAAAGATCAGATCAAACACACCCTTGTCTCACCAGCGGCGGTAGAGGGTTTTGTGGGGTCCATCGGCGGCAGGGGCACCCACCCAGCGCAGACCCTTCTGAATGACAGGGATGATCCCGCTCAACACCTTGCGGTTGTCCACTCGCTTCACATCACGTTCCTTGGAAAACAAGGGGCGGATGCCATCAACCTGCTCCGCGCTGTGCCCCAACAACTGGGCTAGCATCCATCCCCCTGATCCTCTCTTGGGGGTCCCTCTCAGCAGAGAGGATCATTCCTCACATTATGGGTCCTGACCCTAGGGAATCCCCTGAAAAACCCTCCAGTGGCGCAGGGATTTAGAATGAGAGTGACTTGGAATGGCAGGGATGGGAAGGAAGGAGCAGCAGTCAGGCTTCAGCTCTATCCCCAAGGAGGCCCCTTCAAGGGGGAAGGGGCTACCTTGTGAGCTGGAGACCATGGTGCGGATTCATTTGATGCAGAACTGGTGGTCCCCAAGTGATGAAGGAAGCCATGGAACATGACCTGATTGCCACCGACCCTATCTGCCGCTTTGCCGGGATTGATCTTGCAGAGGACAACATTTCTGATGCCACCACCATCTTGGCGTTCCGCCATTGTGTGGAGCAGATCTTCCAGACAGTGGAGCGCCATTTGGAAGAGAAGGGCCTGCTCCTGCGGGAGGGCACGGTGGTGGACGCCACCATCATCCATGCCCACAGCTCCACAAAGAATGAGAAGAAGAGGGAATAGGAACCAGGGATGTATCAAACCTGCAAAGGGAACCAGTGGTTCTTTGGCATGAGGGTGCCGGGCCACCATGGATAAGGTCTTCAGAAACGAGAGGAGGTGGCGGCACGGGGTGTAGACCGTCCCATTGCCATGGGGCCTGGGAAGCGCCGCCGCTGATCTGAAGATGGAGAAGGGTGGGCGGAGTGGGCCAAGGCTCATGGTAGAGCCAAAGTGGAACACCCATTCCCTGTGCTCAAGCAACAGTCTGGATTCCAGAAAACCCGGACTCCACGGCTTGGCCAAAAACCACAACAAGGTGATGGTGTTAGCCGCCCTCATCAGCTGATTCTTGGGGCGGGAGAAGTGATGAGCGATGGTGCCATAGGATGCAGTGCATCAACCCACTGCTCTGCGGCTCCCTTAGGGTCAGGACTCATCACCGGAAGAGGACAATGGCGGCCAGGAGGATGGCAGAACGGAAGACGTGGGCGCAGCCGTCGTAGCGGGTTGCAATGGGCCGCCAGTTCTTCTGTCGGGAAAAAAGATTCTCGATTTTGTGACCCTTGCGATACAACCTCTTGCTGTAGTGGAGTGGTTTCTTGCGGCAGCGACGGGGCGGGATGCCCTGCTGGGACAGCATCTTACGGATTTTGTTCCTGTCATACCCTTGATCCCCATCACCGTTGCCGCAGGCGGCAGGTCCTTGAGCACCACATCAGCACCGGTGAAGTCAGTGCATTGCCCCTCACGCAGGTGGAGGCGCAGGGGACCACCCTTGCTGTCACAGATCCCATGGAGCTTGCTGGTCATGCCCCCCTTGGTGCCACCAATCAGGCGGGGGGCACCCCCTTGTTGAGGCTGGACGCCGTGGGATGGGCTTTGATGTCAGTGGCATCAAGCATCAGCACCTCTGGCTCTGGGGCATCAGGCGGCTCTGCAGAGACGGATGCTGACAACTCAGAAAAGATCAGATCAAAAACACCCTTGTCTCACCAGTGGCGAAAACGGTTGTAGAGGGGTTTGTGGGGGCCATCGGCGGCCGGGGCATCCACCCAGCGCAGCCCCTTCTGAATGACAGGGATGATGCCGCTCAACACCTTTCCTGTCGTCCACCCGCTTCCCACCCCGTTCCTTGGGAAACAAAGGGCGGATGCCATCAACCTGCTCCGCGCTGAGCCCCAACAACTGGGCCATCACTCATCTCCTCCCGGTGCTCTCTTGGGGGTCCTTCTCTGGTAAGAGGATCATTCCTCACATGATGGGTCCTGAACCTAGGGCCTGCCAAGCTCCCATGCCTTCGCCAACGGGATTCAGTGGAGGACGGCGGCATGTTCAGGGACAACAGGAGAACCATTAAGCAGAATGGAGCTATCCCGTTGAACCATCCCGTGACCACCACCAAACAGATTTGGCGGGTGCGGCTTGTTCATGCCGAGTTGGGGGCCCGGGTGGTGGAAGCCAGTTGTGAGGAGGGGGGACAACTGCTGGCCATGGCCTTTGGCGAAGCCGACACCACCGAGGTGGCTGAAGACCGGGCCCGCCGCCGGGCCACGGAGATGCTTCTTGGGCCCCCTCCCACGCCAGCGCCACCGTTCTCTGCAGAAGCAGACCAATCCGGCGCTCCGGATGAACAATCCCCCCCTCCGTCTCCATCACCACCCCCCGTGGACGAGCCAGGGTCGCCAGCAGACATGGGGGAACCAGATGAGGTGGCCGGGCAGCCAGCCATCTCCCCCACCCCTACACCTGCCCCGCCATCACCGCAACACTCTTCCCCCAGCCAGGGGGTCTCCGAGCCTGCGGACTGGAGTGACGACCTGGCCCTGGTGGAGGTGCAACTGGACAGGCTGGGCTGGGATCGGGACCAGGAGAGTGTGTATCTGGAGCGGTGTTTTGGCCACATGGAGCGCAGCAGCATCACCCGCTACCAGGATCTACGGCTTTACATTGATGCCCTACAGATGCTCTCTCCCACTGCGGATCCATGCATGGCGCCGTTGCCTGACCCCCTTCAGCCGCCGCTCCCCCCGCGAGAACTGCTCATGGAAACCAGCAACACCGTGTTGCGCCAGTTGGGTTGGACCACACAGCAGGGTCGAGCCTTTCTGGAACGCCACTTTGGCCGCACCAGCCGTCAATCTCTGAGTGATGAGCAACTGATGCGGTTCAACCAGCAACTGGACGCCCTCCTGGCCACTGGCGGAGGTGGCGGCTCCCCAGCCTCTTGAAAAGGGGTCCCTATCACCCACCACCCATGAGCCCATCCATTCTCCACTGGGACTGTCCCACCGGCATCGCGGGGGATATGCTCCTGGGGAGCCTGGCGGATTTGGGCGTACCGGAGGCTGTTCTCAATCAGCCCCTGCAACAACTGGGCCTGGCGGATCAATGCTCCATTGTGACCCGGCCTGGAAGCAATGGAGGGCTGCGGGGCATGGGGGCCCATGTGGAGATTCGGCAACCCCAGGAGCGTCATCGCCATTGGCGCCACTTGCGCCAACTTCTGCGCACTGCCCCCCTGGAGGACGGTGTGGGGCGGGCAGCGCTGCGCTGCTTCGGGCTGTTGGCGGAGGCGGAGGCACGGGTCCATGGTTGCCTGGTGGATGAGGTTCATTTCCATGAGGTGGGGGCCTTGGACGCCATTGCCGACGTGCTGGGCGTCTGTGCCGGCCTGTGCCATCTGGATGTGGAAATCATCAGTTGCTCCCCCCTGCCCACCGGCCACGGCTCCGTCGCCACAGCCCATGGCCTGTTGCCCATCCCCGCTCCAGCGGTGTTGGAATTGGCCAGGGCCCACCATGTTCCTTTACTGGGCTGTGAAGGCTGGCCCCAAGGGGAGTTGGTGACGCCCACGGGGTTGGCCCTGGCCATCACCTGGGCCCAGCGGTTCGGTGCAGCGCCGGCGCTGACGCCACGGCAGGTGGGCATTGGTCTTGGACAACGCCAGTTGGATCGCCCCAACCAGCTGCGGTTGCTTGTGGCGGAGCCGTGGGCCAGCCATGGGCATCCCGCTGCAGCGCTGGTGCCATTCCAGGAGTGGGTGGCGCTGGTGAGCTGCCAAATTGACGACATGGACGGGGAAGCCCTGGCCACACTCCAACAGACGATGCTGGAGGCTGGGGCGCTGGATGCCTGGCTCCAGCCCATTCACATGAAAAAGCAGCGCCCCGGTCATCTGGTACAAGTTCTGGTGCAGCCTGATCAGTTAAAAGCGCTGCGGCAACTTCTGTGGAGCCACTCCAGCACCTTGGGATTACGGGAGCAGTGGCACCACCGTTGGGTTCTGCCGCGGCGCCAGGAGCAGCGACAGACACCGTTGGGTCCGGTGCGGATCAAGTGGGCCACCTTGCCGGATGGGAGCAGGCGGGGAAAAGCGGAACATGAGGACCTGGTGGGCTTGGCCCACCACCACCAACTGCCCCTCCAGGAGGTGCGCCGACAGGTGCTGCCCTTCCTAGACCCTTGAAGAAGAGAGCAGGCCTGGTGCTCCGATGGACCGTGAGCCTGGTGTGCCTTGGCTCCCTGGCCTGGGCCATGGCGGATCAGGGCCGTCAACTGCTGGAGATCACCCCAAGCCCTTCCCACTGGTGGCTGTTGTTGGCTGGGACGGTGGTCAGCGGCCTGGCCGTGGCCGTCAATGGCCTGGCCTGGGCGGTGTTGTTGCGCTGGTTGCGCTGTCCCTTGCCCACACTCCAGGCGGTGGTGGTCTTTGCCCAGACCAATCTGCTGAAGTACATTCCAGGCGGGGTCTGGCACTTGGCAGGGCGGCTCCAACTGCTGCGGCGCCATGGCCATGGCTGGGGCCAAGCCGCCATGGGGGTGATGCTGGATCCTCTGCTGATGGCCATTGCCGCCCTGGCACTGCTGCCGGTGGGGGGCTGGCAGCAGGGGTTGGGTCTGCTGGGGCCTTTGGCTCTGTTGTGTCTACTGCCGGGATGGCAAAAACCCCTCTTCAAACGCCTCCTGCGCCGTGTCAAGCTGCCCCAGGCCGGGGAAATCGTAACTGCCAAGCTGTCCCCCAGCCCGGTGGTGCCGGGATCATTTCCGGGGGGTCCGTTCATGGCGGAGATGGCCTTTGTGCTGGTGCGTTATCTGGGTTTCGCCCTGTGCGCCCATGGATTTCTCCCCTCTGGAGTACCGGCGGGATCATTGCTTGCGGCCTTTGCCCTGGCGTGGACAGCCGGCCTGGTGATTCCCGGCGCGCCGGCCGGCTTGGGGGTTTTCGAGGTGGTGCTGGTGTTTGGGCTGGGGGGCGTGGTGCAACAGGAGGCGGCCCTCCTGGCCACAGCCCTCAGCTACCGGGTTGTGGGCACCATGGGTGATGTCCTGGCAGCGGTAGGGGCCTGGGGGCTTCAAGCCTGGGGGACAGGGGGCATAAAGCACAGAGGGGGGATGACTCGCTCCTCTTGGGGGGGTAGGGGAGAGCCCCCTTCCTGGTTCTGTTCAAGACATGGTCCTCGTCGGTGGGACCTGGTAGCCACTGGAGCAGGATTTGTCCGGACCTTGAGGAAAGGGAGCCTCTGCCCCACAACCCTGACATCTGCCCTTCAGTCTTCAGTTGGTCAAACTGCTTCTCCTGCCTGGCTTCAAGATCATCAAAGCGCTTGTCCAGCTTGTTCCACAAGACCATCAAGACCGTCACGATGACTCCGGCCCATGTGGTCAGGGCGCCAACCATCGAGGGGTGTTCCTCGCCTTGGACGAGGTGGGCCTGCCAGGGGTGTGTTTGAGCGCTTGTTGGAGGCCCCCGCTGGCCATCTCCATCTGAGGTAGCCCGAGTCCCGGGATCAGGGCAGGAGAGGCCAGGCCGAGAAGCCTGCTGGGCCACCGCGACCCCCTATCCTAGGGGCTTTCTTCCCGTGGAAGGAGTTCCCCATGACAGTTGATTCCCCACCTTCTCCTAACAGTCCTGTAAAAGCGGGACTTCACAATCCTTTTCTAAATGGTGGTATGTTAGCAGTGGTTACAAACCCTAACCATGCACTTCCTTAGGTTCTGGTCTTGCCTTCCCACTCCTGCTACCAGCGGTGGTTTTGTCTTGGGCGGCTTGCGGGGGGCCCCAGTAGTTTTGTTGGGGCTGGTGGTGGCACTTACTGCCAGGGCCTCAGCCCAACCCATTACAATAACGGGTACAGCCTCTGGAGCGGAGAGTGAAAGCTCACAGTTGACGGCGACTTTTAATAGTGGTGGTAGAATGCATAGGTTTCAATTCGGTGTCGGCAATAGTGGTACTGCAACTTACAACACAAATGGCTCGGATTACGCGATGGGTTATACACAAAACGAGCGCTTGGCGCTACCAGGAAATGGACGTTTTGCGCTACTAGCTGGTACTAGAGGTACGCAGTTTCCAACGTACAGCATTTGGCTGAATATCTATGACGACAACTTGGATGAACCTGACGAGACAGTGGTGGTCCAGGGTTGGACGAGGGAGCTACAGAACGGCACCGGGAGTTTTACCTACACGATTACGGACAATGATCCCACCATTGTGAGTCTGGCGAAGGCCACAGCGGGAAATGTCCTCGGCGAGGGCGGCAGTCTGGTATTCACGGTGGCGCTGGGCCGTGCCCTGGTGGCGGGTGAGATCATTGATGTACCCCTCTCCATGACTGGCGCGGCGACCACCAGCGACTGGAACCTTGCAAAGAGTCCTGGCGGGTCTCTCAACACAGGCGTCACCCTGAGGGAGACCGGCACTTCAACTCCGAAGGTGCGTTTCAGCGGAGCAGGTGCGCAAACGGCAACGCTGGAGTTAACGGCGACGTCGGACAATAGTCAAGAAAACACAGAGGCCCTCAACGTCGCCCTTGGCTCAGACAGCGACTTCGATTCCTCCAGCCTCGGCACGAATGTGGGCGGCGGCGCAGACCCCCACAGTATGAACAACGATTTCGACATCACGCTGAGGGACCAAGTACACACAGTATCCATAAGTATTGCGGCGACCCAAGCGCAGGAGGGGAACTCAGGATTCACTGATCACCTGGTCACTGTGTCGGTTTCGCCACCATACAGTAGGAGCTTCGATATAGATATTTGTCTATCCGGTACGGCCAACTTCGTTAGCCTAAGCGACGGCCAACCGGTTCCACTAGCAGATCAGACTGATCGGGGCTACGACTACGCCTTAATGCTCCATAATGATGATACAACTCGTGCTGGCTCTTATTATTATGCGTATGTTGGTACTGTCCCTGACAAGTGCACATCAGGTGGATACCGGCTTGGTACCAGCGGCAGCTATCAGCAGAGGTTACGTGTGTTCGGGGATAGGGATGTAGAGAGTGACGAGACGGTGACCATGACGCTAAGGAGGCACAACAACACCCCGTCGGACGTGGTGATTTCCTCAGGGAACGCGTCGGTCACGCACCGGATACAGAATGACGACACTGCTAAGGCCCTGATCATAGCAGAGACAAGGCCAGATGGTTCTACCATCCGTTCTACCGACCGTTCCACGGTCGTAACAGAGGGTGGAAGTGACAAGTACCTGGTGAGATTAAATGACCAGCCGAGCAATAATGTGAGGGTGGTAATGAGTGTGGGGGGCGGAATAAGTGTATCCCCACAGACGCTGACGTTCACCTCTACCGACTACAACACGAATCAGACGGTGACGGTCACAGCCCCGGAAGACTTTACGGACAGTCGTAGTCCAAGATCTGTGACGATCAGCCATAGCTCTTCTTCATCCGACTCCAGCTTTAACAATCTGACGGGCAGTGTTAGTGCGGTGGTAATAGACAATGATCCGACCCATGTAACGGCGGAGGTGGAGCGCAGTAATGCAAGAGAAGAGAATACTACAGACCAATATGCTTTGATCACACTGACGCTTGCCAGGAGTCTTCTGACCGGGGAGGCTCTGGTGGCGTCGGTTGGTTTTAGCGGAGGGAGCCTGGGAACATTGTTCACGGTTGCGTGTTACAGTCCACCCAGCGGTATCAGTTGTCAGAATACGGGAGGGGCTACGCAGGTAACATTTACGGGTCCTAGCTCTGGGAACAGGGAGGCGAGGCTCACGTTTTTGGCATTGGCGGACGCCAATAGCTCGGATGAGACGGTGACGGTGCAGATTCCGTCGATTGTGTCTACAACGAATCTTGATGGTGGCGCGACAGGTGGCCTCAGAAATGACGGTCGGATAAGGATTAAGGACAATGATACGCCGAGTGTGAGCGTGACTGAGTCAAGCGGTACCACGGTAGTAGAAGGAGGTGCCAGCGACAGTTATGACATCGTGCTTGGCACGCAGCCCACCCACGATGTGATGGTAACGGCAACAGCGGGGGCGGGCGTGCAGGTGGCGAAGAGCGGCGGCAGCGCCGGGTCAACAGCAACCTTAACCTTCACCAGTGTCAACTACAGCATGGCGCAGACCATCACAGTGACGGGGACGGACAACAACGTGGATGATCCCGGTGGCAGGACCCAGGACATCACCCACAGTACTACATCAACGGACGCTGGCTACAACAATTTCAGTATAGATGCAGTGACAGTGGGAATCATTGATAATGATCCGACGAGTGTAACACTTGGTGGTGGTGGTACTGTTGCAGAGGGCGGGGGTAACACAGCGGATGTGACAGTGACGCTGGGAAGAAATCTCGTAGTGAATGAATCGGTGACAGTGCCGCTTAGCATCACTGGAACAAATATCGCGTCAGGAGACTATCGTATAGAGCTTAAGCCGGGGAGCAGTCTGAACACTGGCGTGACAATAAATAGATCCAATCCCCACAGCAGCGCGCGGCCTGCGGTGGTGTTCACGGGTCATGGCACGAACACGGTGCAGACGGCTACGTTGCGGGTGAGGGCGCAAGATGATTTTATAGACGAGGGGACGTCGGAGGCGCTGACGGTGGGATTCGGGACCGGCAACCGGGCGGTCATGAGCAATCTGGACCGGGCCTCCGGCAGCGGTACGGGGGGCACCACCACCACGGGCTCGGCCATGGTGACCATCACCGACAATGATTCTGCCGGGATAGCCATTGAGGAGTCATTGGGTTCCACCTTGGTGAGGGAGGGGACAGTAAAG
>JAJDUS010000050.1 GCA_022826535.1 Prochlorococcaceae cyanobacterium jk18x1bzbins.87
CGGCTTAGAGCAGTTGTCAAGCACTTGGTTGAATTGATTGCTTTTGATTCAAATAATAAGGCGTTTGTCTTCTTACAGCAAGTAAATATCAAAATCGTCTCAGACTTGAGACGTACTTGCTGTGAGGGGATAATCGCCTAATTTTATTATGTCTAACATACCTACTCTAAAATCACGAGAAATTATTTCTATCCTCGAAAAGCTTGGTTTTGAGGAGATTCGACAAAAAGGCTCCCATAAGCAGTTTCGCCATGAAGACGGAAGACAAACCACTGTTGCTATTCATGGATCTAAAGACATATATCCCCAAATACTGTGTCCTATTGCAAAAGATGTAGGAATGAATGTTCAAGACTTTGTGAAGGTCAATGTAAAAGACAAGAGGAACAACTAAAGAAAATGCGTTAATTTGCCCTGTCGCCATCTTCCGGCCAAGGGTGGGGTTTGAGCCTACCCCCTCCTCCGCACCACCACCAACCCCAGACAAAGGACGCCAATCAAGGGGCCTGGGGGGAGATTCAGCAGAAGGGCCAACAGGAAGCCGCCAACGCTGAGCGCCATGCCGGCTGCGGAAGCCCTGAGCACCGCCTGTCTCAGGCTGGTGGCTCCGGCCAGGCCAACCAGGGCGGGCGCACACATGAGACCGATCACCAGCACCACCCCCACGGCAGCCATGCTGGTGACGATCACAAAGCCGTGATCCCCGCCATGGCCAGTTTCAAGGTACGCAGCGGCAGACCACTGGCCGCCGCCCCCACCGGATCCACCCCCAAAAACACCAGAGGGCGGTAGCAGGTCGTAAAGAAGAGTCCTTGCAACAGGAGGCTGCCCCCGGCCTGGAGCAGGTCCACCTGCCGGGTGAGCAGCAGGTCTTCAAACAGGGTGGCCTCCAGGTCCACCCTGATGCCCAGCAGGGGGATCAGCAACACCCCGAGCCCCATACACCCTGAATCGAGTCTTTTTGGGCGCTCTTGAAGCGGTCCCATGTGGAGACTCACCACTGGTGGAGCAGACAACACTGCTTCCGTCATGTGGCGGAGTATGCGCACCGCAAAGCCTTGGATTCCCTTGAGAAAGAAGGTCTTTTGCAAGATCCTTTACTCAAGGAGGCATTGAAGAAGCTCCATGGTTACGCAAGTCAACCCGGCATACGCCACGGCAGGCAGGAAGGCAGCATTGTCAATGTTGGCCTTGATGAGGCCATGGTGATGGATGGGGCCTGTGGTTCTTTTGCAGCCTATCCAGCCCAGAAGTGTCAAGGGAAGCAGAAGGCAATGGATGCCATGGGGGAACATCCCGGGCTGACCCGCAACACGCTCCCGATTCCCATGCTCCAGAAGGCTTTCAGGGCGAAGACTCTCACTCCTCTCGTGCAGCAAGGCTTTTCAAAAGCCAGCACTGAGCCGGAAGGGGGGTTCCCAGTGTTTCCCTGATGGGATAGGGATCAATTTTCCAGATATTCTCCGGCCTGCTCGGACTTGATGGTGACGTCCGTAACAATGCCCAGCAGCGACCGAGTTGTATTGGGAATGTCTTCCAGAAGTCGCAGCGGTTCCTTCATGCCGATAATCCCACCCTGGTCGTTCTTGCCGATCACCAGGACGGCGCCCTGGGTATTGGCGCAGCCACAAGTCCACTCCAGGTTCCGACTTTCCCCATCACGCCCCGTTCCCTCTAGTTCAGGGGTAACCCTGCCAAGGCACTGTTCCAGCCCGTCTGGCTATCGTTATCCACCGGGGTGGCGGTCGGGTGGCCGGGAAGGGGGCTCCAGCCTGGCAAAAACAGCCCCGCGCCCCGCTGCAGGGGGCTCAAACGCCCCCCGCCTGCTCCAGCACACCTTTGGAACTGGGCACCTGTCCAGAGCGTCGCGGGTCCACCTCCGTGGCCATGCGCAATGCCCGGGCAAAGGCCTTGAAACAGGCTTCCACAATGTGGTGGTCATTGCGCCCATGGAGTTGGCGGATGTGGAGGGTGAGGCCACTGTTATTGACCATGGCCACAAAAAATTCCCGCACCAACTGGGTGTCGTAACGGCCAATGCGGTGGGAGCGCAACTGCAGGTCAAATTCCAGGTGGGGACGACCGGAGCAGTCCAGGGCCACCTGCACCAGGGCCTCATCCAGTGGGGCCAGGAAATGCCCAAAGCGGGTAATCCCATGGCGACTCCCCAGGGCCTGGCCCAGGGCCTGACCCAGGCTGATGCCCACGTCTTCATTGGTGTGGTGGTCATCAATCTCGGTATCCCCATGGGCCTCCACTTGAAGATCAAAGAGGCCATGGCTCACCAGTTGCATGAGCATGTGGTCCAGAAAAGGGATGGTGGTCTCCACCTGACCACGGCCTGTTCCATCCAGGTTCAGATGCAGCCGCACCTGGGTTTCCCTGGTCACCCGTTCTACGGAACCGGTGCGACTTGAAAGGTTCGTGTTGCTGCTCGGTGTGGGCACGGGAAGGAGGGGGCCAACACAACCAGTCTGAAGGCTGACCTGCTCCCTCCCCGCGAGGGGGTATATTCCTTCTACGCTGAGCGCGCTTCCTCAGGGATCGGTTGGGGGTGGGTTGCGCTTCACAGCTGGCTGTCACCACAGGAGCGGTCTTGGGCGTGGCTCCCGTTCGTTTTGACTCCCCACCAGTCCGGCGGCGAGGATCGTTCTTGGCGGCATTGATATCGTGATCGTGGATTGCAACGCTCCCTTTCATAAGGGGGGCGTCCGCTTGTGTCGTGACACGGATACTGAATCGGGCATGGCCTGATTGGGGAAGATCCCCCTCTCCCCTATGGTGGCGTTTGGGGACCTGCCTTTTTATGGAACTTTCCCACAACGTTCAATTCCGAGAAGGGCTCCATGGCACACTCCCTGTCTGTTCAACCTTCCTTCGAGGAGTTTTGTCCAGCCACAGATGCCGTTGAGCGACTCGCTGGTGACAGTAGCCTTGAGCAGCGCGGGGCCATCTACACCAAGCGGGAGGTTGTCGAGTTCATTCTTGATCTGGTGGGATATACGGTTGATCAGCCCCTGACAAGTTTCCGTCTCCTTGAACCGTCTTTTGGCGACGGAGATTTCATGCTCCCGGCCGTAGAGCGGCTGTTGGCGGTGGCGCAACGGGAGTCGGATGGTCTGGGAGTTGAGCGGCTTGCTCCAGCAATTCGGGGTGTCGAGTTGCATCGCAAGACATTTGAGGGCGCCCGACAAGCCCTGGGCACCCTGGTGATGGGACAGGGTGTTGACCAGAAAGACACCGAAGCCCTTCTTGAGACGTGGTTCACACAAGGTGATTTCCTGCTCTGTGATTTTGATCAGGACTTCACCCACGCTGTTGGCAATCCCCCTTATGTGCGCCAGGACATGATTCCTGATGCCCTCATGGGAGAATACCGGCAGCGCTACAGTACGATTTACGACCGCGCCGATCTCTATGTGCCCTTCATTGAGCAGTCACTCCGTCTTTTGGGGGAAGGGGGAAAGCTGAGCTTTATCTGTACTGATCGGTGGATGAAGAACCGCTACGGCAAGAAGCTGCGCCAGCTTGTCAGCAAGAACTATCACCTCACAACTTATATCGACATGGTGGGCACGGATCCATTTCATGGGGCAGTGAGCGCCTATCCAGCCATCACCGTGATTGAACGCCGTAGACCAACTCTGACCCCCCGTGGCGTCACCCGTGTGTTTGCCCGCCCCGAGATCAACAGGCACGCATTGAGCAGCCTGATCTGCGAACTCACATTACCGAAGCTGAGCGCTGGGAGCATGGTCCGTGAGATCAATGGAATCACAGCAGGTGGTGAGCCATGGATTTTGGAGAACCTGGATGCACTCGCCCTGGTCCGTCGCCTCGAGGCCAGGTTTCCCCGTTTGGAGGAGGCCGGGTGCAACGTGGGGATTGGTGTTGCCACAGGGGCGGATCAGGTCTTCATTGGAGATTTTGAGGGGTTGGACGTGGAGCCATCCCGGAAACTTCCCCTGGTGACCACCAAGGACATTCTCGAAGGACATGTGCAATGGAGAGGGAAGGGGGTGATTAACCCCTTTGGCGATGACGGCAAGCTTGTCAACCTCCATGACTTCCCGAAACTAAAATGCTATCTACAAGAGCGATATG
Organism: Prochlorococcaceae cyanobacterium jk18x1bzbins.87; assembly: GCA_022826535.1. Classification (GTDB taxonomy): domain Bacteria; phylum Cyanobacteriota; class Cyanobacteriia; order PCC-6307; family Cyanobiaceae; genus Synechococcus_B. The sequence goes on from JAJDUS010000050.1 coordinate 4,105, forward strand.
GGCAGATTGCACAGCGTCATATTGCCAGGAAAGCTCCCCAGAACTGGTATCGCACCATCGACCGTATTGATCCAGCCCTCACCCGGCGCGAGAAACTCTTGATTCCCGATATCAAGGGAGATGCGTCAATCGTCTATGAGAATGGGAAACTCTACCCGCACCATAATCTTTATTTCATCACATCCGACCAGTGGGATCTCCATGGGTTACAGGCGGTCATGCGCTCTGGCATCGCCCGCCTCTTTGTCTCCCTTTATTCCACTAGGATGCGTGGGGGATATTTAAGGTTTCAGGCCCAGTATCTCCGGCGGATCAGGCTTCCCCAGTGGGAGAGTGTTAATGAACCGATGCGTGAGCGTTTAAGGCGCTACCCGGAAACCAATGATCGCCAGGAGCTGAATGAGATGGTTGCCAAGCTTTATGGCCTTTCAGGTGATGAGATGGCCCTCATTGGGGGCAAGGTGGTGCAATGAGCCTCAATCTCGCCAATTTATGAAGCGCAGGCCCAAGCAGCGGTGAAGCGCTTTTGGGGGAACCGTGAAGCAGCGCTCGCCAAGCAGATGGAATCCGGCAACCAGGATGCGGGTTTCCGCGGCGCGGTGACGGCAGGCAAGAACATGAACGGGTTTCTTGGGATCGCCCAATCATTGATCCAGGCCAATGGGCTTCCCCTGGCTGATGTTTGCGTGCAGCAGCGCTGCCTGACATTGCCGGGGTTTTTCCGGCCAACCAAGCGTTGGGACATGGTGGTGATGCATCGCAGTGAGCTGGTGGCTGCCCTCGAGTTCAAGTCACAGGTTGGGCCATCGTTTGGCAACAATTTCAACAATCGATCTGAAGAGGCCATCGGTGCGGCACAGGACCTCTGGACGGCCTACCGCGAAGGGCATTGGGAGAAGACGCACCGCGCCCCTTCCTGGCCTGGATCATGCTCCTTGAGGATTGTGACAAGTCCAATGCCTCCGTGAAGGACAAGGAGCCCCATTTCCCCGTTGATCCCGCCTTCAAAGGCGCATCCTACGCACAACGCCATGATCTGCTTTGCAGGAGACTTATGCAGAAAAGGCTGTATTCCAGTGCGACACTTTTCGTGTCCTCCCGCGAAGCGGCTGAAGCATGGTCGCTACCGTCACCTTGGCAGGCCCACTTCCTTCAAGTCCTTCGTGACTGATTTCGCCGGTCATATTGCAGATATTGCGGCCAGGTAGGGGAGGCCCATGACCAGGGGCGACGCACTGTGGCCACCTGGATGGCTAGCGGCCTCCCCTACACCCGACTGGCGGTCCCTGCCTGCTGCCCCTGGGCAATGGGGGCGCAGGGCGATCTGCTGCGGTGGTGAGCCGCTGTCCGGTGGCGCGTCTCCATCCCCTACGGCAACGCTGTGGACCCCCTCCATATGGCGGTGGCCGGAGCATTACTCCTCTTTGAGCGATGGCGGACGCTTGCGCGCCTGCCTTGCAAAGGCTTCCCATGGGGGCGGGTGGGGTGTCCTGGCGGCGGTTCAGAATGGCAACCACTTGCCGCGAACCCTTGGCCCAGGAATTTGATCTTGACGTGTTGGTGATTGGTGCAGGCTATGGGGGCTTTGACGCCGCCAAGCACGCCGCCGAGCACGGTCTCCGCTCAGCAATTGTAGAGGCCCGGGAGCTGGGGGGCACCTGTGTCAATCGGGGGTGTGTGCCCTCAAAGGCGCTGCTGGCGGCCAGTGGCCGGGTGCGGGAGTTGAACGACCAGGCCCGCCTGTCCCGTCTGGGTATCCACAGCGGCGGGGTGCGGGCGGAGCGGCAACCCATGGCGGATCATGCCCGCAAGCTGGTGGACACCATGCGCGCCTCCATGGGCAAAACCTTGCAACGTCTGGGGGTACAGGTGCTGGAAGGCAGGGGCCGGCTCCGTGGTCCCCATGGGGTGGTGGTGCGCTCGGCCCGGGGCATTGAGCGGGAGATCACGGCTGCCCATGTGATCGTTGCCACCGGGTCCGAGCCGTTTGTGCCACGGGGGATTATGCTGGACGGTCACACGGTGTTCACCAGTGACGAGGCCTTGACGTTGTCCTGGTTACCCCCTTGGATTGCCATTGTGGGCAGCGGATACATCGGCCTGGAATTTGCGGATATCTACACGGCCTTGGGCTGTGAGGTGACCCTGATTGAGGCTCTGGATCAACTCATGCCCAGTTTTGATGCGGATATTCGCAAGTTGGCCACCCGCCACCTGATTGAGGCCCGTGATATTGAGACCTACACCGGCGTCCTAGCCAGCAAGGTGACCCCCGGATCTCCGGTGAAGGTGGAGTTGCGCCATGCCGCCAGCAAGGAACTGGTGGACATCCTGGAGGTGGATGGGGTGCTGGTGGCCACCGGCCGCGCCCCCGTCAGCCAGGACTTGAACCTGGCCAGTGTGGGGGTGGCCACGGAGCGGGGCTTTATTCCCGTGGATGAACGGCTACGGGTGCTGGCGGATGGGCAACCCGTGGAGGGGTTATGGGCCGTAGGGGACGTGACAGGCAAGCTCATGTTGGCCCATGCCGCCGCAGCCCAGGGCATTGTGGCGGTGGAGAACATCCTTGGCCATGGGCGCACCATGGACTACCGAAGCATTCCAGCCGTCACCTTCACCCATCCCGAGATCAGTTCCGTGGGGCTCACCCAGGAGGAGGCCCAGGAGGAGGGCAGGAGGCAGGGGTTTGAATTGGGGAGTGTGCGGAGTTATTTTCGGGCCAATGCCAAGGCTTTGGCGGAGGCGGAAGGGGATGGCCTCATGAAACTCCTGTTCCGTCGGGACAATGGCCGTGTGCTGGGGGCCCAGATCTATGGTCTCCACGCGGGGGACCTGATTCAGGAAGTGGCCAATGCCATGGTGGCAGGCCAATCCGTCCAACAGCTCAGCCAGGCTGTGCATACCCACCCCACCCTCAGCGAGGTGGTGGAGGTGGCCTATAAGCAGGCCGCCGCGGCCCTCCCCTCCTGATCCCCACCCACCGGAACCACCCATGCAGATTCGTCGCCGCCCCCCCAACCCTCTGATGCGGGTGGCCCATCTCACCTACGCCACGCCTCACCCGGAGGGTGAGCCCCGTCATATCCTGGAAAAAATTGTCTGGGCCAAGGGGGAGGAACTGGAAAAGGCCCGCCAGCGGGTTCCCCTGCAAGACCTGCAGCAGCAGGTGGAGCAACTGCCCCCCACCCGGGGGTTTCGTCAGGCGTTGCAACAGGCTCTGGAACCGCCTGCTATCATTGCGGAGATCAAAAAAGCCAGTCCCAGCCAAGGGGTCATCCGTGAGGATTTTGATCCCGTTGCCCTGGCCCTGGCCTACGCCGCCGCTGGGGCATCCTGCATCTCGGTGCTCACGGATCAGCAATTTTTTCAAGGCAGCTTTGCGGTGCTCAGCGCTGTGCGGGAGGCCGTGCCCCTGCCTCTGTTGTGTAAGGACTTCATCCTCTCCCCCTACCAGTTGTTCCAGGCACGGGCTGCCGGCGCCGATGCTGCCCTGCTCATTGCTGCCGTCCTCTCCGATCAGGACATCCGCTACCTGCACAAGGTGGCCCGCCAACTGGGGTTGGATTGTCTGGTGGAGGTGCATGACGCTGGCGAGATGGAGCGGGTCCTGGCCCTTGGCATGAACCTCATCGGCATCAACAACCGGGATCTGACCACCTTCACCACCGACCTGGCGGTGACCCAACACATCGCCGCCACCTACAGCCAGGCCCTACGCCAGGGGGACACCCTGCTGGTGAGTGAGTCCGGCCTGAGGGAGCACAAAGACCTGGAGCAGGTGGCGGCGGCTGGCGCCCAGGCGGTGTTGGTGGGGGAAGCCTTGATGCGTCAGCCTGACGTGGCCGCTGCCCTGCGGGCCTTACGGGGCATGGGGGCACCCCCCTCAGCGCTTTCTTAGCAGCAATAGGCCGTCACCCAGCGGCAGAAAAGCTGGCTCCACACGTGTATCCGCAGCAGCCACGTCATTCAGGGCACAGATGGCCTGCAGGGAGGCGTCTTCAGGGTGTTGGTGGGGCTCCACCACTTTGCCGCCCCAGAGCACGTTATCAAGGATCAGCACCCCCCCTGGACGGAGCCGCGCCAACACCTCTTCGTAGTAGAGGCGACCGTTTTCCTTGTCGGCGTCAATAAAGCCCAGGTCAAACGTGGTCTCTTGGGGAAGGGTTGCCAGGGTTGCGGCGGCCGGTCCAAGGCGCAACGTGATGCGATCCGCCAGACCAGCCCGATGCCAGTAGGTCTGGGCAATGCGGGTCCACGCTTCATGGACATCCAGGCAAAGCAGGCGCCCCTGGGGTCCCAGGCCGCGGGCCAGGCAGAGGGCGGAATAGCCCGTGAAGGTGCCCACCTCAATGGCCCGCTGGGCCCCCATCACCCGGGCCAGCCACTCCATGAACACCCCCTGTTCCGGCGCAATCTGCATCCTGGCCACTGGTCCCAACGCCTGGGTGGCCGCAATCAAGGCCCGTTGCACCCCATCGGGGCCGCCCCCATGGCTCAGAATGTAGTGGTGGAGATCCGGGCTCAGGAAAAAGGACTTGGGCTGGACAGGGGACCGGGTGGGTTGGGGCGATGGTGTCTCAGGCATGGGGGGTGCAGGGGCGCAACTCTGTTTTTCCAAGCCTTGCAGAAGACCGGGATCACCCACGGGGTTGGGCAGGTTGGTCTTGGCTTCATGGCCCTCATGAACCGCCCCAGGTTTTGGACGGCAAATCACTCAATGTGCTAAAATCCTCATCAAACCTCAGGCGAAGAAGCTGATTATGGCGGTCAACAGCAGCAAACCAGAACAGTGGAAGCAGGACATTGCAGCTTCAGTTGACATGTATAATGACTGGTTCATGCGCTCTGCGCCGGCGGCATTCAGACAGACACGGGAGCGTACCGCAAAGGAAGTAGAGAATATGCTTATCGTGACCCGGAATCTGACCAACGTGGGAATTGAGCTGCTCCAGAGGGAACCTTCGGTGTTGTCATCATTGAGGATGTCCACATGCCCACCATTGGCCAGAGATCGGCTGATCGGTCTCGCAGGCGTTTCCAAAAACCTTGTCACCACAATGGAGAAATCCAACAGACTGCCATCAAAAATGGCACAAGCAGAATTGGATCGCGACTTGAAAAAGATTGGTAAGACCATCGAGCAAATGGCTGACCCTGATTTATTTATCTGGCTGGGGCGCAAGACTGATCCAACCGAAAGGGAACTGTTTAGGGCTGCAACGATTGTGGCTGATCGCTTGTGTGGAGCAGAGGCCAATCCCATGCTTCGGAATGCCCAAGAGCAACGTCAGCTTTGTGCAATTGGTGACTGGCTCTCTGGCAAAGGATATCGGTATAAACATCCTCAAGAAATTGAGCAATTTGACAAGTTAACACCTGGCACATACTCCTTTCATCTCAATGTAATCGTGAATCAGGAAAATTCGGACAAGTCCATCAACATGCCTGTAGATACAGTGGTCATGCCAAAACTAGCCAAGCGGGGAGAACTTCCCCTACTGATCGAAGCTAAATCAGCGGGCGATTTTACAAATGTAAATAAGCGACGGAAAGAGGAAGCCACAAAGATAAATCAGTTGCGCCAGACATATGGTGGCGATGTACGGTTTATCCTGTTTTTGTGCGGATACTTCGACGGCGGCTATCTCGGCTACGAGGCAGCGGAAGGTATTGATTGGGTTTGGGAGCATCGTATTGAGGATTTCAAAAAATTAGGACTTTAGCTAATGAGAAAGATGTTGACAGAACTGGAAGCACGGCGACTGATCCTGCAGGACCAGCTTGATGCCGAAAAGGACGCATTCGAGCGCAATCGAATGGGACAGTTTGCCACGCCAGCCTGGCTGGCGGCTGACATGCTGTGCCATGGGAAGATGCTGTTTGACAAAGAAGAGAACGTGCGCTTTCTGGATCCAGCGTTGGGAACTGGCGCATTCTATTCGGCTTTACTTCAGATTTTTACATCAGCCCGAATCAGTACAGCGACCGGGTATGAAATTGATCCTCACTACGGCAATCCGGCGGATGAATTATGGCATGAAACTGGAATTGATATTTATCTTAAAGATTTTACTTCAGCTACAGCACCAGAGGATGGCAATAGGTTCAATCTTCTTATTTGTAATCCTCCCTATGTACGCCACCACCACATTGGTAACGATGATAAACGGCGTTTGCAGTTGAATGTCAAAGATGCTTGTGGTGCGGAGATCAGTGGCCTTGCGGGGCTATATTGTTATTTCCTTGGTCTAAGTCATTCTTGGATGACAGGTGGCGGATTGGCAGGATGGCTGATTCCAAGTGAATTTATGGATGTGAATTATGGCAGGTCGATCAAGCGGTACTTGCTGGATGAAGTCACACTTCTCCATATTCATCGCTTTGATCCGAAGGAATCACAGTTTCGCGATGCGCTTGTATCTTCCGCCGTGGTCTGGATACGTAACAAACGTCCTCGACCTGGACACGGGGTCAGATTCACCTTTGGAGGCACGCTCGCCCAACCTGAACTGGACAGAGTTGTCCCCTTGGAAGAACTACGTCGAGAGTCAAAATGGACCCGCTACCCCCAACAGGAAAACAATACCCGCACAGATGGTCCGGTGTTAAGTGATTTCTTCAAGATCAAGCGAGGACTTGTCACCGGCAAGAACAGCTTTTTCATTCTCTCAGCCGATGAGATCGAGAGACGCGGACTACCATTTGAGGCGTTCAAACCCATATTGCCCAGTCCACGCTATCTTACCAATGACGAGATCCGGTGCGACCGAAAAGGTAATCCTTTGCTGGAGCGGCGCTTATTTCTGCTCGATCCGCCCTGGACAGAAGTCGAGATCGAGAAGGAGCATCCAGCCCTTTGGCTGTACCTTGAAGAAGGCAAGAATGGGGGCGTTGCTACGCACTACATCTGTCGGCATCGAGCGCCTTGGTATCGGCAAGAGAATAGACCGCCTGCTCCATTTGTATGCACTTATCTTGGTCGTGGTGATCAGAAAACAGGTCGGACGTTTCGATTTCTTCTCAATAACTCCAAAGCAACTGCCGCCAACGTGTATTTGATGCTATATCCCCAAGAGCCCATGGCCAACATGATGCAGACAAGGCCGGAATTGAAACGGCAAATCTGGCAGTTTCTCAATACAATCTCCCCGCAGGTGCTGCTTAGGGAAAGTCGGGTCTATGGTGGTGGATTGCATAAGCTTGAACCGAAGGAACTTGGCAATGTTCCGGCTGCCGAGATTGTCGAACTTCTGCCAGAATCGGTTCGTCCAAGACGAATCACACAACACGAATTGCTAGCCCCCTAAGCTTGTAGCCGGGCCAAGTCAGCAACCTGATGCCTTGGCTTTGCGGTCCGCCTGAGGGGCGCTGACCTTGGCCGCTGACTTGGCCCGCTTAGCTGCTGCTTTTTCCTGGGGTCAGGACTCATCACCAGAGGATGACGGTGGTGGCCAGGAGGATGGCAGAGCAGCAGACGTGGGCGCAGTGGTCGTAGCGGGTTGCAAGACGCCGCCAGTCTTTCAAGCGGGAAAAGAGCGTCTCGATTTTGTGACGCCTGCGATCCAGCCTCTTGTGGTCATGGACTGGCTTCTTGCGGCGGTGGCGGGGTGGGCGCAAGGCGTAATGCCCTGCTGGACCAGCATCTTACGGATTGTGTTGCTGTCATACCCTTGATCCCCCATCACCGCGGCAGCAGGCGGCAGGTCCTTGCGCACCCCATCAGCACCAGTGAAGTCACTGCATTGCCCCTCCGCAGGTGGAGCTGTCGGGGACCACCTTTGCTGTCGCAGACCCCATGAAGCTTGCTGGTCATCCCCCCCTTGGTGCCACCAATCAGGCGGGGATCACCCCCCCCTTGTTGAGGCTGGACGCCCTGCGATGGGCTTTGAGGTCAGTGGCATCAATCATCAGGACCTCTGGCCCTGGGGCATCGGATGCCGACAACTTGGAAAAGATCAGATCAAAAACACCGGTAACTACATACCTAGGCTGACCAAGCCACAGGGGAAGTCATGTCGCAATCAATCCCGCGTAAGCCAGTCTTTTGCCTATGGCCTGTTGCAATAGTATTCCGATTGCCTCTTCACCGGATACCCCTTTGTTGCTTTGATTGGTGCGTTTCCTTCCGCCTTGGCCATGCAAAAAACGCACAAAAATCGCTCCCGCCCCCTCTTCAAGCAGTGGATAGAAGGGATTCTTTCTCTGCGGAGGGCGAAGCCCGCCATTGGGAACGCTCTTGTCCCCAGCCATTCACCTGTTGCCAGGGATTTTCTCTCCCCAAATCATTTACCGTACGAGCCGTTTTTCAGGAATCTCTGGCACTGTCATGTGAAGAAGTTTGGGGTCCACCCCTCCCCGGCGATTTACAGTGCCATTATGAACCATCTGCATCCCGGTCTGGTGACCGAGGCCAGGTTGCTTCGCGACTCCCGCAAGCAGAAAATCGTTCATCAGCAGCTCCGGGAATCGGCAAAAGAGAAACTTCGCCCTCTTCTAGCTGCCTCCGAGGAGATGCTTAATGCAGCAAGCTCTCCCGAAGATTTCTATGGCAAACTTCAGGAGGCTCTAAGCAAATTCCCTAGGTAGAAGCACTTAGGTGAAAGAACTGGGAAAGCGTGCTCCAGGCTGACTGAAGGGGAGTAACTATCCCCTGAAAAAGCCCGCCCAATAGGTCTGTCGTCCCTAGGTAGCAATCACGTAGGAGATGATAGGCCTGATCGAGGAAAGGACGCAACCAGAGGCCTAGGAATAAGGGAAGAAGCCATTGACCTAGCCCCATGGAAGCCCTCAAGAGGTTCAAGGGGTCACTTGGCCTGTAGAAGGTCATAGTCTTTTCCTCTGTTCCATTTTTATATGTTATCCTTTTCACGCCTTTTGGGAGAGAGACATTGGCGTAGTCTTTCCCTTTTTGCCAAGGAAAAAGAAAGGATTCTTTGCCGGAGGCAGGGAGGAGGGGATTGCCAGAGCCGGAGTGGGCCATAATCAAAGGAAAAATTTTACCCCCACTTGCTAGCCATTTCGATCATGGCGTTACCTAAGTTAATGATGAAGCCCTTGAGAAATGGCAGTAATGTGTCAGGATTCAGGTTATTACTGCCTGCGGCGTAGCCCAAGTAAAACCAGCCCCAGTCCTGCTGCCCTACCAAGTGCGCCTAAGACCTCTCCCTCACGGCTCCTCCAGAGGGGGATCCGCCCAGGTCCGTTGGAGCTTGAGAGTGGTGGGGGTGAGGGTGGGGGTACGATGAAATCGTGGGCAGGCATGACCGTGGGGTATCGGTCTCCAGTATATCACCAGCTTCTCCCCCCTCCGGGTCGGCCACCAGCTACACTGGTTAGTTGATTTAAATATGTAGACCCCAAAACACCCTTATCTGACCAACGGCAGCAACGGTTGTCGAGGGTTTTGTGGAGGCCATTGGCCGCCGGGGCATCCACCCGGTGCAGACTCCTCCGGGTCACAGGGATGATCGCTCAACACCTTTCTGTCATTGGCCCGCTTCATACCCCGTTCCCTGGTAACAAGGGGCGGATGCGGGCAACCTGCTCCTTCCTCAGCCCCAACAACCGGGCCATCACCCATCTCCTCCTGGTGCCCTCTTGGGGGTCCCTCACGGGTGAGAGGATCACTGGTCATGTATGAGTCCTGACCCTGAGCTCAGGGGTGGGGCACCGGTTGGGACCATTGGGTTAAATCCACGGCACGACCAGCCACCACCAGCCAGTGGCCCTGGCAGCACTGGGCCACATGGCGGTTGAGACGGGCCAGGCGCTCCCGGAAGCGGTAGCCGCTGGCCAATGGGGGAACTCCCCCCCAGGACACCTCGTCACTCACCAGGATGGTGAGGCCCTGCTTCGGGGGAAAGCAGGTCAGCAACTGCTCAACCTGTGCTTGCCAGGCAGGGTCTTCCAGGTCCAGCAGGGTGCTGACCCAACTGCTGAGGGCATCCACCAGCCGCAATGGCGCTGCCTCCGCTGCGGCCAGTGCCTCTGCCAAGGCGGCGCCACACTCCTGGGTTTGCCAGTGGGCTGGGCGGCGACGGCGGTGCCTTCGGAGACGCTGCTGCCAATCGGTATCCACCAATGTGGCATCACCAGTAGCCACATAAAGCACGGGCTGCTGATGGGCGGAGGCCCAGGTGGACGCCAGATGTTCAGCCCACCGGCTCTTACCGCTGCCACTGCCCCCCAAAACCAGAACCCCATGCCCCGGTGGGCCGCCGTTTCCCAGTGAAAGTGAAGTGGGATCCACCTTAGCCTCCACCATTCATGTTCCGTAGGGTGGCCACGGAAGAGGGAGAGACACGGTTGAGATAGCGAAAAATCCAATACTTGAAGATTGTGGCCAGAATCACAGGAAACGTTGCCACAAATAAGCCAATAAAACTTGGATTAGGAGGTAGACCCAGATGCTCAGAAATTCCCTGTAGTAAAACATTCCATCCCTCAGGACTATGGTAACCAACAAACATATCCGTGAACAGAATAATGGTAAAGGCCTTGGCGCTATCGCTCAGGCCATAAACAATCTCGTCGAAAAAGCTGCGCAGGACCCGCAGTTCTTCCCGGCAGAGGAGGCAGACCAAGGCAAAGCCCAGCACGCCAAACCCATCCGCCAGCAGATTTTTGATGGCCGTGGTGCTTTCCCGCTCGTTTTCCGTTTGGAGTTCATCGGCCCTTTTCCGCAAGCTGGATTGCATGTCCTCAATGGACGGCATCGCCTCCCCCCGCAGCAGGGCTTCAAATTCAAGTTCCTCCTTGTAGATGCGTAATTTCTCCACAGCCTGCTCCTCCAGCGTCCCGCGGGTGTACATGATGACGGGAACAGCGGGGGCAATGCGGTCCACCAGGGGACCCACCAGCAGGGTGCGGCTGAATTGCTGAAACAACAGGGGCACCACCACCAGCAACAGCAGGATGCGCAGGGACACCAATGTGGCATCCCGTCGCCGCCGAAAGCTTTCCACTGTAGCAACTTCGCCCCCCGGTACAAGACGCCCCTGCAGTTGGGAAAAGAGGCCCAGAAAACTGCGGGGTAGCATCTCAGGCGCCTGGCTGAGACCGGACCCACGGCTGGTGTTTCCGGAACCCTGCTGATGGTAGGCGCCCACCACCTCCTCCACCAATTGCAGTTGCTGCAACTGTTCCGGGGTAAGCTCTCCCCGACAGGCCTGTAACTCCGGCAATTCCCGCCGACAAATAGCCATGGCCTGACGAAACTGCCGCGCCACGATGGCCAGCCTGCTGGTGCTCCCACCAAGCTCCTGGTCAAAGCGCACCAGGTCCCCCTGGAAATGCTCCAGCTCAATGGTCTGAATCCGCAGCGCCGCTGCGGTGGCCGTCTCCAACCGTCCTGGCCCACCCACCCTGCCCTGGACCCGCACCAGACGTCTGAGCCAGCGGTTCAAGGCCATGACAGGCAATGTCGCAATGAAGGCATCAGCGGGAAAACACCCACCAGGTGACCATGGGAATCACTGTCCCCAAGCCCAGCAACACCGCCACCCAGGTCAAGGCATTGCTGGCAGCTGTCTCCCCATGGCTGGGCACATTGGAGCGCACAGCGGGCATGGCGGTCTCCAGCACCGGCGGCCCAGGATCCTCTTCTCCCGCCAAAACAGTATCCAGCCGCTGGAGACCCTGCAGCATGGTGAAGCGATACCCTTCCCCGCGACGGAGCTGACCGGCCATGGTATCCTCGGCGGTGCTTTGCAGCAGATCAGGGGGCAGGCGCCTGGTCAGGGCAGGGCTGGCCACCACAGCCACCTGACCTGTCCTGGTTTCCACCAGGGTGACCAATCGGTCCTGGGGGTTCTGCTGCTGCCAGCGCCCCAACAGGTCCGCGGCAACGGCGGTGGGGGTGCTGCCGTAGTCTACGCGCCCCAGGGTGACCAGATGGGCCTCTACATCGTAGCTGGTCAGTTCAGACAGGTGGCGGTTCAACTCCCCGACTGCGGCCCGGCTGAACACCTGTGCCTGATCCACAACCCGCTCCTGCACTGGTGGTGCAGCGGGGAAATCAGCAGCCGTCAGGGCCATGGAGGAGGACGCCAGCACCACCAGGCCCAACAGGAAAAGTCCCCACAGGAAAAGTCCCCAAAGCCATCTCATCATCATCACTGATCGCTATCCCGTCATTATGCCGTGCCTGTGGCGGTTGGGTGGGGGTGTAGGGCGTCGCGATACAGAATGGTCAACACATCAGGAATGGTGGTACGCTCAGCGGCATTCAGGTCCATGGCCTGGGCCAGGTCTTCCAGAAAAGCCTCCTCCTCGGGGGTGGTGCGGTAATCGCTCCGAACCAGGTTACAGGCCACAGCAAAGGCTGTCAGTTGCTGATGGTGGTTGAGGGCGCCGGCGGCTTCTGCCACCAGGGCCCCGTGGCCGTCCTCGCGAATGCGGCGCAACAACTGGTCAAACAGGGCGCCCATGGCCGTCTCGTTCATCTCACTATAGGGATAGCGAAACTCCAATTCTCGCCGCAGCGCCCGGGCTTCCTCCCGGGTGCAAACGCCGTCGGAGGCCACAGCGGCAAGGGCAATGGCGGCAAAGGCTGTGTCGGTCTCCATGGTGGGAGTTGATGGGGGTGTTGATATTTCAGCAGGGTTGGGCATGGAGTGCCAAGGTAGAACCCCCTTGGCGTCAGCAATCCATGACCACAGGAGCCCGCCTCAGCCTGTTCAGCGGCAGCATCGGCGCCCTGGCCCTGGCGTTGAACCACCTCCTGTCAGGGGGCAGCCCGGCCCATGTGAGCCTGGGGCGCGCTGATGTGGTGGGTTCGCTGATGGCAGTCGGTCTCATGGTGGTGGGGCTCAACTGGACCCGGGTGGATCCCACGGCGCAACGACCATTGGCCCTCACCGGAGAGCAAGGACTCCAGTTGGCGGAGGGCTTGGCCGAGGGGGTACGGGAGGAGTTGGGCTGGGGTTCCCAGATGCTGCTGTTGAACACTGCCGCCGTGGCCATCCACTGCATCTGGAAGCAACGCCCCCTATTGAGCCGCGGCCTGCTCACCGGCACACCCTATCAGGACGGCCCCTTGGCACAACGGGTGCTGCGCCGCCAACAGCGTCTCTATCTGGTGAATTTGAAGCTTTTTCCCGGATGCCGGGAATTCACCTATCTGCCGGAAGGGACCCCGGCCGTACTGTTAGAACCATTGGGCCCCCAGGGGTTACTGGTGGTGGCTGGCGCCAAGCCCCGTTGCTTCAATGCCGCAGATCTGGGCTGGATGGAAGGTTGGTGCCAGCGTCTACGGCAACGGCTGGAAGAAGCTGAGGCGGGGAAGATCCCCTAATGCCGGCCATGGGCTAAGCAGGTGAAGAGATACCTTGGAAACCCGCACGGCCTGGACGGCAGTGTGGCCTTGGAAAATCAGGGGAGACTCCGGTTACGGATCAGTGCATCAGGAAGAAAGTCTCTGGTGGAGAGGACTGTTGCGCTCCAGCAAACGTCTCAACCTGGGAAAAGGCCTGTCCCCAGGCGCCTGCAGGGGCAGGGGGGATGGTCCTCAACCGGGCAGGGCCTGGTTCAGGATCCGTGTCATTCCCACAGGCGGAAGGCTTCCCCATGGGCCAGCGTTTAGATCCCTAAGGAAACACTGGAAAATCCCTTTCTGGCTCAGTCCTGGCTTTTCAAAAGCCTTGCCGTAAGAGAGGAGTGAGAGTCTTCTGTGAAAGTGCTTTGAAGTTGTCCAGGCTTTCCCTAAGGAATCGCTGGAGAACCATGTGGGCAGGAGAATCATTCAGTGGAGCTGCTCTCTTTTCTCTCGCAAGGAGCTTCTTGAGGGTCAAAGCGCTGTACATTGCCCTTGGGATAGCTCTTCTTGGACTTGATAGCGGTCTCAGAGCAGTGGGTTGACACACTACTCCTATGTCACCATCCCTAATAACTTCTTCCGTCCCAAGAATAAGTTGGTCAGGGCCGCTAACGTCATCACCTTGCTGTAATTTTTGGCCAGGCCCCGTAACCTGGTTTTCCGAAACCCAAACTGCCCCTTGGGCACCGGTCAGGGGTGCTCTACCTTGGCTCTGACATGGGCCTTGGCACGCTCCACCCACCGTTGTACTGTCCCTTCTCCATCATCAGGTAAGTGGCGGCACTTCCCTGGTCCCATGGGAGTGCGACAGTCCACCTCTCGTCCTGTCATCTCCTCTCGCTTCTCAAGGCCTTGGCATCCGGCATCCCCATAGACCCACCTTCTCTTCTCCATGCAATAACTCTGCTGCCATCCCCCCATCACTGACATGAGCGGCCGTGGTGGCCACAGAGTGGATCAAGCCGGAATCCTTATCCACCCCAATCTGCCCCTTCATGCCAAAGAACCACTGGTTCCCTTTACGGGTTTGGTGCATCTGTGGTTCCCGTTCCCTCTCCTCATTCTTTGTGGAGGTGGGGGCGTGGATGATGGTGGCATCTACTACCGTCCCCTCCCGCAGCAGCAGGCCCTTCTCTTCCAAGCACTGCTCCACCGTCTTGAAGATCTCCTTGCTCAAGTGATGTTGTTCCACAATATGGCGGAACGCCAAGATGGTGGTGGCACCAGGATGTTGTCTTTAGCAAGATCAATCCCGGCGAAGCGGCGGATGGTGCCGGTGTCAATCAGGACATCTTCCATAGCGTCGTCCCTCAGGGACCACCCGTTCTGCATCAGGTGAATCCGTAGCATGGTCTCCAACCCGTAGGGCGGCTTTCCCCTTGACATGCCCCCTCACCATGGGAAAGTCAGTGGTGGAGGATGTTTGCCCATGGGCCAGCAGACTTTTTCGGTCAAGGAGGCGGCGATGTTTCCCGATGTCCCATTGGCTAATCCACCAAATGATTTTCCAAGGCATAGCGCACCAGTTCCGTGCGGCTGGAGGTGGATGTTTTGCCAAATAGACGACTCACATACTTTTCCACGTTACGAATGGAGGTGCCCAGACGTTTGGCGATTTCCTTATTCATTAACCCTTCCGCCACCAGCTGGAGCACACTGGCTTCCCGTGGTGTGAATTGCTGTTGAGGCGTTTCGCCACGGCTTCTTTGTTTGCCGCCTGAACTTCCTTGGCCGCCTTGGCCCAAGAGGCTGCGGATCTCGGTGATCTGCTTGGCCAGCCGGCCCACATCAGCGTCTGCAAAGCGGGCCGCTTCAGCCAGCAGCCGCTGCTGACGGGCCAACACACTGCGCACCCGGGCCACCAACTCATCAGGGTCAAAGGGCTTGGGAATGTAGTCGTCCACCCCGGCCATGAACCCGGCAATGCGGTCTGCGGTCATGCCTTTGGCGGTGAGAAACACCACAGGTGTTCCCGCCAACCGCTCATCCTCCCGCAGCCGGGCCAGCAGTCCATAGCCGTCCAGACGGGGCATCATCACATCACTGATCACCAGATCCGGGAGCGACTGCTGGGCTTTCTCCCAACCCTCCTCCCCATCGTTGGCTGTTTCCACACAAAAGGATTCCTCTTCCAGATAGGCCTGGGTGGCTTTGCGGAGACCTGGCTCGTCATCCACCAACAGGAGCCGCGCCGGACTAGAGGGGGATTCCGCCGTCTCCTGATCAGGGGATTGGGGGGGGAGGACGGTCATGGCTGGTGGTGGCAACCCCACCAATCTAGCGAAGCGACCCGTGGTCGTCCCGTTGGCAGGACCCAGGGGAGTCCTTAAGCTGGGTCCGCTTTTGCCTGGCTTGGGCAGTGCTGGATTCCATTGACTTGGTGATTGATACGGTGGTGGCCCGGGAGGTGCTGGACTCCCGCGGCAACCCCACCGTGGAGGCTGAAGTGCAGTTGGAAGGCGGGGCCTTGGGGCGGGCCATGGTGCCCAGTGGCGCCAGCACCGGCGCCCATGAGGCCCATGAACTTCGGGATGGGGACAAGAGCCGCTATGGGGGCAAGGGGGTGCTCAAAGCGGTCACCAACATTGAGGAGCGCATCGCGCCGGCCATCTGTGGCCTCAATGCCCTGGAGCAGCAGGCTGTGGACCAGGCCATGGCAGCCCTGGACGGCAGCCGCAACAAATCCAGCCTGGGGGCCAATGGGGTGTTGGCGGTGTCCCTGGCCACCGCCCATGCGGCAGCCCAGGGCCTGGGGGTGCCCCTCTATCGCTATCTGGGGGGACCCATGGCTACCATCTTGCCGGTTCCCCTCATGAACCTGCTCAATGGCGGCGCCCATGCCAGCAACACACTGGATTTTCAGGAATTCATGGTGGTGCCCCATGCTGCTGCCACGTTCCGCGAAGCGCTGCGCATGGGGGCTGAGGTGTTCCATGCCCTCAAGGATCTCCTCAAGGAGCAGGGGCTGCCCCTGGCCGTGGGGGATGAAGGAGGCTTTGCGCCGGATCTGCAAGACAACCACGCAGCCCTCACAGTGCTGATGCAGGCCATTGAACGGGCCGGTTACCGACCCGGTGAACAGATTGCCCTGGCCATGGATGTGGCCAGCACGGAATTTTACCATGACGGCGCCTATCACTTTGGTGGTGGCAGCTTTAGCTCCAGGGAAATGGTCCATGAGTTGGTTGGCCTCTGTGACCAGTACCCCATTGTTTCCATTGAAGACGGCCTCGCAGAGGATGACTGGAGTGGCTGGGCAAATCTCACGGAAGTTCTGGGCAATCGCATTCAGTTGGTGGGGGATGATCTGTTTGTCACCAATCAGCAGCGGCTGCAGCGGGGCATTGATGAAGGGGTGGCCAATGCCATCCTGATCAAGGTCAACCAGATTGGCAGTCTCAGTGAAACCATGGACGCCATGGCCCTGGGCAGCCGCCATGGGTACGCCAGTGTGGTGAGTCATCGGTCAGGGGAAACGGAAGATGTGTCCATTGCTGATCTGGCTGTGGCCAGCCAGGCCGGCCAAATCAAGACCGGCTCCCTCAGCCGGAGCGAGCGGGTGGCCAAATACAATCGGCTCCTGCGCATTGAAGACGAGTTGGGCAGCCAGGCCCGTTATGCTGGCGCCATGGGCATGGGTCCACGAAAGTGGAAACCGTGGTGAGGAGCTTGGTGCTGATCCAGCCCACCAAGCCCCGGTCAGGCGGAGGGCCATGGGCAAAGTTCGGTTTGGGCATGGGCCAGTCCAACAGGATCAGTGCTGGCCGGCCCAAAGCCTCTGGCAGGCTGGATCAGTTCCTCAGTTGACAGGAGGCCTCCCGTGGACCATGGCGCCCTATGGTCTCCAGCATATCCACACCCGCATCTGAGGCCAGGGCCACATCAAGGATGCCAAGGCCAGGCCCAGCGAAGAGGTCAAGGCCAGTGGGGCCAGGCAACGGGAAGACATCAGCCCCTTGAGCGATAAGCTGGATCGGGTATTGGAGAATCTCCTGGCGGGCCGGTCCTGAAGCGGGCAAACGGGCAAAGAGGGGCCTCCCCACGCCGTGGTCGGTCCTGGTTGGCGGCTCATCAACATTCAGGTGGGTTCGTTCGTGGCCTGTTGCCGCCGAGGTGGTCCACCAGTCTCCAGGTTCCTTCAAGATCTCCGCCGGTCCAGCAGGAGAGGGGGAGGCTGGCGCCTCGCGTCCAGGGCGTGTAGCACACGGAAAGCCATCCTGAAGAGCGGGGCTTCTATCCCAGGACAGCCAGGGGTCACCCCACCCTCCCCGGGGCTCAACTCAGCCTCCCGGCAGGCGCTCTTCCCGCCGTAAGCGCAGATTGGATTGGAGCCAGCCTTTGGCCACAGGCGCCATGGTCACCAGGGGCAGCAAGGCCAGCCAGGGGGAGGCGCTCAGGCTGGTGGAGAGAATGGCTGCGGCAATGGCCAGGCCCCCCAAAAGCATGGCTTGACCACTGGATTGCTGGGCCAGCACCAGGCGGCGCAGAATGCGCTCACTGTCACCGGAGCGCACCTGCACTTGCAGGTCCCCCTGCTCCAGCCGGGCCAGACTCTCATCCAGGCGGCGGGGAATGCCCAGGGCACGGCTGCCCACTTCTGCCGCCTGGCGGCTGAGGCCACTGAGGAAGACCTTGGTCCCCGCGCCTTGGCTGCTGCCCTTGTCTTGACTGTTCATGAGAGGAATGAGATACGGCTTGGCAATGTCCACCAGGGTAAAATCCGGATCCAGGGTGCGGCCGACCCCCTCAAAGGTGGAGAGGGCCCGCAGCACAAAGATCAGGTCCGGGGGCAGACGAAAGGGTTGGCCATAGACGAGATCGTAAATATCCCCTGAAAGCTTTTCCAGCACATGGGGGGAGAAGGGGGGGGTGAGCACTTCCGTCAGCATCAGCCGCACCAGGCGCCGCACAGGCCCCAGGTCAATGCCCTTGGCCAATAGACCCACCCGCTGCAACTCTTCAGTGAGTCCGGCCGCATCTCTTGACGCGACGTAGGTCACCATGCGGCGGATGCGGCTACGCAGCAGGGGGGACACGGTGCCCATCATGCCGAAGTCGTAGTAGATCAAGCCACCGTCCTCAGCCACGGCCAGATTGCCCGGGTGGGGATCCGCATGAAAAAAACCGAAGACCACCAACTGGCGCAGGTAGCTGGCCAAGCCCCGGCTGGCCACGTCCGTGGGATTCAGGCCATGCTCCAGCAAGCCCTGACGGTCGGTGATCTTCAGGCCGGGCATGTAGTCCAGGCACAGCACGCGGCGGCTGCAGAGTTCCCACACCACCGCTGGTACCCGCACCATGGGGTCATCGGCGAATTGCTGCCGGAAGCGGGCGGCATACTCCGCCTCCAGACCAAAATCCAACTCCCGTAGCAACACCCGACGGCATTGGGAGGCCAGGGCTGGCCAATCCCGGCCCCGACCCCAACGGGGATGACGGTGCAACAGCTCGGCCACCTGCTGCATCACCTCCAGATCCAACTGGAACAACCTGTCCAGGTTGGGGCGTTGCAGCTTCAAGACCACGGCGCGGCCATCCGCAAGGCGGGCCCCATGCACCTGGGCCAGACTGGCGGAACCCAGGGGTGTCTCCTCAATGAAGACAACCTGATTCAACCGTTCACCCAACTCCTCCCTCAGCAGTGTCCGGGCCAGGGGGAAGGGGAAGGAGGGCACCTGATCCTGCAGCTTGCTGAGCTGGGCCACATAGTCAGGTGGCAGCACATCAGGGCGGGCAGAGAGCAGTTGTCCCAGCTTGATGAAGGTGGCCCCCAGGCTGATGAGCTCCCGCAGCAGCCATTGGGCGCGCCGGTGCTGCCGCTGCCGCCGCCGCTCTTCCCGGCCAGGACCACGGTCAACCCATGGTTGCTGGTCCCACCACAGCCGCAGCAGAAGCTGGGCGACAAACCCCCAGATGCGGGCAATCCGCCGCTGCCGCCAGAGCCAGTGCCCCCCCCGTTGTCGTGCAGTCACAGGGTGTTCTTCTCAAGACACTGGTTGAGCCCAGCCACCTCGGCGCGCAACTGGTCAATGCTCTCCTGCACCTGGGCAGGACTGGCGCGCTTCCGGGTGGCGGGCTCCGGCTGGTGACGGCTGTCGCCTTCAGATTCCCGGGCCCCATCTGCGGCGGCGGCCTGTTGTTGGGATGGGACGGAAGGGGACGGGTCCGGCTCTGCAGCCCCATCCCCCGACTGCTCCAGCCGCTCCGCTTCCAGGAAGACCTCCTCCCAGAAGAGTTGCCACTCCTGTTGCAACTGCTGCGCCGCCAATTGCGTCTCCGTAACCACCTGAGCAGTGGCATCCGCAAGACCACTGCGGATACGGGATCGTAGCCGGCTTGCAGTCGCCAGGAGGAGCATCCGCGTTGACGGCATGGCTGAAATGCAAGGATCTGCAGTCTGAATCATGGGGCCGGCAACTGCGTTGTTCCTGGCATTGAAGGGCGAGGCAATGGGCCTGCCTCAGGGCGTAAGGTTGCCCGGGGGAGGTGATGGAATTTGCGGTCCCCCAAAGGAAGGGGGAGGGAGGGGAATGACAGTCCCGGCGGCGCCTGGCTCTGCAGGAGCAGGGGGGGCACGGTGGGGCAATGGGGGTACCGCAAGAGTGGTCCGTTGCTGGGCCAGTGGGTTTTCTCCGGGGCCCGGATCGGCTGTGGCGCCCACGGCGACATTCGGGGTCGGAACCGGGGGCGGGGGTGGTGCAAAGCCATCCGGCTGGGGGGTGGGGTTCAGCAGCGGGGGCAGCTGGCTTCCGTAGCGGCGGGTGAGATTATCCAGACTGGTGCCGGGGAGGGGCTTTGCGGCAAAGGGTGGGGAGAGGTCAAGGGGCTCGTAGGTCTTGGTCTGCTCCCACAACCGCAAGGTCACGTGGAATCCCAAGGAGAGCGCCAGGCCAGCCACGGCGGGTCCCAGGGGAACCCAAGGGCTACTCCACCAGGATTTGCCCTCCTGATCAGGGGGGCGGCCTTTTCTGGCGTCGGTTGCTTGTTGGGGCGCCGCCTCAGGTGGTGTAGTGGGCATTGATACGAATGTAGTCCTGCGATAGGTCACAACCCCATGCAAACCCTGACGCTGGACCTGGGCCCACCACCAGGTGAATGTCCACGCAGTCGTCCTGCAAATAAGCGCCATGGGCCCGCTCTTGCAGATAGCGCCTCACCGTGGCGAGATCCACCGCCAGGGGCCGGCCATCCTTGAGCAATTGGTGGGGGCCGATCCAGAGGGCCAGGGCGTCGGGATCCAGGGGCACCCCTGCCCGCCCCGCTGCCGCCACGATGCGG
Organism: Prochlorococcaceae cyanobacterium jk18x1bzbins.87; assembly: GCA_022826535.1. Taxonomy (GTDB): domain Bacteria; phylum Cyanobacteriota; class Cyanobacteriia; order PCC-6307; family Cyanobiaceae; genus Synechococcus_B. The sequence continues at coordinate 24,698 of JAJDUS010000050.1, forward strand.
CCCCAGTTGGGATCACGGCCATGGATGGCGGTCTTGACCAGGGGGGAGCCGCAAATGGTGCGGGCAATGGCCCTGGCCTCCGGGGCGGTGGCTGTGCCGCTCACCTGCGCCTGCAGGAGACATGTGGCCCCCTCCCCATCCCGAGCCAGGGCCTTGGCCAGTTCACAACAGAGGTGCTCCAGGCCATGGGCCAGTTGGGGCAGGTGTTCCATCGGCAGGGGCGCACCAGCGGCAAAGGCCAGCACGGTGTCGTTGGTGCTGGTGTCTCCGTCCACCGTAATGGCATTAAAGGAACAGTCCACCGCTGCCTGCAACGTCTGCTGCCACCACTGGGGATCCACCCCCGCATCACAGGTGATGAAGGCCAGCATGGTTGCCATGTCCGGATGCACCATGCCCGAACCCTTGGCCATCCCCCCCAGGCACACCCTGCGATCCCCCAACTGGGCCGCCACGGCATATTGCTTGCGCACCAGGTCGGTGGTGAGAATGGCCTCGGCAGCGGCAGCGGCGGCCTCCTCCGTTGCCGCCAGTTCTGCGGTCAGGGCAGCCTGTCCCGCCAGCAAACGGTCCACGGGGAGGGGCTGACCAATGACGCCGGTGGAGCAGATGTGAACCTGTTCCGGGGGAAGATCCAGCCGCTGGGCCATGGCCCCGGTGATGCGCTCGCTCTCTGCCCGCGCCAGATCACCCGTGCAGGCATTGGCCTGACCGGCATTGATGACCACAGCCCGGGCCTGTCCCCCGCTGCGCTGGAGCCGCTCGGCGCAGAGGTCCACACAGGCCGCCCGCACCTGATTGCGGGTAAAGACCCCAGCACAACTGGCCCCTGGCGGTGCCACCACCACCGCCAGATCCCTGGCCCCCGAAGGTTTCAAGCCCACAGCCACGCCACTGGTCTGGAAGCCCACGGGAGCCGTGATGCCCCCTGCAATGGGAGACCACAAATCCTCCATGGCGAAGCAGTTACCCTATGGAATTCATGCTTCCAGGATGGCACGCCAGCAGTCCGGGATGCAGGCCTGAACCATTGACCTAAGTTTCATGGCGCCAGAGCCCGGCCACCAGCGGCGCCGCTGGTGCGGACCACAACGTCGCATTGGGCTCACCGGTGGCATTGCCACGGGCAAGAGCACCGTGGCCGCCATCCTGTCGGGTCAGCATGGTCTACCGGCATTGGATGCGGATGCCTATGCCCGGGAATTGTTGGCGCCCGGCACAGCGGCCAGCCAGGCCGTACTGGATCGTTATGGTCCGCAACTGCAAGCCCCAGGCGGTGCGCTGGATCGCCGTGCGCTGGGGCGCATTATCTTTGCGCAGCCCACTGAACGGCGTTGGCTGGAGACCTTGATCCATCCCCTTGTGGCCCAGGCCTTGATCAGGGATCTTGCCCAGCATGACCAGGGGGCAACGGTGGTGCTGGTGGCGCCCCTCCTGTTTGAAGCGGGGCTGGAGGCGTTATGTAGTGAGGTGTGGCTGGTGGATCTGGATGGGACCAGGCAACTGGAGCGCCTCTTGGCAAGGGACCAGCTCAGCCTCCAGGAGGCCCGGCAGCGCATCCAGGCCCAGTGGCCACTGGAGCGCAAGCGAGGCCTGGCCGATGTGATCCTCAAGAATCACGGTGACTGGGGGATGCTGGTCCAGCAGGTGGACATGGCCCTTGCAGGGTCGGCGAGATGAGGCCTTCAGCCCTTGAGGGCCTGGGCCAGGATCTGGTTAGCCAGCTTTGGATCCGCCTTGCCCCTGGTTTTCTTCATGAGTTGCCCTACAAAGAACCCCTTGACCTTGGTCTTCCCGTTGCGGAACTGTTCCACCTCCTTGGGGTGGGCCGCCAGCAACTCCTCCACCAGGGCAGTAAGCCGGGCGGGATCACGCACCATGGTGAGGCCCCGTTGCTCCACCAAAGCCGCTGGCGAGCCCCCCTTGGCCAACAGTTCGGGCAGGAGCTCCTTGGCGGTTTTACCGCTAATGGTGTTGGTCTCAATGAGTTCCACCAACTCCGCCAGCTGGGCTGGTGTAAAAGCAAGCTTGTCCGCGCTGAGCTTCTGGGCGTTAAGATAGGCGGAAAGATCACCCATCAGCCAATTGGCAATGGCTTTGGGTTTCCCCTTTGCGGCCACGGCGGCCTCAAAGTAGTCGGCCATGGGTCGCTCATCGGTGAGCACCCGGGCATCGTATTCCGAGAGTCCCAGTTGTTGGCCATAGCGGTGGCGACGGGCAGCGGGCAACTCCGGCAGTTGGGCTTGCCACGCCTGCCGTCGAGACGGGCTGACGTGGATGGGTCCCAAGTCGGGTTCGGGGAAGTAACGGTAATCACTACTGCCCTCTTTCTTGCGCATGGCTTTTGTGCATTGCCGCCCTTCATCCCAGAGACGGGTTTCCTGCACAATGGCTTCTCCTGCAACGATGGCTTGGACCTGGCGCTTGAATTCATAGTCACAGGCCTTTTGAATCGCGGAGAAGGAATTCATGTTCTTGATTTCCACTTTGATGCCAAAGGGAGCGTCTTCACTGGGGCGTACCGAGATATTCACGTCACAACGCAGGGAACCCTCCTGCATATTGCCGTCACTCACCCCCAGGTAGCGCATGATGCGGCGCAACTCGGCGGCATAGGCTGCCGCCTCCCGGCCATTGCGCAAATCGGGTTTGGAGACAATCTCCACCAGGGGAACACCCGCACGGTTGTAATCCACCAGGGAATGGGTGCTACCTGAGAGTTGATCCGCACCGGCATGAAGAAGTTTTCCCGCGTCTTCCTCCATGTGCAGTCGTTCGATGCCAATGCGTTTGGTGGTGGTGGGTTTTCCCTTCTCCACCACTGCAATCTCGACCCAACCTTCTGTGGCAATGGGTTGATCATATTGGGAGATTTGGTAATTTTTGGGGAGATCAGGATAAAAGTATTGTTTACGGTCGAATTTGCTGTGCTCTGCAATGTGACAGTTAATGGCCAAGCCTGCCTTGACGGCAAATTCCAGCACCAGACCATTGAGCACCGGCAGGCTACCCGGCAGGCCAAAGACCACGGGGTCCACATGGGTGTTGGGGGCATCACCAAAGGCGGTGGCGCTGGGGGAGAAGATTTTGCTTCGGGTGGCCAACTGCACATGGGTTTCCAGGCCAATGACGGCAACCCACTCGTGGTGCTTTTGCCCATCAGCAACTGCCATGGCCAGCGATTTCAAGACGCCTCAGCATCCTACTTCCCTTGCCGCCCCTCCCGCAGCGCCCGGCCCATCATCCCGCACATCAGGCCATTGACATGATTCCTTAAGTTTAGCACGGTGCAAGGATTTCATTTGATAATGTTACCAATATTACGAAGACAGGAGCGGGGATGGGGAGAAATAGTGGCTTGGCATTGTCAAAAAGACCAGTCAGGGGGAGGAGTTCAGCCAGGTCCTTGGCTATGGGGATGATGCTGTGACAGCAGGTCCTGGTCATCAAGAGGCACACTGGGGGTCAATTTGTTGTTCCTGAGGGGGGTTTTTCAACAAGCTCCCGAGGCCATGCCCCAGCCCTTTGCCCAGGCAGAGCCGGACACCGTGTTCCGGTTGTTTGACCAGACAGCAGGCACCTATGACCTGCTCAATGACCTGCTCAGCCTGGGTCTCCACCGCCTCTGGAAACGCCAGGCCGTGGCGTTGCTCCAGCCCCGGTCGGGGGCACGGATTGTGGACCTCTGTTGTGGCACTGGCGACCTGGCCTTGCTGTTGGCGGAACGGGTGCGCCCCCATGGGTGTGTCATCGGGGTGGATGGGTCAGCCGCAGCGCTGGCACAGGCCCGGCGGCGGGCCACGGAGCAACCGTGGCTCCCCCTGGAGTTCATCCATGGAGATGTGTTGGCGCTGCCCCTGCCCCCTGCCATGGCCGATGGGGTGATGATGGCCTATGGGTTGCGGAATCTCTCTAGCGCAGCAGCAGGTCTGCGGGTGATCCGCCATCTGTTGAGGCCCCATGGCCGCGGGGTGGTCCTGGATTTCAATCGCCCCTCCCACCCCCTGTGGGCCCAGGCTCAACGCAGTTATCTTCAACAGGTGGTGGTGCCCGTGGCCAGGATGTTGGACCTGGAAGCGGAATACGCCTATCTGGAGCGCAGCATTGCCACCTTTGCCACGGGCCTCCAGCAGGAAACATTGGCGCGCCAGGCGGGGTTTGCCGTGGCGCGCCACCATCCCATCGCCGGTGGACTCATGGGCCTGCTGGAGTTGACGGCAGGACGGTCTTAACCGGACTCCCTCTGGATGGCATCCAGGAGCAAATCCAGTTGGTCCTCCAGCACATCCGGGTCAGGGTCAAAGTCTCCTGCCTGTTGCCACCGTTCATTGATCCAGCAAAGGCGCTCCACCAGGCCTGACGGTCCCAGTTTTGCGTTGGTTCGCACCAGTTCATTCAGGAGCGTGGGCAGCGGCGCGGCGGGCAGTCCCAGGGCTTGCCCCAGATCTGCGGGTGTGCGTCCAGCTTGCCGAAGCCAGTGCTTCACAAAAGCCTGAAGCTGCTTCCGGTCAGCATCGTCCAAGAGTCTTGAGCACGCCCCCGGGAATCATCGGTCAGGTTAGATCATCGGTCAGGACACCCTGGTTTTGCGTGCCCGTCCCACCAGCCAGGACCCAGGCTGGGCATGGCATGGATACGGTGATGCTGCATCTCCTGTTGTTCCCCATGGGTCAGGTTTTAACCAGCGCAGTGGTGGCCTATGTCCATGACCTCAGCTTCATGGTCTGCTTTGGCGCTCTGGTGATGGAGCGCCAACTGATTCAGCCCAGCCCTGACCGCCAGCAGGCCACCAGGATGGTCATTGCCGACATCATCTATGGTCTGGCGGCGTTGCTGCTCCTGGGGAGTGGCATCTTGCGGGTGCTCTATCTGGGGCAAGGGGCCAGCTTCTACACCCACAATCCACTCTTCTGGACCAAGGTGGGGGTGTTCCTGGCTGTGGGGGCAATGTCCCTCTACCCCACCGTCACCTATATCCTATGGGTCATCCCCTTACGGAAAGGGGAATTGCCGCGGGTGGGGGAGGCATTGGCCACGCGCCTTGCCTGGATCATCAATGTGGAGCTGGTGGGCTTTGCCGCCATTCCCCTCCTGGCAACGCTCATGGCTCGTGGCGTAGGGCTCTCCCCCGTTTGAGGTGGAGCGTTTTCGTCCAGGGTCTGTGAGCAAAGGATTGACCTTGAAGCAGAAGCAGGAAGGGCTGCCACCAGGTTCCAGTGGGCGGCATCGCTACTGTCGGCATGGAGGCAGTGCTGCCGTTCTCAAACGCTGGTGAAGGTGATGCAGCCTTTCTGTCGGCAAGGGGGAAACGAAACCCCTTTCTGGCTCAGTCCTGGCTTTTGAAAAGCCTTGCTGTAGGAGAGGAGTGAAAGTCTTCTGTGAAAGCGCTTTGAAGTTTTCCGGACTTTCCCAAGGGGGAAGACACCCCATGAGTTGGAGACCATGCTACGGACTCACCTGATGCAGAACTGGTGGTCCCTGACCGATGACGCCATGGAAGATGCCCTGATTGATAGCAACGCCATCCGCGGCTTCGCCGGCATTGATCTTGCCAAAGACAACATCCCGGATGCCACCACCATCCTGGCGTTCCGCCATTTTGTGAAACAACATCACTTGACCGAGGAGATCTTCAAGGCAGTGGAGCAGTACTGGGAAGAGAAGGACCTGCTGCTGCGGAGGGGACGGTGGTGGATGCCACCATCATCCATGCCCCCACCTCCACAAAGAATGGGAAGAGGGAGGGAGCCACGCTACCCACGCCACCCCATTGCTGCACTGCCCGGCAGAGACTGGGGGGTTCAGGCTGGCTTGACGGTGGCGAAGATCTCCACCAAACGGTCAATCTTCTCCCCCAGTACCTTGTTATCGGCCCTGAGTTCTTTGATGTCGGCCCTGAGTTCGTCGGTGCGCTTGACCTGCCTGGCCTCACTGGCCTGTTGTTCATTTCTGAGCCTGGCCTCGCTGGCCTTGAGTTCATCCCTGAGCCTGGCCTCAACGGCCTTGATTTCATCTCTGAGCCTGATGAGCTCCATCCAGATGCCCCCCTGGAAAACACTGACAACGCCCCATGCGGCGAGGGGGAACCATTGCACAAAAGCTGGGGGCAGCGAAGGCAACATGGTGGTGAAGTGCGCACCTTCCCTAAGCTTACCCAAGCCACCGCCTCCGCTGCACTCTCCAGCAGACACTGACGGCTTCAGGCTGGCCTGACGGTGGCGAAGATCTCCACCAAACGGTCAATCTTCTCCCCCAGTGCCTTGTTATCGGCCCTGAGCTCCTTGATGTCGGCCCTGAGTTCATCGGTGCGCTTGACCTGCCTGGCCTCAACGGCTTTGAGTTCATCCCTGAGCCTGGCCTCACTGGCCTTGAGTTCCATCCAGATGACCCCCTGGAAAACACTGACGACGCCCCATGCGGCCAGGGGAAACCATTGCGCAAGGGCTGGGGGCAGTGACTGCAACATGGTGGTGAAGGGCACGATTTCCCTAAGCTTACCCAC
>JAJDUS010000076.1 GCA_022826535.1 Prochlorococcaceae cyanobacterium jk18x1bzbins.87
TCCTCTGGTCAGTGGCACCCTACCCTGAGCTCCAGGGGGAACCATGGGAACTTCTCCCTGACGGGCCAGCGCCAGGAGCAGAACACCGCCACGGCGCCGGTGGACCATTCCCTCAAGCTGCGCTTCTCCTGGCTCTTCTGATTCTTACCCTTCCGCAGGCAAGTGGGCACAACACTGTCCCATGAATCCTGACCCTAGAGTCTTTGGGGAGAGGATCTTCCCCTTGTGCGCTACACGAATGGGGTTATCAATGGCCTTCCTGGTAGCCGATTCTTGGCGTGGCGTACACTATGATCGCTTCTACGATTGAGCTTAAGGAACATCTGAACAAGTCCCCTTGAGGCTCTAAGAGCTCTTGGAAGCTCAGTGGAGACAGGGGAAGCAGGAGTCTCGGCGGACGACTCCGGCTTGTTCAGATGTTCCTTAAAACATAGTAAAGCCTCTGCCGAAACGGCTTTCCAGCTTCAGCACTCTGCCATGTAAGCCTCTCCTCATGGTCTCTGGTTCATTCTTCAAGCTGCAACTCACCCTGTCCGTCTGGGGACTGTCCTGGGTGTTGTCCCTGCTGATTCATAATTTGGGGCACTCCACTGCACCCACCCCCCCGCCAGCGCCAGTGTTGGTGATGGTGGTATTGGGGCCTGGTGTTGGAGCGGCTGTGGCCATCTTGAACCAGTGGCTGACAGCACGTCAGAATCAAACCCTCAGGATGAAGTGAACCCATGGTCCGGGCGCGTCGCGTGGTATTGGCCTACTCTGGAGGAGTAGACACCAGTGTCTGCATCCCCTACCTGCTGCAGGAGTGGGGCGTGGAAGATGTCGTTGCCTTTGCGGCGGATCTGGGTCAAGGGGATGAGCTGGAACCCATCCGCCAGAAGGCCCTCCGGGCCGGAGCCAGTCAAGCGTTGGTGGAGGATCTGGTGGAGCCGCTGATGAAGGAGTTTGCCTTGCCGGCCATTCGCGCCAATGGGCTCTATCAGGGGCGCTACCCCCTCTCCACGGCCCTGGCGCGGCCCTTGATTGCTCGCCATCTGGTGAAGGTGGCCCGCGAACTGGGGGCGGATGGGGTGGCCCATGGTTGCACCGGCAAGGGCAATGACCAGGTGCGCTTTGATCTGGCCATCGCTGCCCTGGCGCCGGATCTCGCTATTCTCACCCCGGCGCGGGAGTGGGGCATGAGTCGTGAGGACACCATTGCCTATGGGGAGCGCCATGGGATTCCGGCCCCTGTGAGCAAGGGTTCCCCCTATTCCATTGATCTCAACCTGTTGGGGCGCAGTATTGAGGCGGGTCCGTTGGAAGATCCTTGGCTGGAGCCCCCTGCTGATGTCTATGATCTCATCTGTAGACCCGAGGCGGCCCCTGATGAAGCTGTCGTGGTGGAGATTGGCTTTGCCCATGGCAACCCTGTCACCCTCAATGGCCATCCCCTGGACCCGGTGACCTTGATGCGACAGGCCAATGTCCTGGCCGGGGCCCATGGCTATGGGCGGATTGACATGATCGAGGATCGGGTGGTGGGGATCAAGTCACGGGAGATCTATGAAACCCCGGGAATGCTGCTGCTCATCCGGGCCCATCAAGAGTTGGAATCCATCTGTCTGGCCGCCGATGTCATGGCCACCAAGCGCCAACTGGAGCAGCGTTGGGCGGAACTTGTCTATCAGGGGCTTTGGTTTGGGCCCCTCAAACAGGCCCTGGATGGCTTCCTTGATGCAACCCAGAAGGAGGTGAACGGCCGGGTTCGTTTCAGGTTGTACAAGGGGAGTTGCACCGTGATGGGCCGCGAGGCCGCCAATGGCCTCTACGACATGGATCTGGCCACCTATGGCAGAGAGGACCAATTCGACCATCGGGCCGCAGCGGGCTTCATTTACATCTGGGGCCTGGCTACCCGCCTTTGGGCCAACCGCCACCGCTGATGGATCAGGGAGTGCTAGCGGGGTCAGGCTTGGGGGCATCGGCTGTCCCCTTGTCCTGTTCGCCGCGGGAGTCACGGGAGACGGGGGCAAAGTTCAGCTTGATGGTGAGGTAGCGGATGACATCATCACTCAGACCCATGGCCTGCTCCAGCACCGCCACCTGTTGGCCATTGCCGGAGTGGTGCAACTGCACATAAATCCCCTCCGTGTGCTTCTCAATGGGATAGGCCAGCCGCCGCTTGCCCCGCATCTGGGTGTCAATCACCTGACCTTCAGCCCCCAGGATGCAATCCCGGTACTTGTTCACATGGCTGTCCACAGCATCCTCGGCAATGTCGGGCCGGAGGATGTACATGGTCTCGTAAAAGCTGAGATCCTGCTGGGTCGCGGTTGGGGCTTCAGTGGTGGGGGTGGTGGTCATGGATGTGGGTAGGGGGCACGGGCCGGGAAGAGGCCAATCTACGTTGCTGGACGGACTTTAGAAGAGTTGGTGCCGTACTGCATCCGAGAGGCTGGGCAGTTCGGGCTCCCGTCCACGGATACACTCCACAAAGGCGAAGATGACCAGCAACAGACCGCCAAGAAACAGGGTGTTGCTAAAGGCATCGCAGGCGAAGCCACCCATGCTGCCAGGGCGGCAACCAAAGACGGCCAGTCCATAGCCGACCACCACCAGAAGAATATCCGCCAAAATGGCTTGCAAGGCATTGAAGCGGAGGAAATAGGGCACTTGCGGATTACGCACCACCGCAAAAAACAGCCCCAGAAAAAGCAAAATGGAGCCCAGACCGAAGGGCAGGAGACTGCTGATCCAGTTCAGGGGTAGCGCCGGAAGAATCAGAGCCGTCTGCACCGATGGAGGCACCAGCCCTAACCCGAAGAAGGGGCGACCAAATGCCAAGGCATCACTCCAGGGCAGGATGTACATGGCCAACCCCAGACCACGTTGCCAGAGGGGAATGGAATTCATGGGGGTTTATGGGAGCTTCCAGGGTATGACGAGGCTAAACCGCAGCGCCGCCGTGCAATTCAGGGGGATTCAGATGGCGCCTCCAATGCGGCGCTGGCTGCCATGAGCATGGCGTCTTCATCCACCTCATGGCGACCACTCCACAGGCGCAAGGCGGCTGCCCCCTGCCCCACCAGCATGGCCAGCCCATCAATGGTGCCACAGCCCCGGGCGCTGGCCTGGCGCAGCAGTGTTGTGGGGCGGGGGGTGTAAATGATGTCGTAGACCCAGGTGTGGGGCCTGAGGTGCTCCAACTGGCTGGGGTGCAAGGGGCAGGCTTCGATGGCAGGGCTCATGCCCACAGGTGTGGTGTTCACCACCAACTCCACTGAGGCCAGAACAGCGTCCAGCCCTGCCCAGGGGATCCCCTCCAGATGGTCCACCAGGCCACGGGCCTCCCCCAAAAACCGCTGGAGCCGCCGGGGATTACGTCCAGCCACCACAATCTGTCCACAGCCCATGGCGCCGCAGCCCGCGGCCACTGCCCTAGCACTGCCCCCCCCACCCAGCACCAGGGCGGTTTTGCCCTTCAAGTCCACCCCCTGCCGTTGCAGAGGCGCCATGAACCCTGCCATGTCGGTGTTGTCCCCAGCCCAGCCATGGGGCTGTCGTATCAAGGTGTTGACGGCACCAATGCACTGGGCCAGGGGGGTTACCTGCTGAAGCAAGGGCATCACCGCCTGCTTGTGGGGAATGGTCACATTGAGGCCGATGGCCCCCAGGGCGTGGAGACCCTCCAGGGCAACGGGCAAGGCGGTGGCAGACACCGGCAACGCCATGTAGCACCAATCCAATCCCAGCTTGTGGATGGCGGCGTTCTGCAGGACGGGGGAGAGGGAATGGCCCACCGGATCACCCAACACCGCCAGAAGCTTTGTGGATCCCCTAATTCCGGCCATAGGGCTTTGGAAACGGTGGGTTGAGTGTAGGCAGGGTTCGGAAAACACGCCTCTCCAGCAGTGGGCATGGCAGGGGAGGATGCATCACGCTTTTAGCAGTCACGTTCTCCGGTATCGAAACCATGGGCAAGGTCGTTGGCATTGATCTCGGCACCACCAATAGTTGTGTCGCTGTGATGGAGGGTGGCAAACCCACGGTGATCGCCAATGCCGAGGGGTTCCGCACCACCCCGTCCGTGGTGGCTTACACCAAGAACCAGGACCAGCTTGTTGGGCAGATTGCCAAGCGTCAGGCGGTGATGAACCCTGGCAACACCTTCTATTCCGCCAAGCGTTTCATTGGCCGCCGCACGGAGGAAGTGGGCGAGGAACTCAAGGAAGTGGCCTACGAGGTAAAGAGTGCCGGCAGCCGGGTGAAAATTGATTGCCCGGTGCTGGCCAAGGAGTTTGCGCCGGAAGAGGTGTCTGCCCAAGTGTTGCGTAAGCTGGCGGATGATGCCAGCACCTACCTGGGGGACAAGGTGACCCAGGCAGTGGTGACCGTTCCTGCCTACTTTAATGACTCCCAGCGCCAGGCCACCAAGGATGCGGGCAAAATCGCCGGTCTGGAGGTGTTGCGCATCATCAATGAACCCACCGCTGCCGCCCTGGCCTATGGCCTCGACAAAAAGAATAACGAGCGCATCCTGGTGTTTGACCTAGGCGGTGGCACCTTTGATGTTTCTGTTCTGGAAGTGGGGGATGGGGTGTTTGAGGTGTTGGCCACAAGCGGGGACACCCATTTGGGTGGCGATGACTTTGACAAGGTGATCGTGGACCACCTGGCCAATACGTTCAAATCTGAAGAGGGAATTGACCTGCGTCAGGACAAGCAAGCCCTGCAGCGGCTCACGGAGGCGGCTGAGAAGGCAAAAATCGAACTCTCCAGCGCCACCCAGAGCGAGGTGAACCTGCCGTTCATCACCGCCACCCAGGATGGTCCCAAGCACTTGAACGTGACCATCACCCGGGCCCGCTTCGAGGAACTCTCCAGCCATCTGATTGACCGCTGCCGCACACCGGTGGAACGGGCCCTTGCGGATGCTAAACTCTCCGCAGGAGAACTGGATGAGGTGGTGATGGTGGGTGGCTCCACCCGCATCCCCGCTGTGAAGGATCTGGTGAAGAAGGTGACTGGCAAAGACCCCAACCAGTCGGTGAACCCCGATGAGGTGGTGGCCGTGGGCGCCGCCATTCAAGGGGGTGTGCTGTCTGGTGATGTAAAAGACATCCTCCTGCTGGATGTGACGCCCCTCTCCCTCGGTGTGGAAACCCTCGGTGGCGTGATGACCAAGATGATCGACCGCAACACCACCATCCCCACCAAGAAGGAGCAGGTGTACTCCACCGCAGTGGATGGCCAGACCAATGTGGAAATCCAGGTGCTCCAGGGCGAGCGGGAGATGGCCAAGGACAACAAGAGCCTGGGTACCTTCAAGCTGGAAGGAATTCCCCCCTCGCCCCGGGGTGTGCCCCAGATCAAGGTGACATTTGATATTGATGCCAACGGCATTTTGAATGTCACCGCCCGGGATGAAGGCAGCGGCAAGGAGCAGTCCATTTCCATCACAGGCTCCTCCACCTTGAATGACAAGGAGGTGGACCGCATGGTGAAGGACGCCGAAGAAAACGCCGCCGCCGATAAGCAGAAGCGGGAGCGCATTGACCTGCGCAATGAGGCTGACAGTCTGGTCTATCAGGCGGAAAAGCAACTGGCTGATTTGGGGGACAAGCTACCCGCGGCCGAGAAGGAAAAAGTGGAGACCCTCAATAAGGAGCTCAAAGAAGCTCTGGAGGGGGAAGACCTGAACCGCATCAAATCCCTGAAGGATCAGGTGCAACAGGCCCTCTATGCTGCGGGGGCATCGGTCTACCAGCAAGCCGCTGGCCAAAACCCAGGCGGCGCACCCGGCCAGGACCCAACGGCCCCTGCAGGAGCTGGAGCATCCACAGGTGGCGCCAGCGGTGGTGGCGATGACGTCATCGACGCGGACTTCACTGAAACCAAATAAAGTCAGGTTTGCGCTGCCAGTGCTGTCGAGATCGGGCCACAGCCACAGCCCCCGCTGTTGTGATTGTGGCCTGGTTCATTGGGATCATGGTCTCCAGCGCGACAGCAAAGTCTCAATTCTCCCCTGGCAGACGCGCAAAAGCCCATTGGCGCCGCCATCTCACTTGATCCGCCTCGCGCTGGCCTCAGCAGGGGCCTGAACAACCACGACACCAGCCTGCTGGAGCTGCTACTGCACCAGATCCGGGCCAGCATCATGGGGGGTAATGAGCAAGTCCGGATCCAAGGAAGGACAGAATGCCTTCCGGGCACCTGGAAAAATTGGTCAGCCCTCCCCGTGGAATGTCCTCTTGCCATGGGGAAGTCAGTCTTGGAGAGAGTTTGCATGGGCAAGCAGGCTTATTCGGTCAGGGGAGCAGTGATTTTTCGTGGTTCCCGTCTGCGGACAAACGCCTGACATCACCAATCTGGGGAAGATCCTGCGCTTGTGGCGGCCATGTGGATGTTTCATCAACACCCACAAGGTGATCTTGAGCATCAGGAGTAGAAAACAATCTCTGTGGGATCACCACCAGTGACAACAATCCGCCTGGTTAAATCCTGGGCCTGGACTGGACCAGCCAGCAGGCTGACGGCTGCTTTCATGCAACGGCCGCTCCAAAACCCGCGCCAGGAACGGGCATCGACTCCATCATCAAAGCCAACTTTGAAGAATTAGAACCGTGACTTGGGAGAAGACATCATGGTCGCTTATGGTTCAAAGCACCCCGGTTCTGGATAAGGGGGCCATCAGGGAAGGGGGTAACTGCCATGGCGAGGCCCCTCCATGAGGGGAAAGCCTTTGGTGAAGAGAGCCGTTGTGCTCCAGCGATTCCTCGTCAACCTGGGACAGGGCAGTGTCCCCAGGCACCCATCGGGGAGAGGGGGATCTTCCCCAACCGGGCCATGCCCGACTCAGCATCCGTGTCGTTCACACAGGTGGAAGGGTCTACCGTGGCCCTGTTCTGCTGTCTTGGTGACTTTGCCCAACTCCTTAAGGACTGGCAACAGCATCCACTTGATCCCCTCAGGCCGTCAGCACCAGCGACCAGGCAAGCTCCCCCTCGGTGAGAGGCTCTTCATCCTGACCCTCTTCCCCCTCTCTCCCGCAAGGACTTCAAGTATTTCTGGCGCTATGGCCTAGCAGGAGCTTTGCCACTGCTTTGCTGGTCTCCCCAGCACCAACCGGTTTGTGGCCCTGATGCCGCGGCTCATGCTCCCCTTTTATCTCCTCCATTGTTATCGTGGCCAGAAAACCGGACCTATTTTGTCGATAGCGCCAAGCTGGCGATCTGTCATAACGCACGGATCAGGCGGGACAGGGTGTTCCAAGGGCTGGCCCAACGGGGCACCACCTCTATGGGCCGGTGCTTTGGCTTCAAGCTCCATCTGCCCATCAACCACCAGGGCCAGATCATGGCCGTCCAGATCACAGAGGGCAATACCGATGACCACCAACCGCTGGAGCCCATGACCGCCGCACTCCGGGGCAAGGTGGTTGGCGATAGGGGATACATTTCCAAGCCACTGATGCAGCACCTATGGCGGGGGGTCTCCACCTGCTCACTGGCTTCGCCGCACCATGAAGAACCTCCTCCTCTCCCTGCTGGACCAGCTGCTGCCAAGAAAACGATCCATCATCAGAACCCTCTTTGCCAAGCTGAAGTCAGGGATGGAACTGGAGCACAGCCACCACCGCTCTCCCCTCAATACCTTTGTCCATCTCCCCTCCTCCCTGGCGGCTTACTCCCTGCTCCAAGCCAAGGTCAACATCGGCACAGTCCACATCCCTAATCTCTCCTGACCCTATCCAGAATTGGAGTTAAAATGTAAGCCTGGTTCCCAGCTTAACAGATCTGCCCGGACTATTCAAAACATTGGGATGAAGTTTATACTTCTGATTGGTGATATTGTCAACGCCAAATGAAACAAGGACATCCGATGAAGGATTGTCACTAAGACGGAGGTTGGCAAACAGATCAAAGGTTGCAAAGCTTTCAGTGTCTGCGAAGCCAAGGTCACCATCTGCATCGCTGACATCCCTTTCACCAGCCACGGTGGAGCGTAAGCCAATTTCCCATTTTGGGCCTGGTTTTAGACCCACAGTAACAGAAAGACGGTCTTGGGGAATATTGCCCAGTTGCTGTGAACTGTCATGCTCACTTCCCCGGGGAATCGTGAGGTTGGCAGAAGTGAACCAGGATGGAGAATCGTAGGCCATTTCGGCCTCAAATCCATATAGCACTGCATTGACATTGCGCGTTGCTGTTCCCGTGTTTATAGTAGCATTTCCTGGTCCCATGGGCGATGTAAAGCCAATTTCTGGAAAGTAAGTCTCAATATAGTTGTCAACGGCAGAATAATAAGCATTTGCAGAAAGCAATAATTGATCTCTCGCCATAGCAACGTTGCTCCGTTGGTAACGTGTACCAATTTCCATCTGAGTTGCCTTCTCGGATTGAAGATCTGGATTTGGCATAAATTGATTATCGATATCAAAGCTGACCATAATCGGACGGCGCGTCACAGGATCAATCATTGGACGACCATCGCGACCAATGTTTGGAATTTGACCGGCATTTTCTATGCGAAAATGTGTGCCTTGAGCGTAGATTTCAGTTAATGTTGGAGCCCGAAAAGCTTGAGAAACACTAGTAAAGAATTGTAAATTATCGGAAGGTTGCCAATTAAGAGCAAGCCATGGTGATAAGGCGCTCTCATCACGCTGTGAAAAATTCTTTTCAGGGTCATGGTGATCTGGAGGGTCAAGGTTGAAGGCATCGTAGCGCAAGCCGGAACTCAAGGTAATTTCCGGGTGAACCATAAAGTCAGCCTGGGCAAAGCCAGCATGGAGGGAGCGCTGGGCAGTTGGCGACTCAAGGCGGTCTTCGCCGTTGCGGGTGGCTTTGTGGTCATCCTTGAAGAATTCCAATCCATAGGCAAGTGTGACGGGCATCCGGCCAAGGTGAAAGTCGGAAAGATTGGTGATCTCAGCACCAACAGTCGAGATGTCAGTGGTATCAAGTCTCCTCTTGTTTTCTCCTGAGAGAAGACTGACTCTTCTTTCTTCGGAACGAGTACTATTATAATAAATCAATGTCGATAGATTGACAAGATTATTATTGAAAGGCATATAGTTCCATTTAAATCTATATTGTTGATGATTGAGATCGCGATCTACCAATCGACTTTCCCTAAGGTCAGCATCAACAGTGTCTCGATTTGCCGTATTTGGAACTTGACCATCGTCGACATAGATTCTCCAGTCTAATAAAATTTCCTGATCACTATTGGGCTCCCAGGCCAACTTGAACATCCCATTCAAATTATCAACGGCAGAATCCAGAATCGGATTGTCATCGCCATCTACAAGATCAATGTACATTAAGCGTTGGGAGAAAAAGGCAAGCATGCTTACATCTCCCTTCTGGACAGCCCCGGTTATGGCCCGCAACGCTTCACTGCCTTGGCCATGGAAGCCAACATTCACCTCACTTCCCCATGTCTCTCCCGGTTTCAGGATATCGCTAGCATCCTTCGTGTCGAGAGAGATCACACCACCAAGGGCTCCCGATCCAAACATTGTGGAGGCGCCACCTCTCAAAACCTCAACCTGTTTCAACATTATTAGATCTACAAAAAACCGACCGCGGTGTTGAAGATCAAAATTCTGGCGGGCACCATCGACACGAACCACAACCTGCTCATCTTGAAAGCCACGAATATTGGGCTCCTGGGCAACGCCCCGCCCACCCTGAATCACCATACCAGGGGTGTCACCCATCAACCCTCCATGGGCTGAGGGCTGCAGACGATCCATCTCAGCCCCATCGATTACCGTAACAGCACTGGGGGTGTCAAGAAGATCGCGCCCATCACGAGCAGCACCAAAGACCGTGACTTCTGGCAACTCAACCACATCGTCAAGAAGTGTGTCGTCGACTGTACTGCGCTGTTCCTGGCTCCAGACTGGCTTGCAGATGGACAGGTTTACTCCAAAGACCAACACCAGTACACTGGCTAGAGACTTGGTAGATGACATCAGAAAATAAAGTAGAAGGGAACATTGTTATGGTGGGGAAACAAATGGTCAGAAACATGAAATCAATTACAAAGTCACAGAAGAAATACAACTAAAGTTCCTGACAAATGTGACGATCCTCCATGATTAACATGCCCTCAATTGCCAAGTGCTCAAGACCAGGACTTATCACCAGAAGGTGGCAACAGTGGCCAGGAGGATGGCAGAGGAGAAGATGGGGGCACAACGGGGGACGCAAGGGGGTCATACTCCAGTGACCAGCATCTTGTAGTTTTTATCTCTGCCATAGCCTTGTGTCTATAGATCTCAGACCATCCTGCAACTCTTGTCCACCACTGCCCTATCGTTTCCGCAACAGTGGGGGCAGTTTCTTCAAGCTCTACAAGGAGGACTCCAGATCCTGCAGTTGACGGTACATGTCCACAATCTCTTCCGGCAGAACCGGGGGGATGACAATGCGCACTTCCACAATCTGATCCCCACAGTCTTCATCGGTGCAAAAACCACAGCGCCGCAGTCGCAGCAATTGACCACTGGAGGACCGGGGGGGGATCTGCAACTCCACGGGGCCGTGCAGGCTGGGGGCCATGACCTGGGCCCCCAGAGCCGCATCAGCAGGTGATACATCAAGACGACAATGCACATCCAGGCCGTCCAGGCGGAGACCATCCCGGGTGCGCACGTGAAGTCGCAAGAGATGGTCCCTCCCATCCGGGGCCACACCGGCCAGCCGAAGACGCCAGCCGTCCCCCGCACCAGGGGGTGTATGCACTTCCACATGGGTTCCATCGGGTAGCGCCACCACCTGCCGGGATCCTGCCCAGGCTTGCTGAGGCGTCAGGACCAGGGCCGTCTCTCGGCAGGGCTGGGGCTGGGCTGGGGTTGCCGATGGTGGTGGCGGGGATGGGTTTGCCTCCTGCTGCGCTGGTTCGGCCCGGCCTGTCGGTGGCGGTGGCGGACTGGAGCGATCCACTGGTTGTCGCCGCCCGAAAAGGTGGGCCAGGTAGTCTTCAAAGGATGGGAAGCCCCTAAGATCCTCCCCGTTTGTGGCGCTGTCGTCCCCTTGCCGCCAAGCCCGCTGACGGGAAGGGTCGCTGAGCACCCCGTAGGCGGCATTGATGGACTTGAAACGCTCCTCAGCGGTGGGATCGCCGGGATTCAGGTCAGGATGCCAGCGCCTCGCCTGTTGCCGAAAGGCCCGCTTGAGTTCAGCGGCGGAGGCGCCAGGCGCTAGCCCCAGCACAGCCCAATAATCAGGCTCGCTTCCCATTGGGTCGGGACCAGCCATGGCCTTTAGGGATCCTCCCAGGGATCCGCTTCCAGTTGAGCAGGGGGCCAGCGGCGGGGGCTTGGCGCTGGAGGCTCTGCTGCTAGCCGACTGGCGGGCCGCCCCCCTCTGCGGGGTGGCGATTGAGGGGATTCCCAGGCCGCATTCGGGGAGACCCACTCATCCTCCGGGGATTGGTCCGGGGGGCGTCCATAGGTCCCGGGGGCATCCTGCCGGTAGAGAGCACTGCGCCCATCCGGACGGGACCGCTCCGGCGGCTCCCAACCCTCCCCAGGGCCCAGGCCGTCCCTTGTTCTGGCCGGCCAGTCATCCCAGTCTTCATCCTCTGCGAAAAACTCATCCCGCAGGGAGCCAATGGTGCGGCGGATGCCCCGCAGGGGCCCCCGTTCCTCCCGCCGACTCTCCCGGCTCAGACAGCGATTCAACACCCGTAGGGCATCTTCAAGGACTGCAGCCGCCTCGTCCAGTTCCCCTGGCGACGCCTCCGGGTCCTGGAGCAGGTCCTGCAGATCCCGGCTGGCCCCGTCCACCACTTGTTTTTGCCGTTCCATGGCATAGGGACCGAACTCCAGAGCCACATCCCGCAGGCGGCGCTCCGCCTGGACCAGCAGTGTCTCCGCCTGGTTGCGCCGATCCACGGCAGTGCGGCGGCGCCGGTCGTCCGCAGCGCGATTCTCCGCCTCTTGAAGGATGCGTTGAATCTCCTGCTCACTCAGGGTGGAGCTGTTCTGAATGGAGACGGTCTGCTTGCGCCCTGTGGAGCGATCCATGGCAGAGACCTGGAGGATTCCGTTGGCGTCCACGTCAAAAGCCACCTGCACCTGGGGGACACCCCGGGGGGCCGGTGGGATTCCCGAGAGACAAAAACGTCCCAGGGACTTGTTGTCACAAGCCATCTGCCGCTCCCCCTGCAGCACATTGATTTCCACAGAGGACTGGTTGGCTTCCGATGTGCTGAAGGTATCAGACCTGCGAACAGGGATCGGGGTGTTGCGGGGGATCAGGGGCTTCATCACGCCACCCATAGTTTCCAGGCCAACGGAGAGGGGGGTAACATCATTGAGGAGGAAGTCCCGCAGTTCCCCCCGCAGAATGCCTGCCTGAATGGCGGCCCCCAGGGCCACCGCCTCGTCAGGGTTATGGCCTTGATTGGGCTCCCGGGGCACGATGGTGCGCACCAGTTGTTGCACCATGGGCATCCGGGTGGAGCCCCCCACCAAAATCACGTCGTCAATGTCGTCCACTGCGATCCGTGCATCCTGAAGACAGCGGCGCACTGGTCGCAGCAGCCGATCCACCAGGTCCGGGCAGAGATCCTCAAAGGCGCGCCGGGACAGCTCACACTCAAGGTGCAGCGGTCCGTCCGCACCCGTGGCAATGAAGGGGAGGGAGACGGTGGTCAGGCGCACCCCGGACAACTCCTGCTTGGCCTTCTCGGCCGCATCCAGCAGCCGCTGCAGGGCTTGGCGATCCCGCCGCAGGTTCACAGCGTGGTCCGTCTGGAATTGATCTGCCAGCCAGTCCACGATCCGCTGATCAAAGTCATTGCCCCCCAGTTGGGTATCACCGCTGGTGGCCTTCACGTCAAAGACCCCATTGCGAATGCGGAGCAGGGAAACATCAAATGTGCCGCCCCCCAGGTCAAACACCAGCACACAGCGGGCTGATTTCCGGTCAAAGCCACAGGCCAGGGCCGCAGCGGTGGGCTCATTGAGGATGCGTAACACCTCCAGGCCCGCCAGTCGACCGGCATCACGGGTGGCCTGGCGTTGGGAGTCATTGAAGTAGGCGGGCACGGTGATCACCCCTGCTTCAATGGGCTCCCCCAGGTAGGTGGCGGCATCATCCACCAGCTTGCGGAGGATGGAGGCAACCAGTTCTTCCGGGGCATACTCCCGCTCCGTGGCTGGACAGACAATGCGGATTTTGCCCTGGTCATTGCAGCGAATCGTGTAGGGAACCCCTTTGGAAACCTCATCCAGCTCATCGTAGTGGCGGCCAATGAAGCGCTTCAAGTTGGCGAAAGTGTTGGTGGGATTCAGCACCAGTTGGCGGCGGGCCTGACGACCCACCAGCAACTCCCCCGCCTTGCTGAAGCCCACCATGGAGGGGGTGGTGCGCAAACCTTCAGCATTGGCAATCACCTGGGGGCGTCCCCCCTCCAGCACAGCCACAACAGAGTTTGTGGTCCCGAGATCGATTCCAACGGCTCGGCCCATTGACCGGATGACGTGATGATTCACCGTACCTGCACCACCCATAGAACAGCGAGTTCAGTGGCCACTTACTGAACAGCGGTCACGGTGTTTAACGAAGCCGGGAGAACCCATAGCAATTCCTTAATGTCCCTGGCCTGGAACCTTAACTTCCTCCCCTCCTAGCGTGCTGCACGAGGGAATTTCCCCCGCATACTCCTCCAGGTTTTTCCATGTCTGTCCTCGCAAAAACCCTCACTGCTGCCAGTGCAGGGCTATTTGCCGTTGCCACTGGTCTCTCCTTGCCTGCCCTGGCGCAGACCCGTCTTGATGGCGCTGGCGCCTCGTTCCCGGCCCCCATCTATGAGCGCTGGTTCAAGGATCTGGCTGCTGATGGCGGTCCCCAGGTGAATTACCAGGCCACAGGGTCCGGTACCGGCGTCAAGCTGTTCACCAACAACGATGTGGACTTCGGTGCCTCGGACTCCGCCATGGACGATGCAAAAGTGGCCAAGGTGCGCCGTGGTGCGGTGCAAATCCCCATGACCGGCGGTGCCATCGCGGTGGCTTACAACAAGCCCGGCTGTGACCTCAGGCTCAGCCAGAGCCAAGTGGTGGACATCTTCATGGGCGCCATCGGAAACTGGTCCGATGTGGGTTGTGATGCCGGCATCATCACCGTTGCCCACCGCTCCGACGGCTCCGGCACCACTGCAGGCTTCACCAAGTCCCTCTCCGCCTTTTCCTCTGAATGGAAGGAGAAAGTGGGCGCCGGTAAAACCGTGGAGTGGCCCGTTGGCGTGGGTGGCAAGGGGAACTCCGGGGTGGCTGGTCTGATCCAGAACAAGGTGGGCACCATTGGCTACGTCAATTACGGCTATGTGCAGCGCTCCGGCTTGCAGACTGCTGCCCTCCAGAACAAGGCTGGAAACTATGTGAAGCCCAGCGCCACCACTGCCGCCGAGGGTCTGTCCAAGATCGTTCTGGACGATCAGTTGAGGGGGACGGATGCTAACCCCGCTGGCGAGAATTCCTTCCCCATTGTGTCCCTGACCTGGGTCCTGGCTTACCAGACTGGCAATGGCTCCAAGCTGGAGGCCCTGAAGAAGACCTTCAACTACATGCTCTCCGACGAGGCCCAGGGCATTAGCGACTCCCTCGGCTATGTGCCCCTGCCCGACAGTGTGGTGGCCAAGTCCAGGGCTGCTGTTGCCTCCCTGCAGCGCTGAGTTCCGATGGGGGCGCTGATTCCGAACCGGCGCCCTTTTCCACAGCTCATCCCGGATCCCTGACCCCAGACCTTGTTATGGCACCCATGTTTACCCACAAGAAGCGTCCCTGGGCAGAGAAGCTGGTTGACCGCGCCTTCATCCGGATGACGGCCATCCTGGCGTCTGTGGTGAGCCTGACGGTATTCGGCATTTTCTTCACGGTGGGCTTCCAGGCGGTATTTCAAGGAGATCTCTCCAGCCTCCTGCCTTGGAATCCGGACTCCATCTGGCAAGGCATCGCCCCCTGGAACGATGAAGAGACATTCGGGGTGCGCTGGGGAGCCATTCCCCACTTTGGCCTGGGATTTTTGGCCAACAGCAGTTGGAATCCCGTCCGCAGTGATTATGGGGCGCTGACACCCATTTATGGCACCCTGATGACCTCGGCCCTGGCGCTGCTGCTGGCCGTGCCCTTGGGGGTGGGGACCGCCATTTTTCTGACGGAAGATTTCCTGCCCCAAAAGCTGAGAACCACCATTGGCTTCATGGTGGAACTCCTGGCGGCCATTCCCTCCGTGGTGTTAGGGCTTTGGGCCATGGCCATGCTCAACGGCTTCCTGACGGTGTTTACACCGCTCCATACCCATCTGGGTTGGCTCCCCTTCTTCGGCACTGAGCCCGGTGGCCCCAATCTGGCCATGGCCTCCTTGATCCTGGTGGTGATGCTGCTGCCCATCATCACGGCTGTTTCCCGGGATTCCCTCAACCAGGTGCCCATAGAACTCCGTCAAGGGGCCTATGCCATTGGGGCAACCCGCTGGACCAGCATCTTCCAGGTGCTCATCCCGGCCGCGATTTCCGGAATCGTGGGGGGCACCATGTTGGCTCTGGGGCGGGCCCTTGGGGAAACCATGGCTGTGACCATGATCATTGGCAACTCCACCAATTTGAGCGCCAGTTGGTTTTCCCCCAGCAGCACCATCGCCTCACTGCTGGCCAATCAATTTGGCGAGGCGGATGACATTCAGGTTTCCGCCCTGTACTACGCCGCCTTGCTCCTGATGATTCTCACCTTCCTGGTGAACATCTGCGCCCAGGTGATTGTCAAACGGCTTGCCTTGAAATATGACTAAAACTATGACCACCATCCAGCATCCCCTGACTACCTCAGGGTTGAACTACAATCCCTATGCCCCGCGTAATGTTTGGAATCGGGCCATGAATCTGCTGGCGGCACTGTTTTCCATTCTGGTGGTCCTGCCCCTGATCACGGTCATCCTCTATGTGCTCTACAAGGGAGGCGGAGCCATCACCCCTGCCATCTTCACGGAGCTGCCGCCAGCACCGGGGCTGTCTGAACCCATGGGCATGGGCAATGCCATCATTGGGACCGCCATGGTAACCGGTGTGGCAGCCCTAGTGGCCATTCCCGTTGGCGTGGGGGGGGGGATCTATCTGGCGGAGGTGGCCAAGAAGGGTTGGTTTGCCCAATTCATTCGCTTTGGGGTCAATGTTTTGGCTGGCGTCCCCTCCATCATTTGTGGCCTGTTCATTTATGCCTTGGTGGTGAACACCCGCATTCTCTGGGGCGAGTCCTTTTCAGCGATGGCGGGGGGCCTGGCGCTGGCCGTGTTGATGTTGCCCACCATTGTGAAGACCACCGATGAGGGACTCAAGCTGGTGTCCCAGGAGTTGCGCATAGGGTCCTTGGGCATTGGTGCCTCCCGGTTTGTCACCATTACCCGAGTGGTGTTGCCGGCAGCCATCTCCCCCATTGCCACCGGGGTGGTGCTGGGCATTGCCCGTGCCGCTGGCGAAACGGCCCCGCTGATCTTTACGGCACTGTTTTCTCCCTTCTGGCCTGACTGGTCATCAGGACTGGGACTTCTGGCGCCCACGGCAACCATGTCCGTCCAGATTTACAACTTCGGCATCATGCCCTTTGCGCCCCAGGTGCAGTTGGCCTGGGCAGCATCATTCATTCTTGTGGTGATGATTCTGATGGCCAACCTGTTGTCCCGCTGGCTGGCGCGTCTCTCTGCGTCCTGATTTACTGCGCCCTCTTCTTCTCCCACCCTGCACCATGACACTCTCCATTGCTGACCCCGTTATCAGTTGTACCAACGTCACCATCAGCTACGGGACGTTTGCAGCCGTCAGGAATGTTTTCCTGGATATTCCCAAGCACAAGGTAACCGCCTTCATTGGGCCTTCCGGCTGTGGGAAGTCCACGGTGCTGCGTTGCTTTAACCGCATGAACGACCTGATCGACTCCTTCAGTATGAAGGGCAAGGTATTGTTTCATGGTCAAGATCTGTATGGCCCTCGCGTGGATCCGGTGGAGGTGAGACGGCGCATCGGCATGGTGTTTCAAAAGCCCAATCCCTTCCCCAAAACCATCTACGAAAACATTGCCTTTGGGGCGCGCATCAATGGGCTTCAAGGAAACATGGATGAGCTGGTGGAAACCTCCTTACGCCGGGCAGCCGTGTGGGATGAGTGCAAAGACAAACTCCAGGAAAGTGGTCTTTCCCTGTCGGGGGGCCAACAGCAACGTCTCTGCATTGCCCGTGCCATTGCCGTGGAGCCGGAGGTGATTCTGATGGATGAACCATGCTCTGCCCTGGATCCCATCTCCACTCTCAAAGTGGAAGAAACTCTCCACGCCCTCAAGCAGAACTTCACCATTGTGATTGTGACCCATAATATGCAACAGGCTGTGCGCGTTTCCGATATGACTGCCTTTTACAATGCTGTTGAGGTGGAGGGAAGTGATGGAAAGGTGGGCTACTTGGCAGAGTACAATGAGACGAAGGAGATTTTCAATAATCCCAAGTCCAAGGATACCAGGGAATATGTTACCGGTCGCTTTGGATGATTTGACGTGTCCAGATGCTCATTTTGGGACTTTGGAGACAATCCATTTATCCCATTGTCCCCATGGAAATTTGAAAGGAGCCATGAAAGAACATCTGAATTAGCCCACAGAGACATGTCATTGAAGGTTTTGTACTACTAACAGATGTATACGGTCCTCAACGGTATCTAAAAATAATCAAAAGTCTTGCTGAATGATTGGATTTTTGTCGGAGTCATGTGACTCTGATAGAATTATTCTCTGAGCATCACACCATACAGAACTCTGCCCGCAACCCATTGGCAAATCCAAGAAGCAGGGCCAGCCGATTCTCTTTCTTCGCCAGGCCTCGCTAGCGCACCTTGGCGTAGCCAAACATCTACTTGACAAAGAAAAAGAGATGTTCTATATCCTCAGACTGCCCTTGCACTGTTTCAACAACCGCTCCAGTTGCTCTCTGGTTAATCTCTTCCGCTCTGAACCTCATCGCAATGGGCCATGCCCTTGCGATCCTCATGGGCTTGGCCCTTCTCAATCCCCCCATAATCTCTATCTTCTCAGACACGGGTTTCCTCTTCATGGAGCAGCTTCTCTGAAGGGGGTCAGCTATGTAACCCGAGTTCTGTATAAGGGAAACCCTGGAAAACGTCGCAGTGCCTTGGGGAAGAGGTTAGAATGGTGAGGAATTGAAAGAGAGGCTATGTGGAGCAAGGAGGGTCAGCTGGATTTTGGCGATTATGAGCGCAGCTTTGTGAAGAAGCAGACCAGGC